>JAGRHI010000016.1:277-12785 GCA_020445045.1 Candidatus Competibacteraceae bacterium
CCTTCTTCCACACCTGTGCGCTCAGTCTGCTGGGCCATGCGCAACGCCTCTCCGGCGATCGAAAAACGGCCATCGAAACGCTAAGCCAAGCCGTGCAGCTCGGTCAGAAGCTCGGCAATCACTTAATCACCCTCGATGCGCTCGGTAATCTGGCGCCGCTGATGTATGCCCAGGGCCGTTTACGGGAGGCGATGCTGCTTTGCTGCGAGAACGTCGAGCGCTACGTGGATGTTCGCGGTAAGCCGCTGGCGGTGGCTGGCTTGGTCTACGTGCCGTTGGGTGTCTTGCTTTACGAGATCAACGACCTGGAGTCGGCTCGGCGCAACCTGAGCACGGGGATCGCTCTCTGTCAGCAGTTGGGAATGGTCTATTACACCTTGATGGGCCAACGGTCGCTCGCCAAATTACAACATATCAGCGGCGAGCGCGAAGCGGCCTGGGATACGTTGACGGCGGCACGACGACTCGCCGAAAAGTCCGAAAATCCCCGGCGCTGGCGGTTGATGGACGCCGCCGCCGCGGAACTGCAATTGCGCGAGGGGAACGTCGCGGCGGCCGCGCGAACCCTGGATAAGGCGGCTATCTCGGCCGAATCCCATTCCGAGTTCGAACGCTTGGTCCATGCGCGCCTGCTGCTGGCGCAAAATCAGCCGCGAATAGCGGAGCGGGTACTCAATGGTCTTGAAACGGCGGCGGTCAAAGAGGAACGAAACGGCAGTCTGATCACCGTTTACGTGCTGCAGGCGCTGTGCAAACGGGCCGCCGGCAACCGGGCCGCCGCTCTGGACCGGTTGGGACAGGCGCTCTCCCTGGCCACCTCGCCTGGGTACCGGCGGGTTTTCCTCGACGAGGGTCCGGCCGTGGCCGCGCTGCTACCGCAACTGCGCCATGTGGCGCCTGCTTTCGTCATCGAGCTATTGCAAGCCTTTCCCCACGAACCCGCGCCCGCGCCGGAGGGTCTGGCGGGAGCGGTGAGCAAAACCCAGCTCGAGATCCTTCGTCTGCTGGACTTCGGCCTCACCAATCAGGAAATCGCCGACAAGCTGGGGATTTCCATTGGCACCGCCAAGTGGCATCTGCACCAGATCTTCGGCAAGCTACAGGCGCGCAACCGCACCGAGGCGGTCACCAAAGCCCGCGAACAGGGGTTGCTGTAATCCGTTCCAACTCCCACCCAACCTATCGCACCTATCGGGTGATAGGCGACGACCTATCTCCGAACATCTACAGTCCCGAGCGCCAACCATCTGATCCTATTACGCATCCGCGCTAGGAACAGCTTCGCGTGGCGGCTATTGTCGGGGCTTTTCAAATCGGGCTGCGTAGTCCCCAAATCCCTAACTCCAACCCAACCCTAGTGCCTATCTAGCGATAGGTGAGCTTCTCCCCCGCACGTCTACAGTGTTAAGCAACGTCGTTGATTAACCCGTTTAGATCAAGAGGTAAGGAGATGGCTCTAGCAAACTACAGCATCGCGACGATCAGCGAATTCGTCGGTCGTGAGCTGGGGGTTTCGGACTGGATCGAAATTAACCAAGCGCGTATCGATCAGTTCGCCGAATGCACCGGCGATCACCAATGGATTCATGTCGACCGGGAGCGGGCAACCAGAGAGAGTCCCTACGGCGGAACGATCGCTCATGGTTTTTTGTGTCTGTCGCTGGTCGCCACCACCCATCTCCAGCTTGGCATCGCCCCACCGGACACGGATCAGCTGCTCAATTACGGACTCGATCGGGTGCGCTTCATGGCGCCCGTCAAGGCCGGCGCCCGGGTGCGAAATTGCGTGGAGCTGATAGCGGTGGACGCCAAGGGGCCAGGCCGCGTCCTAATCAAGACCCGCAATACCATCGCCATCGAAGGCGAAGACAAACCGGCTTTGGTCGCCGAACTGCTGACGATGCTCATTGCCTCTTAACCGGGAGGGCGCCATGGCCGACGACAACCCGAAGAGCGCGAAGGCGGGGGCGCGGATCACCGCCTGGCGCCGACGTACCAGCCACCTACAATGGTCCTGGATGGACTGTGGAGCCGCCGAATCGAATCACCCCGGTGTTTCGTTCGCCCCTCCTTATCCTTTAAGGAGGGGTTTTCCACAACCTGGACAGGATGGCCGATTGACTCCCATCGAATGGTGTGCAATGAGAGAGGACAATAATGACTAACAATATCATAGACAAAACCCCGTCGGCTTACGCTTACCCGCTGCTGATCAAAAATCTGCTGGCTAATCCGCTGCGCCAGTTTCCCAACCAGGAAATCGTTTACGGCGATTTCAAACGCCAGACCTATCGGGAGATGGGCGAACGCATCCACCGGCTGGCCAGCGGTCTGGCCGGATTGGGCGTCAAACCTGGGGATACCGTGGCGGTCATGGACTGGGACAGTCACCGCTATCTGGAATGTTTCTTCGCCGTCCCGATGATGGGCGCGGTGCTGCATACCGTGAACATCCGACTGTCTCCGGAGCAGATTCTCTATACGATCAATCACGCCGAGGACGACGTGATTCTGGTCAATACCGAATTCCTGCCGATCTTGGAAGCCATCCGCGATCGGATCGAACCCGTCAAGAAATTGGTGTTGCTCAACGATGCCGATCAGCCGCCAGCAACCTCCCTGAATATTGATACGGAGTACGAAGCGCTGCTGGCCACCGGAGATCCCCACTACCCGTTCCCGGATTTTTCCGAAGACACCCGCGCCACCACGTTCTACACCACCGGCACCACCGGTCTGCCCAAGGGCGTGTATTTCAGCCACCGGCAACTGGTCATGCATACCTTCGGCGTGATGACAGCGGTGGCAGGGAGCGGACAAGGCCACATCAGCCGCGACGATGTGTATTTGCCGATCACCCCGATGTTTCACGTTCACGCCTGGGGCGTCCCCTATATCGCCACGGTGATGGGCTTGAAACAGATCTATCCGGGCCGCTACGTACCGGATCATCTGCTGCGCCTGATTCAGCGGGAAAAAGTGACTTTTTCCCACTGTGTGCCGACCATCCTGCAAATGCTGCTCGCCAGTCCGGTCGTCGACGAGGTCGACCTGTCGCGTTGGAAGGTGGTCATCGGCGGGTCAGCATTGCCGCAAACCCTGGCGCAGCAGGCCCGCGCCCGGGGCGTGGACGTGTTTACCGCCTACGGCATGTCGGAAACCTGCCCGATTCTGACCCTGGCGCAACTCAAACCGCACATGCTGGACTGGGATGAGGAACGGCAACTGGACATCCGCTGTAAGACCGGGTTACCGGTGCCGCTAGTCGAACTGCGCGT
Organism: Candidatus Competibacteraceae bacterium; assembly: GCA_020445045.1. GTDB lineage: Bacteria > Pseudomonadota > Gammaproteobacteria > Competibacterales > Competibacteraceae > Competibacter. The sequence goes on from JAGRHI010000016.1 coordinate 3,556, forward strand.
GGTGGACGAGGCGATGAACGATTTGCCGCACGATGGGAAGACGCCAGGCGAGGTGGTGGTCCGCGCGCCATGGTTGACTCAGGGTTATCTCAAGGACCCCAGGAATTCCGAAGCGTTGTGGCACGGTGGCTATCTGCACACCGGTGATATCGGGGTGATCGACGAGGAGGGCTATCTCAAGATCACCGACCGGCTCAAGGACGTGATCAAGACCGGCGGCGAGTGGGTCTCCTCGCTGGAGCTGGAAAACCTCATCCTCAAGCATCCCGCGATCGAAGAAACCGCGGTGATCGGCATGCCCGATCCCAAGTGGGGCGAGCGACCGCTGGCGGTGGTCGTCCTCAAGGCTGGGCAGGAGACGAGCGAAGCCGATGTCAAGGCGCTGCTCCAGGATTTCGCGGCCAAGGGCATCATTTCCAAATACGGGGTGCCGGATCGCGTGGTCTTCGTGGACGTACTGCCCAAGACCAGCGTCGGCAAGCTCGACAAGAAGCTGATGCGCGAGCAATACAAGACCGGATAGCGGCCTGTTGAGGGAAATGACGAAAAGTTTCGCCAGGCTCGGCAGCGGTCGCAAGGGTAACCCCGAGCCAACGATAACAAAAAATTAAGGTTCTTCGATGGTTCTTGTGGAATTGATACTGCAATCGGTAGGTCGGGCACAGGACGTGCCCGACATGCGCGCTCCTGTCGGGCAACGCGATGCTTATGCCCGAGCTACGGTGTGGGCTCCACAAGAATCCTCGAAGAGCCAAAATTAATAACTATATGAATTATAGGAGGATCGATATGAAAATTCTCGTCGCCGTGAAACGGGTGGTCGACTACAACGTCAAGGTTTACCCCAAGGCGGACGGCTCCGGCGTGGAGATCGCCAACGTCAAGATGAGCATGAATCCTTTCGATGAAATCGCCGTGGAGGAAGCGGTGCGACAGAAGGAATTAGGCAAGGCAACAGAGATCGTTGTGGCCTCCATCGGCGTCAGTCAGTGCCAGGAGGTGCTGCGCGCGGCGCTGGCCATGGGCGCTGACCGGGCCATCCTGGTCGAGACCGACGCCGCGCCCGAACCGCTGGTGGTTGCCAAGTTGCTGAAAGCCTTGGTCGAACGCGAACAGCCGAACCTGGTGATCCTCGGCAAACAGGCCATCGACGACGATTGCAATCAGACCGGACAGATGCTGGCGGCGCTGCTCGGCTGGGGGCAAGGCGCTTTCGCCTCCAAGCTCACCCTGGGCGAGCAGGAAATCGAAGTCATTCGCGAGATCGACGGCGGGCTGGAGACTGTGGCGCTCAAGCTGCCAGCGGTGATCACCGCCGACTTACGGCTCAATGAACCCCGCTACGTCAAGCTGCCCAACATCATGAAGGCCAAGAAGAAACCGTTGGCAACCTTGAATCCGGGCGACCTGGGTGTCGTGTTGGCCACCCAACTGACCACGCTGAAGGTGGCCGAACCACCCAAGCGCGAAGCCGGCATCAAGGTCGCCGATGCGGCGGAACTCGTCGCCAAACTTCGAAACGACGTCAAGGTGATCTGATATGACCAACCTATTAGTCATTGCGGAACACGACCACGCCACACTAAAAGCGGCCACCCTGAATACGGTCACCGCCGCGCGGAACATCGGCGGCGAGATTCATCTGCTGGTGGCGGGAAACCACTGCGCCGGCGCGGCCACGGCCAGCGCCAAGATCCCTGGGATAGCCAAGGTGTTGCAGGTGGACGCCGACCACTACGCCCGTCACCTCGCCGAGGACCTCGCGGTGCTGATCGCCGGGCTCGCCAAGGATTACAGTCATGTGCTGGCGCCGGCCACCACCTTCGGCAAGAACCTGATGCCTCGAGTGGCGGCGCTACTCGATGTCACCCAACTGTCCGATATCGTCGGCGTGGAGAACGCGGATACCTTTGTCCGTCCGATCTATGCCGGCAGCATGTTGGCCACGGTGCGGTGCAGCGCCCCGGTCACCGTGATTACGGTGCGCGGCACCGCTTTTGCGGCGGCCGCCAGTGAGGGCGGCGCCGCGCCGATCGAAACGGTTCCAGCAGCGCCGCCGCTGGGCGTGACCCGCTTTGTCGGCCAGGAACTGACCACGTCCGAGCGCCCCGAGTTGACCGCCGCCCGGATCGTCGTCTCCGGTGGTCGCGGCATGGGCTCGGGCGAGGGCTTCAAGCTGCTGGAAGACATCGCCGACAAAATCGGCGCGGCGGTGGGTGCCTCGCGCGCGGCGGTGGATGCCGGCTTTGTACCCAACGACTACCAGATCGGCCAGACCGGTAAGATCGTCGCGCCCGAACTCTATATCGCCGTGGGTATTTCCGGCGCCATCCAGCATCTGGCCGGGATGAAGGACAGCAAGATCATCGTCGCCATCAACAAGGACGAAGAGGCACCGATCTTTCAGATCGCCGATTACGGCCTCGTCGGCGATTTATTCAAGGTACTGCCCGAGTTGTCCGCCGAGTTGGACAAACTCCCACCCGCCTGAGGAGGCGACCCATGACGACTTATCTTGCGCCAACCCGCGACATGCGGTTTGTGATCGAGGAACTGGCCGGTCTGGACCAGCTGACCGGCCTGCCGGGCTACGAGGAGGCGACGCCGGATTTGGTCGAAGCGATTCTGGACGAAGCGGCCAAGCTGGCTGGTGAGGTACTGGCTCCGCTCAACAAAACCGGCGACACGCAAGGCGTCCATCTAAAAGCCGGCGACGTGCTCACCGCCGACGGTTTCAAGGCCGCTTATCAGCAATTTGTGGAAGGCGGCTGGAACGGCATTAGCGGTGCCCCCGACCATGGCGGTCAGGGTCTGCCGGAGCTGGTGCTGGCGGCCACCGTGGAGATGTGGAACGCGGCGAACATGTCCTTTGCCCTGTGCCCCCTGCTGAACGCCGGCGCGACCGAAGCGCTCAAACAGCACGGCTCGGATGCGCTGAAGGCACAGTATCTGCCGAACATGATCAGCGGCACGTGGACCGGCACCATGAATCTGACCGAGCCGCAGGCCGGTTCCGACCTCTCGGCGGTGCGCGCCAAGGCGGTGCCCGAGGCCGATCACTACCGGCTTTATGGCCAGAAAATATTCATTACCTGGGGTGACCACGACCTGGCCGATAACGTGATCCATCTGGTATTGGCACGCACCCCGGATGCCCCCGAGGGTGTCAAGGGCATTTCGCTGTTCCTGGTCCCCAAGTTCCTGGTCAACGCCGATGGCTCGCTCGGCCCACGCAACGATGTTCACTGTGTGTCCGTCGAACACAAGCTGGGCATCCACGCCAGCCCCACCTGCGTGATGAGCTTCGGTGACCAGGATGGTGCCATCGGTTACCTGGTGGGCCGGGAGAACAAGGGACTCGCCCATATGTTCACCATGATGAACGAGGCCCGCCAGAAGGTCGGCATCCAAGGTCTGGGGATTGCCGATCGCGCTTACCAGCAGGCGCGCGACTATGCCAAGGACCGGATTCAGGGCCGTCCCTTGGACCAGAAATCCGGTGATCGCGTCGCCATCATTCAGCACCCGGACGTGCGGCGCATGCTGATGACCATGAAGTCCCAGGTCGAAGCCATGCGCGCTTTCGCCTATGTGATGGCCGCCGATATGGATCTCGCCCACAAACATCCAGACGCCACCGAGCGCCAGCACCGCCAGGCACGGGTGGATTTATTGATCCCGGTGCTCAAGGGTTGGTGTACCGAACTGGGCGTGGAGATTGCCTCCACGGGAGTTCAAGTCCACGGCGGCATGGGTTATGTCGAGGAGACGGGCGCCTGCCAATACCTGCGCGACGCGCGCGTCGCGCCGATCTACGAGGGCACCACGGGCATCCAGGCCGCTGATCTGGTCGGTCGGAAACTTGCCATGAGACCAGGGTGTGGCGATGGCGGAACTTGATTCAGGAGATGCGCGCTGTCCAGACTGAACTTGCCCAAGCCGATAGCCCCGAACTGACAATGATCGGTGAATCCTTGGCGGCGGGTGTCCAGGCTCTGGAGCAGGCGACTCAATGGGTGTTGCAGACTCTTTGGTCAGAGACCCCAATGCCGCCGCCGTCGCTTCGAAAAATTATCTGATGCTGACCGGCTTTGTCTGCGGCGGCTGGCAGATGGCGCGGGCCGCGCGGGTGGCCAGGGCGAAACTCGATGCCGGGGAAGATCCCGGATTCCATGGTGCCAAACTGGCCACCGCGCGCTTCTACGCCGAGCAAATCCTGCCTCAAGCGGACGCCCTGCTCAAGATCGTGCGCAGCGGTGGCTCAAGCGTCCTTGGCGCTGCCGGCGGAGCAATTTTGAACGCTGGCCACGAGGAGGCGCCGCCGCTCCGCTTCTAGCCACTCGTAAGCGATGAGAGAAACCGATGCAACGTGACAGCATGACCTATGACGTCGTCATCGTCGGCGCGGGTCCCTCGGGCTCTGGCGGCGGCGATCCGGCTGATGCAGCTAGCCCAGGAACACCAGCGCGAACTCAGCGTGTGCGTGCTGGAGAAAGGGCTCCGAAGTGGGCGCGCATATCCTCTCCGGCGCTGTCATTGAACCGCGGGCGCTCAACGAGTTGATCCCTGATTGGAAGACTAAAGAAGCACCGCTGCACACGCCGGTACAACAAGACCGATTTCTATTCCTGACCAGCCAATCCTCCTACCGGTTACCCACCCCGCCGCAGATGCACAATCACGGCAACTACGTGGTCAGCCTCGGCAACCTCTGCCGCTGGCTGGCCCAGCAGGCGGAGGCGCTGGGCGTGGAGATCTATCCCGGCTTTGCGGCGGCCGAAGTACTCTACGACGACCAAGGGACGGTGGTCGGGGTGGCTACCGGCGATATGGGCGTGGGACGCGATGGCCAACCCACGACCACCTACCAGCCTGGGATGGAGCTACGTGCCCGTTACACCCTGTTCGCCGAGGGCTGCCGCGGTTCCCTGACCAAAACGCTGTTCCAACGCTTTGGACTCAGAGCAGGGATCGATCCGCAAGCCTATGGGATCGGCATCAAGGAATTATGGGAAATCGACCCTGAAAAACACCAGTCTGGCCTGGTGATCCACACTATCGGCTGGCCGCTGGATCGGCATACTTACGGTGGTTCCTTTCTGTACCCTCTGGAAAACCACCAGGTGGCGGTGGGTTTCGTCGTGGGTTTGGATTACCAGAATCCCTACCTCAGTCCTTTCGAGGAGTTTCAGCGATTCAAAACCCATCCCGCGATCCGTCCGACATTCGAGGGCGGACGTCGGATCGCCTACGGCGCCAGGACGCTCAGCGAGGGCGGTCTGCAATCCATACCTAAACTCGCTTTTCCTGGTGGGCTGTTGATCGGCGATACCGCCGGCTTTTTGAACGTGTCCAAGATCAAGGGTATCCACACGACGATGAAATCGGGCATGGTGGCGGCGGAAAGCGTGTTCGATGCGCTCGGCGCGGCGGAGCCAGCGCTTGAAGTCGACGCCTACCCCGACCGGCTCAAGCAATCCTGGCTGTGGGACGAACTTTCCCAGGTGCGCAACATCCGCCCCAGCTTCCGTTGGGGACTGTTCGGGGGCGTTCTTTACTCCGCCCTCGACACCTATCTCTTGCGCGGTCGCGCGCCTTGGACCTTGCACCACCACGAGGACCACAAGGCGCTCAAACCGGCACGCGCCTACACCCCGATCGAATATCCCAAGCCCGATGGCAAGGTCAGCTTCGACAAGCTGTCTTCCGTATTCATTTCCAACACCAATCACGAGGAGGATCAGCCCTGCCATCTCACGCTGCGAGACCCTAATGTGCCGGTCACGGTCAATCTGGCCGAGTACGCTGGCCCGGAGCAACGCTACTGTCCGGCTGGGGTATATGAGTTCGTCGAAGAAGGGGGTCAGTCACGATTACGGATCAACGCCTCGAACTGCGTACACTGCAAAACCTGTGATATCAAGGACCCGACCCAGAATATTCACTGGGTCGTTCCCGAAGGTGGAGGCGGACCGAATTATCCGAATATGTAGGAGGGTCGTGTCTTCAACTTGTGACCAATGGCGTTACAGATAATAGGTCTTCAGCGGTGGAAAGCCATTGAATTCGACGGCGCTGTAGGAAGCCGTGTAAGCACCGGTGGAGAGCCAGAAAATCCGGTCGCCAATCTCCAGCGACAGCGGCAGTTGATACTTGTAATGCTCGTACATGATATCCAGGCTGTCGCAGGTCGGTCCGGCCAGGATCACGTCCCCGGTTTCGCCGGTTTTCTCGGTGTAAGCCGGGTATTTGATCGATTCGTCGACGGTCTCCATCAGACCGTTGAAGATGCCGACATCGGTATAGATCCAGCGTTTCAGATCGGTTTTCGATTTCTTGGCGATCGAGACCACTTCGCTGACCAGCACCCCCGCTTCGCCCACCAGCCCGCGTCCGGGTTCCAGATAGATGGCCGGGGTGGAGTCGCCGAAATGCAGGTCGAGATAGCGGTTGATTTCTTCCGCGTACACGGAAAGCGGATTGCTTTTCACCAGGTAATCGGCCGGGAAACCACCCCCCATGTTCATCGCCTTCAGGTGGATATCGTTTCGCCCGATCTGGTCGTACAAGTCGCGGACTTGGGTGATCGCCGCGTCCCAGGCCGGGATTTCGCGTTGCTGCGAGCCGACGTGAAACGAAATGCCATATGGCTCCAGACCGAGATCGGCGGCCAATGACACCAGTTCCGTCAACATCCGCGGCTGGCAACCGAACTTGCGCGACAGTGGCCAGTCGGAGTCGGAGGTGACCGCATCCATCAGCAGCCGAAAGAATACCCGCGAACCGGGCGCTTCCTTGGCCAGGTGACGGACATCCGCCTCGCTGTCACTGGCGAAGAGCCGGATGCCCTTGTCGTAGGCTTCCCGGACATGCCGCGCTTTTTTGATGGTATTGCCGAAGCTGATACGATCGGGCGTCACGCCGAGGTCGAGCATTTGATCGAGTTCGTAAACCGAAGCGATGTCGAAGTAGGAACCCAGATCCCGCAGCAAGGTCAGCACTTCCTTCCCGGGATTTGCCTTGACCGCGTAATAGATTTTCGCGTTGGGGAAATGCGTGCGGAACGCCTGGAATTTCCGTCGAACTCGATCCAGCGAGACCAGCAGAAAGGGGGTCTCCTTAGTGGCCGAGAACGCGACGATTTTTTCCCATTCAGCCGGGGAATAAGCATTCGGATGCATCGGTTGCTTCCTCAAAGGGTGGATGGTCCGCGAAATGCGGCGCAACGATACTGCGATCCGGGCGTGCTTGAAAGCCCTCTCGGCATCATCCGCAAGGCATCAGCGCTCCGTTCGGACCGAAGCCGAGCAACGGCCGATCCAAGCCCACCGCTTCCGCCACCGCCACCACGAACGTTTCCAACGAAGATCGATGCTGGATGCCTCCCCGATGGTAACGCGCCGCCGCGCCGCCGAGTTGATCCAGGCAGGTGATGGCCAGGCCCGCGTTCACGGTCAGCGCCGGATAGGCGGCCGCGTCGCTCAGATCCTCATGGATGGCGCGCCCCAGCAGATCCAGATCCAGCCAGGCGAACCGCAACGTACCCTGATGTTCGTTGGGGACGTTGGTCGTATCGACGACTCCCGGATAAGGCTTTTCGGGTAGCTCGCGCGGCAGCGGGCCGGCGCCGTGCCGGGTCAGATAGGCACGAGTGACGTAGGTTACGTCCAGCCGCTCCAGACCCAGTTCGGCGGTCAGAGCGAGTACGTTGCGCAGCCCGGTGTTGGAGCGAGTGACGTGGGGGAAGCAACCACGATCCTGATCGAGCAGCAGACCCTGGGCGCCTTCGAAAACGAGCGGTCGATCCCGAATCGCCGCCCGTGCCCCGGCCGTGATCGTGGCATCCAGAAAGCGCCTCGCGTCCTCGACGTAGTGTTCCAAGATGGCGTCCGACCGAAACAAAGCGGCGTTGGCTTCGAAGGTGTGCGCGCAACCCAACCGGGCCAGTCGGGCCGGCGCGTACTTGCGGCGGATGGCGTCGAGACGGTTGGTCAGCGTCGATGGGTCCGCCAAATCGGCGACGGTCAGCGCGAAACGGCCATCCAGGTTGCGTTCCAGGGTTTCACCGAAGCCGATGCCACAACTGCCATGTCGGCCGGCTCCCCGCTCCCGCTCGACGATTTGGTTGATCATCATGTCATAGGGCGTGGTCACCGGGCTGGCGGGATCGATGTAGACCGTTGGCGTGACGTCCTTGGCCGCCAATAGATCCAGTTCCTTCAGGAACAGGATGGGATTGGCGACGAAAAAGCGTGACAGATAGGTGGCGGCGCCGGCCAGGGCGCCGCTGCCGACATGGCTGAATACGTGGCGCCGGCCATCCGGGGCGACCACCGTGTGGCCGGCCTGCGCGCCGCCGTTGAAGCGAACCACGATCGCATCGCCACCGGCCTCCGCCACGTGATGGTCGGTCAATCGACCCTTGCCTTCGTCGCCGAACTGCGCGCCGATCACGACTCGAGCGGTTTTGCTGAGATGCATGGCGATGGTCTCCTCCACATCCGTTCGTCAGAACCGCACCACGCCGGATGCTGGAGCGGCGGTCGGGGTCAATCCAGCCACGGCGCGCCGCACCACCAGGGCGGTCTGCCGCGACGACCAGCTTTTCGCCACCCGGTCCCGGTCGCGACCCTCGTTGACTTCGATCGCCGACACGATGACTTCCGCCAGCTTGGTGTGATCGGCCAGGCCGATCACCCGCTGTCCGAGCAGATCGACCCAGCGGCTCCGTACCCCGTGCGGGTCGTGGCGGGCGTGCGAGCCTTCCTCGACGATGACGTGAAAAACGTGGTACATGCGGCTGACCATGGTCAGCAGTTCGCGGGAGCTGAAATCGCGTTGCGGCCGGTCGCCGATGAAGCGGGCGATGGCCTTGGCCGGCAGATCGCGCGGCGGTTCTTCGTCGCCGACCGTGAACAGGTAGCCTTTCCTGCCGCGCTTCTCGAAACAATCGATCGAGGTATGCAGCGCCGCGAAGTACCACGGCAGGGTGTAGGACTCGCAGGAATTGCCGCCACCGCCTTTTTCCAGCCAGATTTTTTCCAACTGGCGGGCGATGCGGATATCGGCCTCGAACTGGGTCACTTGCAGCGGCGCCCGGTCGTACAACACGTCGCCGATGCCGGCGCACAGGATATGCGGATCGGACACTGGTTTGCGGGCCAGGATCTCCTCGACCATGGTGCCCAGCCCCTTGCGCGCCAGAGCGTCGGCGATCATGCCCATCGAGC
>JAGRHI010000016.1:12937-37809 GCA_020445045.1 Candidatus Competibacteraceae bacterium
GCATAGCTTGTCCAATCACTTGGATTCCAGCGAGCGGTTCCCATGATGTTCTCCTTCTCAGGTCAGTAGAGGTCTTGACGGGTCAAATCCAGTTCGATGAAGCGGCGTTCACCGAAGCTGGCGGGTAATACCCGGCGTTGCCAGGTTTGGTAATCGTCGAGGGCGCAAGTGCTGGCCGGCAGCCGCAGCCAGTCGATCATCGGCGGCGGCGCGGCTTTGTCGCGCGCCAGCCGCGATCCGGCGATATCGCCCAATAGTTCCCGGCCCAACGCCCGGATCGATTCCAGGTCGGTGCGATGGTCGCCTCGCCGGTGGGTCATGACGTCGAGAGGGGCGTATTGGACGGTGAGCGCGGGCGCGGCGCGCAACGGCTCTCCCCGCCGGACCGCGTACCACCAGCCGCCGAGCAGAGCGCCGCCATGCGTTGGCGGCGAGATGTAATAGGTGTCGGCCGAAATGGCGCTGTGGACGATGCCGGCATAGTCGAGATAACAGGCCAGATTGAGCAGCGAGCTGAGAATCCAGGCGACGTGGCGGGGGTCCAACCGGCCATCGTAGTGGTCGAGCACCTCCCGCAGGGGCAACAGGTCCGGCGTTTTCCGCACGACCAGCACTTGGCCGGCACCGATTTCGAAACAGCGGACGATCTCGGGCAGGCAGCGCCCGACTTCCGTCGCCATGCGGGCGTCGGCGCAGGGCAAGCGGTCGATGGTGGCGAGCGCGTTCGGGAACAGGTCTGCGTGCGCCCGATCCACCAGGGTGGTCACGATGTCGTCGCCGACGAATACCCGACCCAGTTCGAACTCGCGTTCCCGATGGAAACGAACGCGAAACTCCGTCCCGTCGGTGGCGCGTAACCGCAGCAGACCGGGCGTTTGCCAGATCCCATCGCGCAGTTTCCCAAGCGCCGCCTCGTACAACCGACCGAGATGTTGAAACACCTCGGTCGCTTCGGGATGCGGACACCGATCCGGGTGCCAGATCGAAGCCAGCGCTCGAAATTCCTGACGGATGGCTTCGGGGTCGTCGTTGAACAAGCGTTCCGGCGCGGTCGGCGGGATCGCCAGCAGCGTTGCGGCGGACAAGGTTGGGTTGGTCATCGTGTTCATCGCTTACCTCCATGGGTGGAGATATTAACATGATATTTGTATTTTACAAATATCATTTAACAATTTTTTAAAACGACCTCAAAAGCGATCGTTTCCGTCGCCGGCCGCTGTGCATCGTGATCCTCACCCAGCAAGCCTTGTTAGGCCCCGCCGCGCAGGTGCTCCAGGAACTCGATCCGCGTGCTGGCGTGGGTGACGCGGGTGACGCGGGTGACTTGCACTGTCCGGTCGCCCACCGCCATGTCGCGAAGAACACGGTTCGCTGCGATGGCAAAGATGCCGCAAACCGCGGCGGCAATTTAGTTGGGGACTGGTGGCTAGCACCCCGTGCCGGAAGAAAGGTGGTTATCTCACGACATTACTATCATTCAATCGGTTTTTTTCCAACGATTAAACGCTGAACTAGCATCACCTGGATAGGCAATGCAATTGCCGAAATTTTAAATTTTTTACTTATTAATAAATAAGTTATTGATTATTGGTTCTTCATTATCACAAATTGGCATTTTATTTGCTTTGTTTCGGGTATGTTCCACAATTAAATCCACTCATTACGATGAATCCAATGTATTCAAAAAATAGATATTAATTAGAGGCGGTTTTTTACAAACTAACCTGAATACACCGCAATTCCTTTTCCTCTTCGATTATAGGATTTCGTGATGGCGATCCGATTTTTGTACGGCAACGAAATCACTTTAGCCCAGCTCGTTTTCAAAAACAGCATCAATCTGACGATCGTTCGCATTCAAAACGATTTGGGATTAGGAAATCGGCCTTGGACCAGTCCGCCCGCGCCGGGTGTTCCTTTTTTTATTCTGCATATAGGCAGTGGTTACAGCGGCATGGCGACTTCCGGACGAAGCAGCCTGTTTATTCATGAGCTCACTCATGTCTGGCAGGGTCAGCATGGTTTTCTCTACGGCTACGTCTTCAACTCTGCCTTGCATCAGACCTTGTCGGTTATTTTAAACGGCGGGCAAGTATCCCAAGCCTATGGCTATACGCCTGGACTCCGCTGGTCGCAATATGCGGCCGAACAGCAGGCGAGCATCGTCGCCGACTGGTACAGCCCCTACATCGGCAAGCGGAGCACCGGTGACTCGCGCTATCGGTACATTCGCGACAATATTCGTCCTGGCAATCCCTGGGCTTGAATTAAAGTAAAAAACTTGGGGGTCATCTTTTGATGAACTCGCAGGGTTTTTTATTCCTGAATTTACGCATTCTGTTCAATATTAGTCGATACAATTTCTATTTTTTTCTTTTCTGGCCCAGTTCATTCTGGGCCTTTTAGCCAATTTCTTATTAGATCTTTGAGTGTCAATTTGGCCTTAAGTACGATCCAGAATAAGCGTGATTTATTGTTAATAGAATAAAAAATATAATTGGCATGGAGTGTGCTGAATAAAATTAGCAACTTGACGAATTGTTTTCGAAAAGTTGATTAAATTTTTTCAACAAACTCTCTGAGGATTTTCACCCATGTCGAAGCAAAATACTTTTCCACGTCCAACCTGTCTGCATGGCGCAATCCGCTCGGCCCTGCTGGCCAGCGCACTGGCTATTGGCGGGGTTCTGTCTCAAGCCGTCCTGGCGGAGAAACTCGATCCCGCGTTGTACGATCAGGACACCGAACAATTGCTGGTCTATCTCCATGACGGGATCAAACCGGACGATCTGGCCAAGCGGTATGGTCTTAAGCCGGTGCGTACCCTGGTCAGCAAGATCAATGCTCATGTGTTCGCCACCGACTCGGTGGAAGCGGCCCGCAAGATCTTGCCAGCCCTGCGCGAGGACAAGACCGTGAAGGCGGCGTTCAACAACCGGCGAACCACTATGGTCCCCGACCTGGCGCCCAATGACCCATATTACTCTCCTGACCCGAACTTGGGTTTGCTGGGTCAGTGGCATCTCGACAACCAGTACGGTTGGCCGGACATCAACGCCGAGGGTGCCTGGGATCAAGGCGTCACCGGTGAAGGAGTGATCATCGGCATCGTCGATTCGGGGGTTCAGCCCAATCATGAGGACTTGTCGGTGAATGCGGATTGGAGCTTCGATTTTGTCGAACACGATACCGATCCCACGCCCTGCTACGATCAATATTGTTCTCGCTCTTATCACGGCACGGCGGTCGCGGGCGTGGCGGCAGCCATCGGTAATAACGGCACGGGGGTTACGGGCGTTGCGACCCAAGCGCAGGTTGCCGGTTTACGCATCGGATTGGCTGGAACATTCAACCCCGCAACGGATGTAGGGGGTGCGGACAGCATCGTCGATGCCATCCACTACGGTACTCAAGGCATCTACAACGCCCAAAGTAAATTCATCTCCATCAAAAATCACAGCTATGGGAGCCCTACCAAGTATTCGCCAATGGAGGCCACCAACTATGCGCTGCGGGAAACTGCGGCGGCGGGCATGGTGCATGTGCTGGCGGCGGGCAACGACCGTCAGGATCGGAATACGCTAGGGAGGAGCGCGAACCCGGACGGGATTGCCGTAACCGCCTTGGGTTACGACGGCCGGTATGCCGACTACAGCAACTATGGCGCCAGCGTGTTCGTGACCGCGCCCTCGATGAAATCGGGGGGCCACCACATCGGCATCACCACTACGGATCTTCCTGGTTTTCTAGGTGCAAATGGTGGTGCAAGCGGTTTAAGCGTGTTGCCTGGCAGCTATAGTGCCACCTTCGGCGGTACCTCGGCCGCTGCGCCCCAGGTTGCTGGCGCGCTGGCCTTGGTCAGGGAGTTGCGCCCTGATCTGAACACTCGACTAGCCAAACACCTTTTGGTCAACGGCAGCCTGCCGGTGGATATCGGGGACAACTCGCGTGAAGGTGGCTGGACAGTGAATGCGGCAGGCTGTGGCTTCAACCCGAATTATGGGTTTGGCCTGCTGCAAGCCGACAAGTTGGTCAAGTTGGCGCGGGAGGGCCTGACCATCAGTCCGCCCACGCAGTGGAACGGGAACAGCTCGCTTGGCGGCAACGTAGTACCTCCAGCGCCACCCATTTACTGGCCGAGCGGACCCTCGAATACCGCTGACGGCGAACCGATCCCGGATGGGGGTGAACCCTTGACCCACACCATCAAGGTCGATGATTGTCCGGCCTGGGGTTGCTTGTCCGTGACCGGGGGCAACGGTCCGCTGGATGTGCTGGAGGAGGTCGGAGTCACCCTGGATATCGAGCACAGCCGGCGCGGCGATATCGAGGTGGTGCTGATCTCGCCGAACGGCACGGCCAGCCGTCTGGTGCGCAGCTACACGAAATTACCAGAAGCGGGATGGGACATCGCTCAATTCCTCACCCAGAATCCCTTCATAGCCGAGGAATACCACCATATTCGCCACACCTTCTGGACTAATGCCTTCTGGGGCGAATGGCCGGAGGGCGAATGGACCTTGCAAATCCACGACAAGGTCAGGGGAGAAACCGGGGTCGTGAACAGCTACAACCTGCACCTGCACATGGGGTCGGTGACCGCTCCAGCCGACTTTACGGTCTGTGAGAATTACAGAAGGCTGCGCGATCAAAAGCCGTCTCTCTCTGACGGAGGATTCAAGCCCTAGTTGATCATGGCGAGGGCAATCTCAAACCACGCCAGTTCCCCCACCGTGCCCGTTGGTTCCGATCTGGAAGGGGCGCGGTCGGCGGGATACCACGACCGCCACGATCCGGAGCACACTCATGCAATTCTCATTGATTTCCTTCACCCTCGACCGTCTCTCTCTGCTACGCCACGTGTGGCCGGGAATCGCCCTGCTGGCGTTGGGCATGGCCGGCGGGCAATCCGTGCTGGCCGAACCGACCCCGGAGAACGTCAACCGGGAACTCCTCTCGATAACCAACCTTGGCGACCAAATCGAAAAGTTCAGCGGTTATCCATCAATCAGCGAATGGGGCCGGCGGATCGCCTTCGTGTCGAACGATCCCCATGTGGTGTCGGGGGCGGACAACCAGCGCCGGCACGTTTACGTCCGTGATCGTGAAAACAACACCACGGTGCTGGTCAGCCGGGGTCCGGAAGGACCAGGGGACGACCAGAGCTACAGCCCTTCGATCTCGCTGGATGGTCGCTTTGTGGCCTACGCCAGCAGCGCCTCCAATCTGGTGTGCAAGCCCGCCTGCGACAAGAATGGCACCCTGGACATCTATCTGCACGACCTGGACAAGCGCATCAACACCCGGATTTCGCGGGGCATCAAAGGCGAATCCAACGGTCCGTCCTATACGCCTTCGGTGTCCCGCGACGGCAACCGGGTGGTGTTCGTTTCGATGGCCAGTAATCTCGTGGACCACGATCCCAACGGCGAGGTCGCGGATGTCTTTCTCTGGGATCGGTTCACCGGCATCAAAAGGATTCCACCAGCGGTATTCGCCGGTCGCCCGATGCTGGACAGCCACAGCCCCCGCATTTCCGGCGATGGTCGGTTTATCGTATTCGTTACCGAGGAAGATACGGGAGACTCCCATATTATGCTGCACGTCATCGATCCTTCATTGCAGGGTGAGGGCACCCATGCCATTTCTCTGTTTTCCGACCTGACTCGTATCGGGCGTAATATCGAGCCGTCCATCACTGAATTTGGTGACTTCATCGCCTGGGTTTCCAACGGTTATCTGGGGCGGGAGGGTTTGGAAAAAGCGCCTCTTCGGATCGTCGTGAAACAGACCAGCTTGTTCTTCGCTCCTCTTCCAGATCCATTGGATGCCCCAGTGTGGCTACTCAACCGCGAACCTGGAGAGCAGCGTCAGCCGCGGATTTTCGGGATTGATTACTTTGGGCAGATCGATTTACCCAATACCTATCTTTCCGATAATCCGTTCCATGGAGTGGCTTACACGTCGATTCAGAAGGACCGTCGCGACATTGTCTTGCAGGTCAACGGGAATGATGGTGATTTTCAAAATTACCTTTTTACCGTCAGTACGAGCCCGATCGGGGAAGATGCCAACGGGCCGAGCGCTTATCCCGCGGCTTGGGGCACTTTACTTCCCGACGATTGGTACTGGTTCGTGGCCTTTCAAACCGAGGCAACCAATCTGGTGGTTGATGAAAACGAGGCCAGCGACGTCGTGCTCATCAGCTATCCCGAGTGATCAATTTCGCCAAGGCCGAGATTTGGCGCGGTCGTTCGCTGACGTCTCGCCCGAACGCCATTGGAACCGTCCGCGCCCATGCCCTACCGACGCCTACGGTTTTGGTGCGAATTCCACCACGTAGGCCCATCCCAGGGTTTCGATGTCGTCGTATACGATCCATAATTCCTGCCCATCCTGCCGCCGCATTTCCCGGTAACCGAAATTGCCGGCCTGGACATCGGCAACGATTTCAGGGTGAGGGTACAGGGGGCGCTCCTGGTCATTGAGTGCCACGACCTCGGCGGGGTCGCGGTCCTTGTCGCTGGAGCGGATCACGATGCGGCCTTCCTGATCGAGTAGAAAACTCTCCACCATCCGTGGGTCGGGAATGAGCATCAACCGATCGATGACATAGTTCAGGGCAATGTCGATACCGGCCACGCCCAGCAATTGCCCCGTTCCATCGAACAGGGACATGCTGCAAGACAGCAGCAAGCCTTGCCCGAGTAGATCCCGATACGGACTCCCCCAGAATTTGCCATTTTTGCCCGCCGCGTCCCGATACCAAGGGTGCCGCCGAGGATCGTAGCCCGCCGGCAGTTCGGTCGGGGCATGGCCGGGATACACCGCGAGCAACCCCTCTCGCAGCGCGAAGTAGGCCCAGATCAGCGGTACGCCCTCCTCGCCGATGATTCGGTGCGCATTGGCCGGCGGTGGATGGGGTATTCGCTCGTTCCGGCTCAGCAGAAACATGCGTCGGAATGGGTGACGAAGGGGAGCGACTCGGCGCAGGGTATCGCGCAGCACGGAGCCGGGCGGTGAATCGTCCCACAGGATATACACCGGATATTCGGTGCTGATCGGTTTGCCCTGGTATCGGCTGGCGGCCGCCAGGTCGGGTGGGGCCTGTCCGGGGGTACGGAAATCATTGGCTAGATACAGGGTCTCGGTGGATAGCGCGCCGTTCGTTCGAGCCTGCACCGTTGCGGTGGCCAGCCCTTCCAGCAATTCCTCGAAAAACAAAAACTGCCTGTCGATGATGTGGTTCTGCTCCGCCACGCTGGTTAGATAATGGCTCAACTGCTCTTTTTGCGCTTGCGTTTGGGCGAGCGCGCGCGCGCGTTGATAGAAGTTCCAACTGATTGCGCTCAAGGCCACCAGCAGGACCCCCATCAGCATCAGCAAGGTCGCCTGGCGGTGCCGTCCGATCCAGCGCAATAGTTGGCGCCACCAGGTATCCGGCAAAGCGCTGATCGGTTCGCCTTGTAGGAAACGGCGCAGGTCATCGGCCAAGTCACTGACCGTTCGATAACGGTTGGAACGTATCGTTGCCGTTGCCTTGGCAATGATCGCGCGCAGTTCGCGTGGAATCTTCAGTTTTGCCGAAGGTGGCCGCAGCGGCTGCTTTTCGCCAAGCCGGGCCACTTCCAACATGGCTTCGACCGACGAGGCGTGCAAGGCTCGCCGCAGGCTGACCAGTTCGTACAAAATCAGACCCAGCGAATAAATGTCGCTGCGGGCGTCGAGGCCGGCGTTGTCGCCACTGGCCTGCTCTGGGGACATATAACAGGGCGTGCCCATGATTTCGCCGATGCGGGTGCGGGCGGCGGTCGGATCTTCGCCGCTCAAGGGCATCGGTTCCACCGGGTCGGTATCGCCCGCGACGTCCGGCGCGCCGCTCACCCTGGCCAATCCCCAATCCATCACGTAGACCTCACGAAACCGACCGACCATGATGTTGGCGGGCTTCAGGTCGCGATGCAGCACGCCCTTGGCGTGGGCATACGACATGGCGTCGCAGACCTTGAGAAAATGTTCGAGCAGGGTTTCGCGGCTCAATGCCGTCGGCGGGACGCGTCGTGCCTTGACGCAGGCCCATGCGTCCTTGAACAGCTCCGCCAAGGTCTGGCCTTGTACCCATTTCATGGCGTAGGCGAGATGCCCATCCGCGACCTGCTCCAGGGTATAGACCGGCACGACGTTGGGATGGTCCAGTTGCGCCATGACCTGCGCTTCCAGCAAAAACCGCTGCGTCAGGCCGGGCATGGTCTCGATACCGGCCAGCAATTGCTTGTAGGCCACTTTGCGCCGCAGGTCGCGATCCTTGGCGAGTTGGATTTCGCCCATGGCGCCGGCGTTGATCCGGCCCAGGAGACTGTAATGGGACGACGTGGAATCCGCCGTGGTGGCGGCAAGACCAAAACCGCCGACCGGCGGGAAGTCGCTGGGATTAGCGAGTACGGTCGGTTGCTCGTCGGTCGGCGCGGCTGATCGCGCCCGTGGAACGGTGGCATCCGAGCCTGGCCGCCTGATATCGCGAACGATGGTCAGTTCGATCGTGTCCGCTTCCATCTGGTCGACGCGCGGCGTGGTTTCGTCCGACAAGCCCTGTTCGCATGGCCGCGCGGCGACCAGGCCGGGATCGACGAGACCATCGGCGACCGCCGGCGTGTCGGGGCGGCGGCGGACCTTGCCGCGTTGTTCGGGAGCGATCCGCTCGAAGAGGCGTTCGAAATTCACGAGCTCTTATCCACGACGGTTGATCCCGAAGCATTCCATCCACCATGACCGGGAACGAACCGGTCGCTCAGGGCGTTTCGTGCTCAAAAGTTTCCAGAACCGATTCGATCAACTCGCGCGCGGCGGAATTTGCCATGGCTTTGGTTTTCGAACCGCTGTCGGCCGATGCCTCTTCGGCAAGGGTGGCGGCGCTGTCCCGGACGATGCCGCCCTGATAAGTCGCCGCGCAGTTGTAGTACGGACAACTGCCGAAATACTCGTAGTGGGTGGTGATGGTCACCGTTTGGCTAGGGAAATCACCTTGATAGCCAAAGTAAGTCTCGCCCCGGCAGTTCGCCGACGGCGTTTGCGTCAACCGTTCGGATTGGAGGGAAAACTGGCCCTGCGCATCCACCGTGCCGGACACCGCCAAGGTCCCGCCCGAATTTTCCGTGCCGCTCAACTGGGAACCGGTTTGGTTCAGTTGCAACTCGCTCTTGACCTGCTGGCTGACCGCGAACGGGCAACTGTTGCTGCTTTGCGAGGCTTGGGAGTGATAGGTGCCGCTATAATCGTCGGCGGGTGGATCGCCGGCCGTGCTGATCCGGGTGATGGCGAATCCCTGGGCTTCTCTGCGCCATTCCAGCCGGATGTCGTAGGTTTTGCCCTCGGCGGTGACGTTTTTCAGCAGGAACGATCGACTGTCGAAGGTCGCGGAGGCGCCGCTCAGGTTGACGCTCGCCGGGTCGGGAATGTAGGCGTTGGGGAAGCGAGTGACGTTGAAATCGACCGCTGCCTCTTTGAACGCGCCTTCCCGGTCCGTTGCCCGAATCAGGATGGCGTGCGGGCCGGCGAGCAGGCTCGAATAGTTGAACGCCATCGAAAATCCGGCGTTGGCGGCATTGGGATAGTTCGGATAGGCGTCGCCCACGTCGGAACGCCGACCGCCGGTGGGGATGGGCGTGAGGAGCGCGCCATCCACGTACAGTTCGACCCGGTCGATGCCCGCCGAACCGACGACCCAGCCGCGAATGTTGGCCACGCCGGAATACGCATGATTAGCGAGCGGCTCCTCGACCACCAACACCATGTCGCCAGCCCAGACACTCGAAAGGGACACCACGCCCGACCCGAACAGCAGCGCGGGCAGCAAGCTCTTGCAAATCGGATTCACGGTCAATCTCCAGGAAAACATCATCGGTCAGAGTGTCGATTCTAAATCCCCAAAGCGCGCGCGGCTCTGTATCTTTCACCGGTTACGCTCCATGCTCGCGCGTACACGTACATAGTCTACTGACGACGAGGTCGCTCGATGAATCAGAATCAACCAGCTTTTCAGGACTTCTATCCCGACGAACTCAGCCATTGCTACGGTTGCGGCCGGCTGAACGAGCAGGGACTACAACTCAAGAGCTACTGGGACGGTGAGGAAACCGTGGCCCGCTTCGAACCACGGCCCCACTACGTCGCGATTCCCGGTTACGTATATGGTGGCCTGCTCGCCTCGCTGATCGATTGCCACGGTACCGGCACGGCGGCGGCGGCGGCCTATCGCGCGGCCGGCCGCGAGCTGGGCAGCGAACCGCCGTTCCGCTTTGTGACCGCGTCGCTGCAAGTGGACTACCTGTGGCCGACCCCCTTGGGCGTGCCGCTGGAAATCCGGGGCCGGGTCGAGGAGGTCAAGGGCCGCAAAGTGGTGGTGGACGCGACAGTGACGGCGGCGGGCGAAGTCTGCGTGCGCGGTCGGGTGGTGGCGGTGCAAATGCCGGACAACATGGCGCCGCCCGCCAGAGGCGTGGCCTGAACACAACCCCGCGATGGGCTCGCGCGAGATCAACGGGGAAAATTCCGCGCGAACTTGGCCACCCACTCCGCCGCCGCTTCCTCTCCCGAGAGTTGCCGCCCTTCTCGTTCCAGGATTTGCTTCTGGTAATGGCTGATGTGGCAAATCTGCTCGATCATGCGCACCGCGAATTCGGTGTTTTCGTCGGCGAAGCGAACGCCCACGTCGAAATGGCTGTTGGTCTTGCGACACCAGACGATGGTGCCGATAACCGTGAATTCCGGTTCCCGGATCGGGATCGCGATGTGGATCATACAGCCTCGTTCGATGGGGTTGTCGGCCCGAAAGCATAGTCCACCCCGGCTGATGTTCCGAAGGCAGTTTTTCCAGCAGCTCCCGATATGAGTGATGCTGTATGTGATGGGAATGTCCGAGGGGTGACGAATGAATTGTCGCATCGACCGTACTCCACGCCGTGAGTGACTTCTCCGTCCGCCCCGGCGTTGGAGCATTTCCTTGAGCGCCGACGGCGGTCGATGGCCTTGAGTCCCTTCAATTATAGGACCCGATGGGGAATCCGGCGCTTCGCGCCGCCAGTTTCATCCCTCCACGGAAATCCCGTCGGCGAGGAAGCCACGATCACCGTTTCCTAACGCTTTGCCGCCAGCTTGCGCAGTAACGCCGCAAGGCGCGTGGAATGGAGCAGCCGGTGGATCATGTGGGTCGTCTGATGGTTGGGATCGATCTGATGGAGCATCTTGTAGTACATCTCGGCGCGGTCCTTTTCTCCACGGGCATGGAAGTACCGGGCCATGACGGCGCCAAAATGCAGGACCTCGGAGGTGTGGAAACATTCGCGCTCGGGATAGAGCAGCTTGAGGTCGTAATTGCCCTCGAAAATCTCTGGAATCCGGTCGATCTCACCCCGTTGCAGGCAGTCGTTGGCCTGCGCGATCCGGCCGAACAGATAGTCGGGGAAGCGCTCCAAGGTTTCATCGAGCACGCGCTGGGCATTGGCCTTATCCCCAAGCACCGTGTAGGCGGCATGCAGATGGTTGTGGATCTGCGGTACGTCAGGGTAACGCTCGATCATCGGTCCCAGGGCGGCAATCGCTTCCCTGGGGTTGTCGGTCACTTGGTAGTAAAGTTCTTCAAGTTCGTCCTTGACTGACTGAGGCAGCCGCGCGTAGGCGGAATCTCCCAGAGGCTCGTCGCTGATCTGGTAGCTGATCAGGTGGACCGACCGATCCGGGGCCGCGAGCGCGCGCTCTTCGGGGGAACCAATCGCCGTCAGGTGATGAAAACCGTCGGGACCGAGGTTGCGCGCCAGGGTTTCCAGAATCCTGCGCGATTGCGCGAAAGTCTCGTTGGGACCGTTGATGTAAAACGGTTTCCCATCCTTGCCGTAGCTATAACGGACCGGGCAGGCGGCCGCGTCGATGTCCCCGAACAGCCGGGCGGCTCGGGCGTAGTCGGAATGCGGTTGGAAGCCGAGATCGCGCGCGTACCGGACCGCGCCCTCGACCAGTTTACGCAGGCAACTGGGATGGATCGATTCCAAAGGCGTGTGTTGTTCGATCTGCCGCCGATAGAACTCGAATTCCGTGGAAGAGAACACTCGATACAGAGCGTTCTTGACGCCGAGGCAATAGGTGTCGACCAGGAAACCCGCCACCGCCACATCGCCGCCGGGCAGTGCGCGGGTCAACACGACGTGGCCGATGCCTTCCTCGAACAGGGACGTGGGCACCAGACAATCGCCGATGGGAAACTGTGCGGCTAGCGCGGCGGAATCCGTTCGCGCCGACGAGCTTTTGCTGGCTTGCCGGGCCTTGCGCTCGGCTGCTTTCTTGGCGAGCTTCTTTTGTCGCCGCTTTTCGTCGAGAGCCATGTTCGTGCCTCCGGATTAATATTTGTGATTTTTCTTCCGCTTCGGCCGGAATGGCGACCCCGGCGGGAGGTGGTTAAGGGTTGGCATCCAGCGGTTGAACCACCGGTTGAACCGGCTGATCCGGTTGAACCGGTTGAACCGGCTGATCCGGTTCGACGGTCGGCGGCGAGGCCACGAAATCGATACCAAGGACATAGGGGTCCGCGACCGGGCCGCTGGACCGTCCGGCGAACGGCCGGTTGACGTTCAAGCTCATGTCGCCGCCGCGCGAATGCTCTGGACACGGCATGGCCTGATAGCTGATCCGGCCACTGGGATCGACGCACTTGTTGGCCGCCAACACCGGCGTCGCGAGCAGGCTCAGCACGATCAATCCAGATCCAGTGAGGCATTTCATGGCGTTCTCCGGGTTCGAAATGTATTCGAGCGAATGATTCTAACCCGATCAAGCGGTTGTGGACGGAGTTTCGACCGGCCGCGCTGCTTCTGCTTCCTTGCCGGATGCTTTCAATACATCCGATGGCGAAACAGCCAACCGGCCAGGATCAGGCTGACCAGGCCGATGAGCGCCATGGGCCAGTATTGATCCATCAGCAAGGCGTAGGAATTGCCTTGCAGGAACACCCCGCGCAGCACGATGAGGAAATAACGTAGGGGGTTGAGATAGGTCAGCCATTGCACCGCTTGCGGCATGTTGGCGATGGGCGTGGCGAATCCGGACAGGATCACCGCCGGCACCAAAAACAGAAAAGCGCCGAGCAAGCCCTGCTGCTGGGTCACCGCCAGCGACGAGATCATCAGCCCGACCCCCACCGCCGACAGCAGGAACAACGCCATCCCCAGGTACAGCGCGCCGACCGAGCCGCGCAGCGGAACGCCGAAGCCGTAAACCGTCACCACCACGATCAGACTGCCTTGCAGCAAACCCACCAGCAGGCCGGGGATGGACTTGCCGATCAGAATTTCCACCGGTCGCAGCGGCGTCACCAGCAACTGATCGAAGGTGCCGGCCTCGCGCTCCCGCGCCACCGACAGGGCGGTCACGATCAGCGTCACCACCAGGGTCAGCAGGCCGACGATGCCCGGCACCACGAACCAGCGCGATTCCAGGTTGGCGTTGTACCAGGGACGGATTTCGAGATGTACCGGTGGCCCGGATCGACCGTGGCGCGCCGCCCAGGCATCGTTGAAGTCGGTGACGATGCTTCGCGTGTAATTCAGCGCCAGCATGGCGGTGTTGGAGTTGCGCCCGTCCAGGATCGCCTGCACCGAGCCGCCGCCGCCGCCGCTTAGGATTTCCTGGCTGAAGCGGGGGGCGATGCGCAGGACCAGCAGCGCCTGGCGGTCATCGATCAGGGGCGCGACTTGAGCATCGTGATCGATTCGCGCCACCACCTCGAAGTTGCGCGAACCCTCGAAGCGCGCGATCAGCTCCCGGGCGGCGGCGCCCTGGTCCTCGTCGTAAATGGCGATGGGGGCGTTTTGCAGATCGAAGGTGGCGGCGAAGCCGAACACCAGCAATTGAGCGATGGGCGGGCCGATCAGCACGAAGCGGCTGCGCTTGTCCCTGAGCAGGGCCAGCAATTCCTTCAGGGCCAGGGCGAGGATGTGTCGTGGCATGGACTACTCCAAACGCTTGCGGGCCTTGCGGCCCAGCACGGCGAAGAAGATCAGCAGCAGCAACAGCAGGGCGGCGGCGTTGCCCAGCACCACCGGCCAGACATCGCCGGCCAGAAACAGGGTTTGCAGAATGGCGACGAAATAGCGTGCCGGCACCACATGGGTAATGAGCTGAATCGGCGCCGGCATCGAGCCGATGTCGAAGATGAAGCCCGACAGGATGAAGGCCGGCAGAAAGGTGACGAGGATCGCGATCTGCCCGGCCACGAACTGGTTGCGGGCCACGGTGGAAATCAACAATCCCATGCCCAGCGCGACCAGCATGAACAGCGTCGAGGCCGCCAGCAACAGCCAGAACGAGCCGTTCAGGGGCACCCCGAACTGCCAGCGGGCCATGGCCACGCTCAGCAACATGCCGCCCATGCCCAGCGCGAAGTAGGGCAGCAACTTGCCGAGCAGCAATTCGCCGATGCGGATCGGGGTGACCATCAGCGCTTCCATGGTGCCGCGCTCCCATTCTCGCGCCACCACCAGCGCGGTCAGCAGGGCGCCGATCAGGGTCATGATCACCGCCACCAGGCCGGGCACCAGAAAGTTGCGGCTGCGCAGCGCCGGATTGAACCAGACCCGCTGTTCCATCCCCACCGGCAAGGTCAGCTCCCGCCCCTGGGCCGCCATGTAGGTTTGCAGCCAGCGTTGCCAGGCGCCTTGGATATAGCCCGAGGCGATGCGCGCCTGGTTGGCGTCGACGCCATTCAGAATCACCCCCACCGGCGCGTCGCCGGCGGCCAGCAGGCGACGGCTGAAATCGCCGCGCAACCAGACGATGCCGTCCACTTGCCGTTCCCGCAGGGCCTGTTCGGCGTCCTGGATGCTGTCGAAGCGGCGTGGGCTGAAGTATTCGGATTGCTGGAAGGCGGCGGCGAAACTGGCGCTGTTGGCGTCCGGGCGTTCGATCACCATCGCCAACGGAATATGCCGAGCGTCCAGCGAGACGCCGTAGCCGAACAACAGCAGCAGCACCACCGGCATGACGAAGGCGATGGCGATGCTGGACGGATCGCGCAGGATTTGCAGGCTTTCCTTGCGCACCATTCCACGTAGGCGCATCAGGGCGCCACCTCGCCGGGCGCTCATGCCGGTTCTCCGGCGGTTTGCGCCCGCTGCTCGATCAGCGCGATGAAGGCGTCCTCCATGGTCGGGTCTGGCCGTTCGGCGTCGCGAAAGCGCGCCTTCGTTGCCGCCGGGGTACCCTGGGCGAGCACCTCGCCGTCGGCCATGATCACCAGCCGGTCGCAATAATTGGCCTCGTCCATGAAGTGCGTGGTCACCAGCACGGTGACGCCTTGTTCCGCCAGCAGGTTGATGCGATGCCAGAATTCCCGCCGCGCCAGCGGGTCCACCCCGGAGGTCGGTTCGTCCAGGAACAGGATATCCGGTTCGTGCATCAGGGCGGCGGCCATGGCCAAACGCTGCTTATAGCCCAGCGGGAGATCGCCGCTGGCCATGTCGGCGTGGCGTGCCAGGTCGAAGCCGTCCAGCGCCCAGCGGATGCGTTCCCGCCACCGCTGGCCCGTCAAACCGTAGGCGCTGGCGAAGAAGCGCAGGTTCTGCGCCACCGTCAGGTTGCCGTAGAGGGAAAAACGCTGGGCCATGTAGCCGATGCGGCCACGAGCCCGAGCCGCCGCGCGCCGCAGATCGTGCCCGGCCACTTCGAGCCGCCCCCCGGAAGCCGGCAGCAAGCCGCACAACATGCGAAAGGTAGTGGACTTACCGGCGCCATTCGCGCCCAGCAGGCCGAAGATTTCGCCCCGCCGCACCTCGAAGCTGACATCCTTGACCGCGTAAAACTCGCCGAATCGGCGCTGGACCCGATCCACTCGGATGACCGCCGCGTCATCGTTGGCCATGGTCGCCGCCATGGGCGGAGGAGGCGATTCCCCCGTGGTTACGTCGTGCTCTCCTTGAAGGCGGATGATGAAGGCGTCCTCGAAATTGGGTGCCACCGGGCGGATTTCGACGTCCGCCGGTCCCGCGTCCAAGCTCGACAGATTGAGTGGCCCGGCCGCGCGGGCGACCACCCGCACGCTCTCGCCCTGAATGATGGCGTCCGCCACGGCCGGCAGCGCGGCCAGTCGCATTTGCAGGCGACGCTTGGAGATGGCCGGCGCGTTCACTAGGTAACAGCGCCCGGCCAGCGGCTCGCTGAAGCTGGCCGGCGTCCCCTGGCCCAGCAGCCGACCCTGATGCAGCAGGATCACCTCGTCGCAGCGTTCCGCCTCGTCCAGATAGGCGGTGCTGAGCAGTACGCTGACGCCTTCTTCCCGCACCAAGCGTTGGACGATGGCCCACAGTTCGCGCCGCGACACCGGATCGACGCCGACCGTGGGTTCGTCCAGCAGCAGCAGCCGGGGCGGCCGCACCAGGGTGCAGGCCAGTCCGAGTTTTTGCTTCATGCCGCCGGACAGCCGTCCCGCCAGTCGCGCGGTGAAGCGCGCCAAACCGACCATGTGCAGCAGTTCGGCGTAACGTCCGCGCCGTTCGGCGGCCAGCACGCCTTGCAGATCGGCGTACAGATCCAGATTTTCCTGGACGCTCAAGTCCTCGTACAGACCGAAGCGCTGCGGCATGTAGCCGATGGCCGACTGCACCGCCAGCGGCTCGCGGCTCACGTCCAGATCCAGCACCCGCAATTCGCCGGCGTCGGCGCGCAGCAGACCGGCGGCCAGTCGCATCAGCGTGGTTTTGCCGGCGCCGTCGGGACCGATCAAGCCGGTGATCCGGCCCGGCGCGACCGTCAGGTCGATGCCGTCCAGAGCCTGGATGACGCGGTTGCCGCTGGCAAACGTTTTGCCGAGGCCCTGACAGGTGAGCGCGGCTGGGAGACCAGCATTGACCACCGCGTTACTCCGCGCAGCGCCGGTCGAGCTTGGCATCCGACTCGGACAGCGAATCCAGCGCAAGAGTCACCGTGGCCGGCATGCCCAGGCGCAACTCGTCCTGGGGGTTGCAGACGAAGATCCGCGCCTGATAGACCAGACGGGTGCGCAGGTCCGGGGTTTCCACGTTCTTGGGGGTGAATTCGGCGGTGGGCGACAGGAAGCCGACCCAGCCGTGGTAGGTTTTGTCCGGAAAGCTGTCGGTATGGATTTCGGCCGCCATGCCCAGCCGGATGCGGCCCAGCTCCGATTCCGGCACGTAGGTTCGCACCCAGAGCGGGTCGTTGAGGGCCAGAGTCAGCACCGGGGTCTGCGGCGAGGCCATGTCGCCCGGTTCCAAAATGCGGTCACGCACGATGCCCGATGTTGGCGCCAGCAACGTGGCGTCGGCCAGCCGGTCCCGCGCCAGCGCCAGTTCCGCCCGTCGCGCCGCCAATTGGGCCTCGGCGGCGGCAATGTCCTCGACGCGCGCGCCGGCGACAATGAGGGCAGAGGCTTCCTTGGCCGCGAGGGCTTCGGCCTCCGCCGCGTCGGCGGCGGCGCGAGCCTGATCGATTTCTTCTGGCGCGGCAAGCCGTTTCTGGCCCAGTTTCAGTAAGCGGGCGTAGCTGATTTGCGCCAGCCGGGCCTTGGCGACGAGGGCATCGGCCTGGGCGTGGGCCTGACGAATTTCCTGCGGACGGTTGCCGGCCCTGAGCTTGGCCAGCGTCTGTTCCTGAGCCGCCACGGTGGCTTGAGCCGCCGCCAGCGCCGCTTCCAGTTTGTCCGGTCGCAGCCGCGCCAGCACTTGCCCCGGTTGCACCCGGTCGCCTTCCTGGACTTTGATTTCGGCGACGTGTCCGTTGGCGTCGAACGCCAGATCCGCTTCGCGGATATCGACATTGCCGTATAGGGTGAGCCGCGATGTATCTCGCGGCAGTTCCTGCCTTTGCCACCACCAATAGGCGCCACCGCCGACCGCGAGCAGTATCGGTATCAGCAACAACGGTTTTTTGTTCATGCCTGGGTCCCATGCTTCGAACGAGTCTGGCCGCCAATCGACGAAAACCCAGTATAAACTGGGTCGAACGAGGCCGGCTTTTCACTTTGAGTCGGCCGGTCTTTCCTCGGTCGCGTTTCGGGACCACCCCGCTTTTGGAGCAACGCGATGCGGCAATTCGCGATGAAAGTTCTGTTCAAGCACAAATGGATCACCTTCATCTGGATGGGCGTTTTCTTTGTGGCCTTCGGCGTCAGTTCCCTCAATCTGTTCATGCTGTTCAAGGCCAATTTCGACTTGTACCTGGAGCACGGCGCGATGGTGATCGACGATGGTGCCTTGCGGCAGTTGATCGAACTGATCGCTTACGGTTACCTGAGCCTGCTGTTTTACCTGCTGTTCAAGGCCTGCGAACGGGTTCTGGTCGAGCGCCTGGCCCAGGGCGGGCGCTCCGAGCGGTGAACCGGCGTGGCGAGGATGGGTCAATTATGCAAGCCGGCCACGGGTCGGATCGTCCACCAGGGGGAGAGCGAACGATGAGAAGCTGGATAATCGCAACGTTGTTGAGTTTGACGCCGTTGCTGGCGTTGGGCGCCACCGGCCAAGCCGTGACCTATACGGTCGACGGTCAGCCCTACGAGGGCTATTACGTCAGCCCGAATGCACAGGCGCCGCTGGTGCTGCTGATTCACGACTGGGACGGCCTGACGGATTACGAGGTCAAGCGCGCCGACATGCTGGCCGAAAAGGGCTATGCCGTGTTTGCCGCCGATCTGTTCGGCAAGGGCGTGCGGCCCACCGAAGTGACCGACAAGCGCCAGCATACCGGCGAACTCTATAAGGACCGCGAGAAAATGCGCGCCCTGATGATGGGAGCGCTTGAGACTGCCCGCGCCAAGGGCGCGAACACCGATAACGCGGTCGCCATGGGTTACTGCTTCGGGGGCGCGGCGGTGCTGGAATTGGCGCGCTCCGGCGCCGACCTGAAAGGCTTCGCGACCTTTCATGGCGGTCTCGCAACCCCGGCGGGGCAGGATTACACCAAGACCAAGGGCGAAATCCTGGTGATGCACGGCACCGCCGACACTGTCGTCACCATGGATCAGTTTGCCGCGCTGGCCACGGCGTTGGAGGCGGCGGGCGTCAAACACGAGATGGTGACCTACGGCGGCGCGCCCCACGCCTTCACGGTATTCGGTAGCGAGAGCTATCGGGAAGACGCCGATCGCAAATCCTGGGCGCTGTTCAACGAGTTTTTGGCCAGGATGCTGAAATAACGATCTGGCGCGCGGCGGGCGTGGCCGGGAAGCTCCCGCGCGGGAGCGCCCGTCGGCGCGTGGCGGGTTTGGTGCCGGGTGAAGGCGGCGGCGCGGGGAGTTTCGAGGACATCGCCAGTCCGCGTCGCCGGACCGTGGTCACTCCGCTTGCCTTTCGACCCGCGCCCCTTCCATCTCGCTGGACCATTCCGTATCCAGCACCGCGCTCAGCATGTCCGGCAGCGTCTGGCAGTCGCCCAGCGGCGTCGCGGCGCCATCCGCGCGGATCAGCCGATACTCGCCGGCTCCGGTCCAGTTCGTATCGATGGTCACCTTGCGGTCGTCGGCGTAAAAATCGATGGACCCGTTCATGACAGCCTGTTCCTCGTCTTGGAAAAAGTAGGGCGCCGCTCTTGACCTGCAAAGCCAGGGCGAGCGGGTTATGGACC
Organism: Candidatus Competibacteraceae bacterium; assembly: GCA_020445045.1. Classification (GTDB taxonomy): domain Bacteria; phylum Pseudomonadota; class Gammaproteobacteria; order Competibacterales; family Competibacteraceae; genus Competibacter. Next base: position 32,555 of record JAGRHI010000016.1, read on the forward strand.
ATGGACCTTGAGCAGAATCCATGCCATTCGGTTTCGGCCCGAGCGCGGTAAGGCAAGCGTTTGAGCAAGCGAGGCTGGAAGCCATGGCCTCGCCGATCCTGGTTGGCCACTTCGCCGATGACCCGAGACGGTGACGACAGCCAACCGTTCGTATTGACCGGTCCACAGGTTCAGAGTGGCGAAATCGAACCGCGTTACCGCGTGTCAAACCCTCGCTTTTCCCCCTGGCATTCGGTCCGGCTTGCGGCGACAGGGCGGCCAGGTCGCGAAACCATTGCCGGGTTTCGCGCTGGCGTCGGTTTTATGATAGCGTCGAATTCATCCGCCATCGTTCAGGTGACCGCATGAGTTCCGATCCCTACTCGAACAACACCGACGCCGAGCATCACGTACAACTCGGTCTGGCGCAAACCTTGTGCGAAGCCGCCAACACCGGAGTGGACGCGGCGCTGGCCCGCGAAATCCTCGATCAGTTGGTTGCGTACAGCGACGTGCATTTCCTGTCCGAACAACTGTTGATGCGTTTATGCGGCTATCCGGGTTACGACGATCATCTATTGGACCACGACCGCCTGATGCTGAAACTGGAAGCGGCCCGACAACGCGACGGCGAAGAACAGACTCTTGCTCCACCCGAGGCGGAAGCCATTCTGGTATTGTTGGCCCAGCACATCAGCACGCAGGATCGGCGTTTCGTCGATTTTTTCCGGGACTGGTCCCGGCACGCCGCCAAACCGGAATCACCGCCAATCGCCTGATGCATGGCCGGTGATATCGGATGACTGTCCGCGTCGTCATGGAGAGGAAAGCGGCGCGAGATCGGCGGGCGTATCGATATCCTTGAGGATGCCGGGGTCCTCGCAAGCCAGCCACCGCACCTGCTCGGCATGATCGCGCAGGATCGACCGAGCGCCCTCATCCCCGGTCAACCGCGCCAATGCCTCGAAATACGCCCCGCCAAAACCGACCGGATGCCCGCGCCGCCCGTGGAACACGGGAACGGCCAGCGTCGTAGGCCGCGCGGTGGCATCGGCGACCCGAACGATGGTCTCGGGCCGAATGAACGGCATGTCGGCCAGCGCGACGATCCAGGCGGAAGCCCGCGGGGTGTGGCTGACCGCCCAGGCCAGACTGGCGCCCATTCCTTCCCATGCTCGCGGACAAACCGCGACCGGGAAACCGTCTTCGTCCAACAACTGGGCCAGTGCTGGATCACCGGGATTGGCGACCGCCAGCACTTCGGGGAGGGCGGCGCGCAAATGGCGAGCGGCGGCCAGCGCCATGGGAACACCGTCGGTCAGCGGTTGCAGCAGCTTGTTCCCGCCGAAGCGCCGGGAAAAACCCGCCGCCAGCAGAATACCCTGCTTCATGATGAAACAGCGGAATCGGCCGCCTCGGTGACGGAGCGGGATCGGACCGGAGCCAGCGCGATGCCGTGGCGTAACGCGGTCAATTCGGCCAGGATCGAAACCGCGATCTCCGGCGGGGTGCGGCTGCCGATCGGCAGGCCGACCGGACCGTGCAGGCGGGCCAGTTCCCCAGGGGTCACCTCCAGCAATGCCAGACGTTCGCGGCGTTTCGCCGTGGTGGCGGCCGAACCGAGCGCGCCCACATAGAATGCCCCGGTTTTCAGCGCTTCCATCAGGGCCATGTCGTCCAGTTTTGGATCGTGGGTGAGGGCGACGATGGCGGTGCGCCGGTCGGGAACGATGGCGCGCACCACGTCGTCGGGCATCCCCGGCAGCAGCTCCGCGCCGGCCACGGCCCATTGCCGGGCGTACTCGGCGCGTGGATCGCAAATCAGCACCCGGTAATCCAGTGCCTGCGCCATGGACGCCAAATAAAACGAAATCTGGCCGGCACCGATGAGCAGCAGGCGCCAGCGCGGGCCAAGGATTTGGGTCAGCACCGCGCCGTCGAAGATCGGTGAATCCTCCGGCGTCGCCGGTTGAAAACTCACCGCCCCGTCGGCGAGCCGCACCCGCCGCGCCAGCAGTTCGCCGCGCTCCAGCGCCGTCAGCGCCGGGCGCAGGGACTCGGCGCCGGCCAGCGGCTCCACCACCAGTTGCAGCGTCCCGCCGCAGGGTAGGCCGAAGCGGCGCGCCTCCTCGGCCGTCACCCCGTATTTCACCACCTCGCGGGCGGTGGGGAAGCGGGCGCGAATCCGGGTGGCGAGATCGTCCTCGACGCAGCCGCCCGACACCGAACCGCAGGGCTGGCCGTCCTCGTCCAGCGCCAGCAGCGCCCCGACCGGACGCGGCGCCGAGCCCCAGGTAGCGACCACCGTGACCAACGCCACCCGTCGCCCGGCCTCCAGCCAGTCGATGGCCCGCCGCAGGACGGCGATATCCAGGCTGTCCACGGTTTCAGGCTTTGAGCGTCGCTGGATCGATGGGCAGATCGCGCACCCGCTTGCCGGTGGCGGCATATAGCGCGTTGACCACCGCCGGCGCGATCGGCGGCACGCCCGGTTCGCCCACCCCGGTGGGGCGCGCTGCGCTCGGCACGATGTGGACCTCGATCCTAGGCATCTCCCCGATGCGCAACAACGGGTAATCGGCGTAGTTGCTTTGCTCCACCCGACCGTCCTTGAGGGTGATCTTGCCGTGCAGCGCCGCCGTCAGCCCGAAACCGATGCCGCCTTGCATCTGGGCCTCGATCACGTTCGGGTTGACCGCCACTCCACAATCCACGGCGCAGACCACCCGGTCCACCTTGAAGCGCCCATCCGCTTGCATGGTCACTTCGGCGACCTGGGCGACGAAGGAATCGAAGGACTCGTGGACGGCGATGCCCCGGCCCCGGCCCTTGGGCAACGGCGTACCCCAGCCGGCTTTCTCGGCGGCCAGTTCCAGCACTCCCCGATGGCGCGGATGATCGGCCAGCAAGGCGCGGCGGTATTGGTAGGGGTCCTGGCCGGCGGCGGCGGCCAGTTCGTCGATGAAGACTTCGGTGGCGAAGCCGGTGTGGGTGTGGCCGACGCTGCGCCACCACAATACCGGGATACCGGTCTGGGGAGAATGCAGTTCCACCCGCAGGTTGGGAACGGTGTAGGACAAGTTGGACGCGCCTTCGACCGAGGTGAAGTCGATCCCGTCCTTCATCATCCCCGCGAACGGCGTCCCGGCCAGAATGGATTGGCCAACGATGCGTTGTAACCAAGCCGCCGGTTTGCCCTGAGCATCGAGAGCCGCGGTCATGCGATGCACGAACAGCGGCCGGTAGTAACCGCCCTTGATGTCGTCCTCGCGGGTCCACATCAGCCGGATCGGCGCGTTCAACTCGCGGGTCGCCTTGGCGGTCGCCACCGCCTCGGCGATGTAATCCGAGGTGGGATTGGCGTGGCGACCGAAGCTGCCGCCGGCCAGCAGGGTATGAATCGTGACCTGCTCCGGTTTGAGCCCGGCGATTTTGGCGGCGATGGCCTGATCGAGCGTCTGCAACTGGGAACCCGCCCAAATCTCGCAGGCGTCGTCCCCGAGTCGTACCACGCAGACCAGCGGTTCCATCGGGGCGTGGGCGAGATAGGGGACGGTGAAGGTGGCTTCCAGCGTCTTTGCCGCCTGGCCCAGCGCCCGCGCGGCATCGCCGCGATCGGCGGCGATTTTGCCCGCCGTCTTGGCCAGTGCGAGATACTGCTCGCGCAGGGCGTCGCTGGACACTTTCGCCGCGCCGCTCTCGTCCCATTCGAGATTCAGCGCATCCCGTCCCTTCTTGGCGGACCAGAAGTCGCGGGCGACCACCGCCACGCCCTGGGGAATTTCCACCACGGCCTTGACTCCCGGCACCGCGCGGGCGGCGTCGGCCTTGATGCTTTTGAGCTTGGCGCCGAATAGCGGGGGATGCGCCACCAGCGCGGTCAACAGGCCGGGCAATTTGAGGTCCCCGGCAAACTGGGCTTGCCCGGTGACCTTCGCCTGACCGTCCTTGCGCGGCAGGCTCTTGCCGATGATGTTCCACTCGGCCGGCGGTTTCAGTTTTACATGCTCCGGCGGAGTCAGTTCGGCGGCCTTGACCGCCAGTTCGCCGTAACTCGCCCGGCGCTGGGATGGGGAGTGGACGACCACGCCGTTCTCGGCCTTGAGCGCGCCGGGTTCGACTTGCCAGAGGGCAGCGGCGGCGGCGATCAGCATCTCGCGCGCGGTGGCGCCCGCCTGGCGCAACTGATCCCAGGAATTGGTCAGGCTGGTGCTGCCGCCGGTGCCCTGCGCGGTTCCGCCCCAGGACAGATTGCCGTAGAGCTTGGCGTTGGCCGGCGCGGATTCGACCCGAACCTGTTCCCAGGGCACCTCCAGTTCCTCGGCGACCAGCATCGGCAGGCCGGTGTAGACGCCTTGTCCCATCTCCAGATGTTTCACCAGCACGGTGACGGTGTTATCCGGCGCGATGCGTAGAAAGGCGTTGGGGGCGAACGAGGCGGTCGTGGAAGCGGCGGTTTGCCGGGCGGCGCGGCCGGGCGGCAGATAAAAACCAAGGGTCAGTCCGGCGCCGAGCGCGGCGCCGGCTTTCAGAAAAGTCCTGCGGCCAAGATTGTCGATCGCGTGCATGGTTCAGGCCCCCAGGGTTTTGGCCGCGTGGTGAACGGCGGCGCGAATTCGGGCGTAGGTGGCGCAGCGGCACAAATTGCCGGACATTGCCGCGTCGATGTCGGCGTCGGTCGGTCGCGAGTTGCTGGCCAGCAGCGCCGCCGCGCTCAGGATCTGGCCTGGCTGGCAATAACCGCACTGGGACACTTCCTGCTGGACCCACGCCTGCTGTAGCGCCTGAACGACCGAATTTTCGGTGGTTTCGATGGTGGTGATCCGGCTGCCGACGACCGCCGAGACGGGCAATACGCAGGAACGCATCGGGTTGCCGTTGACGTGGACGGTGCAGGCGCCACAAACGGCCACGCCGCAGCCGTACTTGGTGCCGGTGAGTCCCAGGGTGTCGCGCAGCACCCACAGCAACGGGGTATCGGGCGGCGCGTCAACCTCGTACTTGTGGCCATTCACAGTGAGTTCGGTCATCTCGGATTCCTCTTTGAAGCACGGCAACTGTCAAATTAATTTTATACCCGAACCCATTCATTTGTCGGGCACAGTCCATGGATATGGATTGGACATGGTCCATGTTGATCCAGATCGATCGGACCAATCCGATTCGATATCGATCCTTGAAAATCCATGTCCGTGTTCGGTGTATTGAGAATTATTCTCATCTTTTCGCTGAGTTATGGCAGGGCGGCACGGTAATACCATTTCTTTATAGATTTA
>JAGRHI010000138.1 GCA_020445045.1 Candidatus Competibacteraceae bacterium
CCCGCGCCGGAACCGAAACCCGTGCCGCCGGTTCGATCCTCCGGCCGTAGCCTGGAAGAGGAGTTGAAATCGCAGTTTGATCCGACCGTGCGGGAACTGGAGGAGGGACTTCGCCATCGCCAGCCGTCTGGGTCGCGCTAGCCTGGATACAGTGCATGATTCAGACAAGTTCAGCGCAGCCGCATCCATGGCCAGAGGAGCCTTTTCATGAGCCGCCTTTCGAACAGCGGCTTGTCGGTATGGCTCGGATGCTTGCCGGTTTGACGCGGATACCCCACATGGCGATTTCTCAACCACTTTCCTCGTCGGGAGCAAGCTCGTCCGAAGTACCCGGCGCGGCAGAGCACGACTCAGACGTCTCCGACGCCGGGAACCGTGGTTCCCGAGCCGGCTCCAGCGTCCGGGCCGAAGCCCGCCGGAACCCAATCAGGCGGGTGGCCCGCCGCTCATTCGGGCGGCGGCGTTCGAATGCGGATAGGAGGTATATTCATCATGATCAAGCACCGGGAGCGTATCTTATGAGTCGTTCATCGATCGGCGCCCTATTGTTGCTGTCGAGTCTGTTGAGTTGGGTGCCGGCCATGGCCGAGGGGACCGAGGCCAAGGAGATCGGCATGGTGACCGGTTCCAAGACCGGCACCTACATCCAGTTTGGCAACGACATTGCCGGAGTCGCCAAAACCGTCGGTTTGGATATCCTGGTCAAGGACTCCCAGGGTTCGATCGACAACATCAAGCGCATCAATAGCAAGGAAAATGCCACCTTCGGCATCGTGCAATCCGACGTGCTGGGATTCCTCAGCCGTTCGGAAAGCCCGGAAATGCGCCAGCTCGCCGGCCGATTGCGGCTGATCTTCCCGTTCTATAATGAGGAAGTGCATCTGTTCGCCAGTAAGTCGATTCAGTCGTTCGGCGATCTGACGAATAAACGGGTGGTGGTGGGTCAGCAGGGCAGTGGCACTTGGTTGACCGCCATGAATCTGCTGCAATTGACCGGAGTCAAGCCGGCCGAATTGCTCAACCTGCCGCCATTGCGGGGCGTGACCGCCGTGCTCAAGGGCGAAGCCGACGCCATGTTCTACGTCGCCGGCAAGCCGGTCGGCCTGTTCGCCAAGCTGAGCAGCCTGACCGACAAGCCGGAATTTGCCCCGCTACTGGCGAAGGTGCATTTCGTGCCGCTGGACGACCCACGGATGCTGCGCGAATATCAGGTGGCCGAAATCGGCCAGGGCGATTATGAGTGGACGAGCGGCGGCGTGCCGACCATCGCGGTCAAGGCGGTGTTGATGAGCTTCGACTTTTCCGGCAAGCAAAGTCCCTATTTCATCCTGCGTTGCCAACAGTTGGCCAAGCTGGGTCAAGTCATCCGCGCCAATATCGGCCAGCTCAAGCAAACCGGTCATCCCAAATGGAAAGAGGTCGACCTCGATGAAAAGGTGGGCCTCTGGCAACTGGATAGTTGTTCTCGCGGGGGTAAGCGCGGGGGCGGGAACGTGGATCTCTCCCGCGAGTTGGAGAAGATGCTGTTGAATCAATACGAGTGGCCCCGATATTCGATCCCGGCGGCCTGAAGCCGGGTCCGCCGGCCGATGGCCGGATTTCGAAAGCTGCGCGTGTGGGAGAAAGTCGATGCGATTCGTTCGAGCGGTTTTGCTGGGGATGTGGGTCGCCGGAGCGGCGCCGACGCTGGCTCAGGATGCCCGGCCGGATGCCCGTCTGGAGTTTTCCAGTTTTTCGGTGGGCTTGCTGTTGGGCTACAGTCAGGGGCAGGGCACGCTGGATTTTCAGGACCGGCAATACCGGTTTTCGGTTTCGGGGCTCAAGGTGGCGACGGTGGGCATCAGTCAGGTCAGCGCGGTGGGTCAGGTCTACCGCCTGCGGAACGTGGCCGATTTTGCCGGGCGATATGTCTCGGCCGAAGGCGGGTTGACCGTGTTTCAAGGCGGAGGCTCCGCCGTGCTGCGCAACGAGCGGGGAGTGACGCTGTACCTGCAAAACGTCCAACTTGGCCTCGATCTGACGCTTGGCGGCGGTGGATTGTCGATCGTGCTGGACCCCGCCGACCAGACGACGCCTCCGGCCAGTTGAATGACCCTGTCGTTGTTGGCGTGGCGGGATGACGGTCGGCAATCGCAAGGCGAGTAGGGTGCATGGTCGAACAAATTCTGCTCAGTAGCAGCTCCTTTGACGGATTGCGCGAGATCGGCGGTTTCGGTCAGCCGTTGCATGCCTTGTACCCGCAGATCCGGGCGGTGCTGGCTAGTGAACTGGAGCCGGACGCGGCTTGGCTGCTGGCCGAACCGGTGGTGGATCGGACCAACAACCGGATCGACTGGTACACCGAAGGCGATCCCGAGGAGCAACCGGTCGCCCTGAACGACCTGCCCGAGGAGCGACGCCAGTCGCTTCGCGCCCGGATCGACGAGCTGCTCGGCCGGGGGCGGGAACTGGCGGAGCGGTACGCGACCGCCAAGGACGTTCGCCAGCAGCGACTGGGCGCGATCTTGCGAGCGGTGTTGGCCACGCCGGCGGAAACCGGTGTGTTTCTGGTCAATGGCCGACCGGTACTGACGGGCTGGGGCTTTACGCCGGACCGGCCTTGGTCGGAGCCAGCGGATTCGCCTGATTCGGCGATGGGCGCGTCCAGATCGATCGAACCGCCCCGCGATGTGGTGGTGCCCGAAGTCTCCATGCCCGAGCTGGCGACCGCCGAGTCGCAACCCGTCCCGCCGATCGAATCCTCCGCCGCGGACGAATTTCGGTCGGAACCCACACCGCCGCCCGCACCGTTGGAACCCACGCCGCCGGAGCTACCGCCGGAATTGCCGCCGGCGCCCCAGACCCAGCCGGTCCCTCCGGTCGCGGCCGTGGAAGCCACGCCGGCACGGTCGGAGGAGGAACCGCCGCTCGAACCCGAGCCCGCGCCGGTTGCGACAATGGTGGATTCGTTGTCCGTGGAAAAGGCCGAGCCGGCATCGCCGTTACGCTATGTGGTGGTTGGCTCCACGGGATTTTGGAGCGTGTTCGCACTCGCCGTTTTGTTGGCGCTGGGCGCGGCGATTCTCAGCCATTGGCGAAGCCCGGCCCCGGATCGGGTGACGATGGCGCCCGATCCGTTCGCTGAAGGGAATGCCGGCGCGCTCGCGGACGCCCGGCGGGCTGAAGTGGAATTGCGTGCCCGACTCGAACAGGTGCTGGCACGGTTGGCCGAGCGGCGTGGTCAATGTCGGCCACCGGCTGGGGCGAATGCGCCAACGCCCATTGCGAATACTCAGGAGTCGGGCGGCGTGAATACGGGTTTGGTTCCGCCCGCCGAATCGCGAAGCACGGAGGGCCAGCCACGTGACGCCGGGATGCCGGTTGTCGCGCCTGACGCGAAAACCCGTCCCGCGCCCGAGCGGGCGGTGTCTCCAGCCGGTCACGAGGTCGCGCCCATCATCCCCGGTAGTGGCAGTGGTGATGCCGGGCGGAAGCCGGTTGCCGCCATGCCAGCCGCCGCGCATCCGGCGGTTCGGGCTGGCGCGATCGCGGGAGAGCCCGGTGCGCTGGAAGCCGCGATCACGACAGCGCCGGCGGTGCCGCCAGGTGACGCACAACAATCTCGCGCGGAAACACCGGCGCCGGCCGCTTCCAGTCTCCCGGATAGCGTGGCCGCCGCCGCGCCAAATCCGTCATCCGGCAAGCCGACGACACGATCCCGAACCTTGGAAGAGGAACTGGGCGGTCAATTGAGTGGGTCCGAACCACCGCCGACCCCGGCATCGCCGAGCCCGACGCCAGCCGAACCGCCGCCGGTCAAGAGCGCGCCGACCCTTGAGGAACGTCGAGAATTCGATCAGCGCATGTCGGCCGCCGGCGCGGCCATGGGCGAGATTACCGTCACCCTGCTGTGGAACAGCCACGGGGATCTCGATTTGGTGGTGAGCTGTCCCACGGGCCGGCGGTTGGATTACCGTAACCCCGCCGACTGCGGCGGCACCCTGGACGTGGATGCCAATACCGCCCGCGACCAGCTGCAAGACCGCCCGGTGGAAAATGTATTCTGGCCAGCCGGCAAGGCGGTGGCCGGGTCCTATCGAATCGCCGTCCGCTATATTCCGCGCAAGGATGAGCAGTCCCCCCGGGAGACGCCGTATCAGGTGCGATTGAGCCGGGGTGGCCAGGAGTCGGTGTTCAAGGGCACGATCCGCCCCGGCGCGATCGTGCCGGTAACCGGCTTCACGGTGGAGCGCTGAGGAAATCCCATGAACGAGCAGGTCGAGCGGCAACACCACCCGTGGTTCACGATCCACGCCGCCGAGGCGACGATCCCTCGCTACCAGCGCGCCTGGGTCTGGGGAGTGGTGGCGCTGGCGATTCTGCTCTGTGGCGTTGTGGCCGGTTGGTTGTTGGGTGATACGGTACCTGGCCTCCGGCACGGCATTCAGCCGAACCCGCAACTGGCGATCGACGGCGCCGCCTTGGCCCGACAGCGAGCGGTTAACGAACGCTTGCACACCCGCATCGCGCGCTTGGAGCAGGCGCTGGCCGGCGATGCTTGTGGCCTCGAAGTGCTGGTTGGAGGCGCCGACGCGGAGTCGCCTAACGTCCTGAACCCCGTGCCACTCGAAGCGGAAGGCGAGAAGAAGGGACGATGACGGTCATTTTTTTCTGCTGTTCTTAGTGAGGAACCGAACATGTCGAGTTATTCGATCCAACTGGATTGGCGGCGCGCGACGCCCGATTTCGATTACAAGACCTTCAACCGCGGCCATGTCTGGCATCTGGCCGGTGGCCACCAGACCGTGCAGGGTTCGTCGGCGCCGGAGTATTCGGGCGACCCCGAGATGACCAATCCCGAAGAGGCATTGTTGGCATCGCTGTCCAGTTGTCACATGCTGACTTTCCTGGCCATCGCCGCGCTTAAAAAATTGGTGGTGGACCGCTACGAGGACGAACCCTTGGCCGAGCTCGGTAAGAACGAAAAGGGTAGGACGATGGTCAGCCGGCTGACGTTGCGGCCCAAGGTCACGTTCGGTGGCGCTACTCCTGATCCTGACGCCGTGTTGGCGCTGCATCGCAAGGCCAAGGAAAATTGTTTTATCGGCAATTCCCTGTTGACTCCAGTGGCCCTGGAACCCCGTTTTTGACGGCTGACCGGCCCCAGCGAAGGTGAGCGCGCATGGATAATATCAAGGAGCTTTTGCGGGAATGGGAAAAGACTGGCGTGGCGAAGCTGACCGCGCGCGAATATCGGGTGCGATTGCCGGTTCACGATGCCGCCCGCATCGCCGCTCTGGCGGATATATATCCACGCAAGACCATGGAGCAATCATTACTGAGTTGCTGTCGGCGGCGCTGGATACCCTTGAGGCGGCTCTGCCTTACGAGCAGGGCGAGCGAATCATCGCCGAGGATGAGTGCGGCGATCCGATTTACGAAGATATCGGGCCGACCCCGCGCTTTCTGCGGCTTGCCAAACAACATGCCGCCCGTTTGGCCGAGGAAAGCGAAGGCGGCGGTGGTTGATATTGCGTGGTTGCTTCGCCTGTCTTATATATTCAACCCTTTGAAATCGTTGGTGGAGGGAGGGGCCGTTAGATATGCGACTGTTTAATGGGCAGATCATTCTTCTGGGTATCCTGGCGGGGCTGCTTGGTGGTTGCGCCACGAACGAAGTGCAAACTCCTCCACCCATGCCGCCGCTGACGCCGAGCCGCGCGGCGGTTCCCAACGAGCCTTGGCTGTTGGTGGATACCAAGGCCGACAATCTGGTGATCATGCGAGGTCAACAACCGGTGCGGGTGTTCCACCAAGTTGCGTTGGGTAGCAGCGGCGCTGGCCTCAAGTTTCGTCGTGGCGACAATAAAACGCCGCTCGGTGTTTTTCGGGTGGGTTGGATCAACGATCATAGCCGGTTCAAGAAATTCATCGGCCTTGATTATCCTAATCTCGACTATGCCGAGCAGGCTTTGCGCGAGCATCGGATCGACCGGTTGACTTACGAACGCATCCGCGCCGCCTGGATCAGTGGCCGCACGCCGCCGCAGGATACGCCGCTGGGCGGGCAGATCGGTATTCATGGAATCGGTTTCGGTGATCCGAGCGTTCATAGCGCCGGCATTAACTGGACCAGCGGTTGCGTGGCGCTGGACAATAGGCAGATCGATGCGCTCAGACCGTGGGTCAGGGTCGGGATGCGCGTCGAAATTCGTTGAGGACCGATCCCTGACTTGAAGGGAATTTCTGCAAGTGTGATAACTGTCCTATATAATCGACTTCGCAGTGGTTTTGGCCGCCATTCGTTGCCTTTTTCATCAACAACCATCTTTTTTGCGCGTAAGGAGCTGATAATGTCCATGAAGAGCCTGACCAAAGTTTCCGCCCTGGCCCTGATCGCCGGTTTGACCGTTGGCTGTGCCAGCACCAGTGATCTGCAGAAGGTACAGAACGACGCCAACGAAGCCAAGTCCATGGCCCGCAACGCGATGGATACCGCCAACGAAGCCAAGTCCATGGCCGGCGAAGCGAAGTCCATCAGCATGGCGACCGAAGAGAAGATCAACCGTATGTTCAAGCGGTCGATGTACAAGTAAGCAGGTGCCCGAACGCAAGAAACCCCGCGATCCGTGGATCGCGGGGTTTCTTTATTGCCGTTGCAATCAGTTTACCGCGCGAGGCTGTACCGCGGTACCCGGCGCGTTGCCAGTCGAGGAACGAGTGCCGCCGGGAAAGGCGGAACTTGGGTAGGGCATTGGATTGATCGGAGGTGGCCGATAAGTGGGTGGAGCGCCAGCCGACGGCATGCCCGGAGTCGGATAGGAGTAGCCGGGCGCGGGATTGGGGTAAGCGGGTCGATACTCGGAAGGCATGGTGGATGCGGGCGGATAGGCGGTGGCCGGCGGTGGCGCCGCGTAGCCGTAACCCGGCAAGGTGCTGACCGCAACGGGCATGCCGCTGACCTGTTCGATCGCGACTTCAAGCGCCGCCGGGTCCACGCCCGGCATATCGGGACCGATCTTGGCGATGATCGCCCGCTGCGCTTGTTCCAGGGTGACCTTGATCGGCAGATTGTCTTCTTCCAGCGGTTCGTGCGATTCGACGTATAACTCGCCGTTGAAACGTCCGACCTTGACCGGTTGGTCGACCAACCGCACCGCCGTGCCGACCGGTACCATGCCGAACAGTCGTTCGATGTCTTCCGGGTACATCCGCACGCAGCCGTGCGTGACTCGCATGCCGATGCCGTAGGGTTTGTTGGTGCCATGGATCAGATAACCGGGCACGCCCAATCGCATGGCATAGCGCCCCAATGGATTGTCCGGGCCACCAGGGATCACATCGGGCAGGAAATCGCCTTCGGCGGCATGTTCGGCCTTGATCGACGCTGGTGGTCGCCATGCGGGATCGACGTCCTTGGCGACGACCTTGGTCAAACCCATCGGCGTTTTCCAATCCATGCGGCCGATGCTCACCGGATAGGTGTGGACCACCCGCTGCCCGTCGGTACCGGCTTTGGGATAGTAGTACAGTCGCATCTCCGCGATGTTGAGCACCACGCCCTCGCGTGGTGCATCGGGTAAGACATGGCGGGTCGGCAACACGATCGGGGTACCCTCGCCGGGCGCCCAGCGGTCCACGCCTGGGTTGGCATGGACGATTTCGTCGTAGCCCAGACTGTAGCGGCGAGCGATATCGATCAAGGTATCCGCCTGGGTGGCGTAAACGACCTTGACCTGACCGATGAGGTCGATGTCCGGGGGCGGCAGGGGATAAACGGTCGCTTGCGCGGCGCTGGCGGTCAGCCACCCCAGCAGCAGCCAATGAAGGCGTTTCAGGAAAGGGCTCGGCATGGAAGCGTCTCGTCTCCGGTGATAGGGGCGGCAAAATAAAAATAGTGCCTGCAATTTCGCGGTAATGCCATAGCGACTACACAGTTCGATCGACAACCGGCCCGCGGAAAGCGCGTCACGATTTTGCCGTTGCCGTTTTGACCCGATCCTGATCCACCCTGTTCCCATTTTGCTGGGAAGACCGTTTTTACCCCACGAAAAAACTCAACCTGGGTTGTTGGCCGCCTTGAGCGCTTCCTGAATCCAGCCGTCGAAGGTTTTCTGGTGTCCCTTGATCCAGGCGTCGGTGTGGCGTTCGATGTCGGCCATGCTTTTTTCGCCATCACGCATCCGCAAATTCTGCGCGCTGATATCGTTGGCGCTGAGCTCCATGATCGAGAACAGCTTGGCGGCGGCGGGATTTTCCTGTGCAAACTTCAGGTTGGCGATGATCCGTTGATTGTTGGCCTCGAAACCATAATTCTGGCCGCTCGGCAGCGTCGTATCTACGTCCTTGCGTTCGCCAGGCAACGAAGAAAACGGCACTTGCAGCCACACGACGTCCTTGCCGGGAACCATCACGCCTGAAACCCAGTAAGGGGTCCAGGTGTAATACAGCACCGGCTCGCCTTTCTTGAAGCGGGTGATCGTATCGGCGATGATCGCCGAGTAACTGCCCTGATTGTGGGTGACGGTGTCCCGCAATTTGAATGCATCCAATTGATGCTCGATCACCTTTTCGCAACCCCAACCGGGATTGCAACCCGCCAGGTCGGCCTTGCCGTCACCATTGGTATCGAACAGCTTGGCCAATTTCGGGTCCTTGAGCTGATCGATATGGGTGATCTGATATTGATCGGCGGTTTTCTTGTCGATCAGATAGCCCTGTAGCGCACCCGGCGAGTAAACGCCTTCCCGGTAAATCTTATCGGCGCCGCCCGCCTTGGTGTAGAAATCCACATGCAGCGGGTCCCAATGATCCGCCAGAAATGTACCGTCGCCGTTAGCGATGGCGACATGCGCGGTGGCGTACTCGACTTCCTTGATCGGTTTGACGTCATAGCCCAAGCGTTCCAGGGCCTTCATGACCAGCAGGGTCTGAAAGGTTTCCTCGGCGATCGAACTCTTCAAGGGTTGAACGGTGACGCCCTTGCCGGGCAGATCGGCCGCTTGACCGCCGGCGGACCACAGGCATAGCGCCAGTAGCGTGGCAAGGAATCCTTTCAAGCCAGTCCAACGAGTCGTGAAATGTCTCATGTATCTCTCCTTATTTTTTCCGAAGCGGGATTTTAAGGACAGGGGGTGTCACGACACCCCGGACGGGAGACGCGGTTTCGCGCCGTTAGTGGCGACCCAGCAAGCGATAAACGAGACCTGCCGGACCTTGTTGATACCAGTGGCGGGCTTCCCGGTGGCGGGTATCCGCGCCGAACGATTGAGTCAGCCGATCGAGGATGATGGCCAGCAACACGATGCCCACGCCGCCAACCGTCGCCAAGCCCATGTCCAGACGACCGATGCCGCGCAACACCATCTGGCCCAATCCTCCCACGGCGATCATCGAGGCGATCACCACCATGGACAGCGCCAGCATCAGGGTTTGATTGACGCCGGCCATGATGTTGGGCATCGCCAAGGGAATCTGCACCTTGTACAGCAACTGGCGTGGACTGGCGCCGAACGCCTGGGCGGCTTCCACCAGATCCGCCGGAACCTGGCGAATGCCCAGGTTGGTGAGGCGGATCAAGGGCGGCAGCGCAAAGATGATGGTGACCACCACACCGGGAACATTGCCGATCCCGAACAGCATGACGATGGGCACCAGATACACGAAGGCGGGTGTGGTCTGCATCGCGTCTAGGATCGGACGAAAGATCGCCAACGCTCGATCGTTGCGAGCGAGCCAGATGCCCAATGGCAACCCGATCAGAACGCAGAAAAACACCGAGGTCAACACCAAGGCCAAGGTCACCATCGCCTCGGACCAGGCGCCGATCAGTCCGACGATCGCCAGCGAGATCAACGTACCCACCGCCAAGCGGCGTCCGACCATCTGCCAGGCCAGCAGCACGAAGATCAGAATGATCAGCAGAGCCGGCGTTGCCAGCAAGGCGGATTCGACCGAGGTCAGGATGGCGTCGATCGGCCAGCGGATCGCCTGGAACACCGGGCGGAAGTTGTCCACCAGCCAGTCCAGACCTTGATCCACCCAAACATTCAACGGAATCAAGGCCTCCTGAAAGGGGTGGAGCCAGTCGAATGTGGCCGGCTCCGCTGGGGCGGATGCTGCGGCGAGCCAATCCGTATCCGCTGGCGCGGGCGTGGGGGTGGATGACGATGCAGGTTCGCCGCTGGCCCAGGGATTGGCCGCTGGCGCGTCGGCGGCGAGCGCTCCAGACGGAGATACCAACAGCATGAATATGATCAGAATAAATAGGTGGAAGCTCATTATCTTGTTGCGAATGTCGCCCAGGGAAGATATGGATTGCCGGATGCTCGTCATCGTCCAGCTCTCATGAATCGGTTTTCTCATACCAATTCCCCCTCGCCATTCAGCGCCAGTAACAGATTCGCCTTGGTGATCACCCCCAGATAGCGTTTGTTCGGATCGATCACGGGTACACCGCAAGGCGCCTGTGCGACCGCGCCCAATAACTCATTCAGAGGCTTATCGTCTGGTATGGGAACGATATCGGATAGGAAAGCCTGTTTGAGTGGGACATCTTCGTCCTGGCCCGCCGCGCGCAGGGAATCGGCGGACACCACACCGTGGAACGCCTGGTTGGGGCCGACCACATAGCCATAATCCTCAAGGCGAGAGGAAATTTGTTGCAGGGCGGCATGGATGCCCGTGCCTTGACGATCGATCAGCGTCGCGTGTTCGGTGCGTGCCACATCGCCGGCGGTCAGCACCTTGGAAGCGTCCACGCCCCGGAAGAACGAGCTGACGTAATCGTCGGCGGGATTGCGCAGAATGTCTTCCGGCGTTCCCACTTGCACGACGCGCCCGCCTTCCATGATCGCAATACGATCGCCGATGCGCATGGCTTCGTCCAGATCGTGGGAAATGAACACGATGGTGCGTTGTTGCTGGGTTTGCAGGTCCAGCAACTGATCCTGCATTTCTGAACGGATCAGCGGATCGAGAGCGGAGAACGCCTCGTCCATCAGTAGAATGTCAGGATCGTTCGCCAGCGCCCGCGCCAGCCCGACCCGCTGTTTCATGCCACCGGAGAGTTCGTTCGGATAGCTTTCGGCATAGGCTTTCAGTCCGACCTGATCCAGCGCCGCCAAGGCGCGTTCATAACGAGTCGCCCGTGGAACCGCCGACAATTCCAAGCCAAAAGCGGCGTTATCGATGATGTTGAAATGCGGCATTAATGCGAAGGACTGAAAGACCATGCTCATCTTGCGTCGCCGGAGATTGCGCAGCCCCTCCTCCGGCAGGACGGCGATATCCTCGCCGTCGACCAGAATTTGTCCCGAGGTGGGTTCGATCAGCCGGTTTAGCAGGCGTACCAGGGTGGATTTGCCGGAACCGGACAGGCCCATGATGACGAAAATTTCGCCTTCGTGGATATCGAAGCTGGCATTCATGACCCCGACGCTTTGGCCCGTGCGTTCGAAGATCCTTGCCTTGTCCACGCCTTGTTCCAGTAACGGCAGGGCAACCTTGGGGTTATCCCCGAAGATCTTGTAAAGCTTTCTGATGGCAATCTTGACGTTCATTGGGAAGGTTCGGGTCGCGATTGCGCTGGCCTCGATATCCGCTATCGATAATGGCATCGTTATCGATAGTGCTTCCAAATTAGCTTTGTGCCTGAAAGGGGTAACGAGATAGCGCAACCGATGGATTATCGGGCGATCCGGCCAGACCGAATCAGTGGGCGGCTCAGTCGGTTGAAGAGACGGCAATAATATTCAAAATGGAAAAAATCCAAATCGGTAACTTAAAAATGACATTTTCTCTTTTTTTAGTTTTACAACGCTCGGCCAGACAATGCAAACCAATCGTGCCGATTTTGAGATTTATTTGGATTTATCTTTTTGATTTAAAGTAATAAAAAAATTTCAAGAGTGCGAGGACAGCTTTGACCGCCAGCGTTTCGCGACTCTGGATATCCTCATTGTTAAGGCAGCCTTTGGCGGTGTCCGCATTGGCATATCTTCGATGTGCTGGTCCACTCGTCTTTCTATGCGAATTGTTCTCAACGACCATTCGGGGAAGATCACTTTCAACGCCATGGAAGACAAGTTTTTTGATGAGGTTTGGAGTATCCTGCAAACGTGATCGATGGGATAAAATCGATTTGAAAACAGGCCATCCATGTGCTGTGTTGGATCGGCCGCCGAATGACGGAGGTGGTCCATGGCAAAACCCATGACATTTGCCCAGACGGTCCGCGATATCGTGCGGCGCCACGGCGGATTGCCGACTCGGTTGCTGCAGATTCTGCGGGAAGTGCAGGATCATCTGACTTGGTTGCCGTCCGAGGCGCTGGAGCAAGTGGCCGAGGAACTGGGTTTGTCCTCGGACAAGGTGCGCGGCGTCGCCGAGTTCTATTCCTTCCTCTACACCGACCCACGCGGCTGCTACGACATTCTGTTCAGCGACAACATCACCGATCGGATGCTCGGCAACCGTGAGTTGCTCCATTACTTGTGCGAGCGGTTCGGCATCGGGATTGGCGAGACTCGCGCCGACGAAGTGGTCAGCGTCGGCACCACGTCCTGCACCGGTATGTGCGACCAAGGTCCGGCCGCATTGGTGAACGGTTACACCCTGACTCGGCTGGATCGACCTCGGCTGGATCGGATCGTGGAATTGGTCAATGGTCGAATCCCGCTGGAGCAGTGGCCACGCGAGTTTTTCGAGGTGATCAGCAATATCCGCCGCGCGGATGTGCTACTGGGCCGGCATTTCGCCGACGGCGCGGCGCTGCGGGCGGTGCTGCAACGGGGTCCGGAGGCGATGCTGGACGAATTGGTGAAATCCGGCTTGCGGGGTCAGGGCGGCGCCGGTTACCGATCGGCCGCCAAGTGGATTTCCTGTCGTAATGCCCCCGGCGAAGTGAAATACGTGGTCTGCAACGCCGACGAGGGCGAGCCGGGCACCTTCAAAGACCGAGTGCTGATGCAGGATTTCGCCGACCTGGTGTTCGAGGGCATGACGCTGTGTGGCTGGGTGATCGGCGCCCGGCAAGGCTTCGTCTACCTGCGGGGCGAGTACCGCTACCTGCTGAAAGCGCTGCGGGAAACCTTGCAACGCCGTCGCGAGACAGGACTGTTGGGCGAGGCCATTCTCGGCGATCCCAGCTTCAACTTCGAGATCGATATCCACCTTGGCGCCGGCGCTTACGTCTGCGGCGAGGAATCGGCACTGATTGAGTCGCTGGAAGGCAAGCATGGCGTGCCGCGTATCCGCCCACCGTTCCCGACCACCCACGGCTACCTGAATCGGCCGACCGTGGTCAACAACGTCGAGACCTTCGCCGCCGCCGCCAAGATCGCGGTGGAGGGCGGCGACTGGTTCGCTAGTCGCGGCACCGCCGAATCCAAGGGCACCAAGCTCCTCAGCCTCAGCGGCGACTGCGAGCGGCCCGGCATCTACGAATATCCATTCGGTGTCACGGTGCAGCGGGTATTGGAAGATTGCGGCGCGCGGGATGCCCAGGGCATTCAGATGGCCGGCCCCGCCGGGCACACGGTTTCCGCCAAGCAGTTCGGACGGCGCATCTGTTTCGAGGATCTGGCCACCGGCGGTTCGTTCATGGTGTTCGATCGGAGTCGCGACATCCTCGACGGCATCCGCAATTTCACTCAGTTTTTCGTCCACGA
>JAGRHI010000139.1:0-441 GCA_020445045.1 Candidatus Competibacteraceae bacterium
AGGTATCCGCCGCGCTGCTCGACCAGCACCAATTGGTGAGCTACGACTTGGCGTTGTCCTGCGCGGAAGTGACCGGTGCCCGCTTCATGCTCGATTACGCCGCGCGCGCGCGCGCGGCCGGTGGCGGTTCGACGAGCGAGGCGATCCTGGAAGAGCGATTTGCGCTGCTGTTCACCGCCGAGGCGTTACAGGGTGTCCGCAACCGCTTGAGCGCTCGCCCGGCCGATTTCGGCCTGAACGATAACGGGTTGAGCGCCACCGTGGATCATCCGACGGTGCGTGGCTTCTGTGTGGCGCAACTGCCGGCGGTCACGCTCGCTGACCTGGGGCAGCGGGTACGCAGCCAGGATGGCGTGACCGGCGCCTATCTGCTGGACGATCATCACGAGATGATGCGCGACACCTTCCGCCGAGTGGCCGAGGAAGTGGTGATGCCGCTGG
>JAGRHI010000139.1:487-1963 GCA_020445045.1 Candidatus Competibacteraceae bacterium
ATCAGGTCCGGGAAATGGGCTGCTTTGGCATTTCCATTCCGGAACGTTTCGGCGGCATTCAGAGCGACGAACACGAAGACAATCTGGGCATGATCGTGGTGACCGAGGAATTGACCCGCGGTTCGCTGGGCGCCGCTGGTAGCCTGATCACCCGGCCCGAGATTTTGTCCAAGGCGCTGCTCAAGGGCGGCACCGAGGAGCAGAAGGAGAAATGGCTGCCGCAATTGGCGTCCGGCGATCTGCTGTGCGCGGTGGCGGTCACCGAACCCAACTACGGTTCCGACGTGGCCAACATGCGGCTGAAAGCCACCAAGACCGAGGGCGGCTGGCTGCTGAATGGCGCCAAGACCTGGTGCACCTTCGGTGGTAAGGCGGGGGTGCTGCTGATTCTGGCCCGCACCAACCCCGACATCTCCGTCGGCCATCGCGGCCTGTCGATGTTCCTGCTGGAGAAGCCGAGCTATCCCGGTCACGCCTTCGAGTTCACGCAGGAAGGCGGCGGCAAGTTGAGCGGCAAGGCGATTTCCACCATTGGCTATCGTGGGATGCACTCCTTCGACCTGTTCTTCGACAATGTCTTCGTCCCGGACGAAAACATGCTGGGTGGGCCGGAAGGCGAGGGCAAGGGTTTCTATTTCACCATGGCCGGTTTTGCCGGTGGCCGCATTCAAACCGCCGCTCGGGCGATAGGCATCATGCAGGCGGCCTACGAACGGGCGCTGAGTTACGCCCAGGAACGGGTGGTCTTCGGCTATCCCATCGGTGACTACCAATTGACTCAGGTCAAGCTGGCGCGGATGGCGACTTATCTGGCGGTCAGTCGGCAGTTCACCTACTCGGTGGGCCGGTTGATGGATCGGGGCGAGGGCGACATGGAAGCCAGCTTGGTCAAGTTCTTCACCTGCAAGACCGCTGAATGGGTGACTCGCGAGGCCTTGCAGATTCACGGTGGCATGGGTTACGCCGAGGAAATGCCGGTCAGTCGCTATTTCATCGATGCGCGGGTGCTGTCGATCTTCGAAGGCGCCGAGGAAACCTTGGCCTTGAAGGTGATCGCCCGTTCGTTGGTGGACAATGCCAAGGCCAAGACGGAAGTGGAGGTTTGAGCCATGAGTTTCTCGATACGACTGAGCGAACAGGCGGAAGTGGCGGGGTCGGTGGCGGTCAACCTGGAATGGGTGCGCCGGCCCCAGTATGGGCGCTATCTGGATGAATTCGTGCCGGGGCAGGTATTTGTCCATCCGCGCGGCTATACCTTCGAACGTGGGCCGATGCTGGATTTCGCCCGAGTGTTCATGCAGTGCAATCCGTTGTATCTGAATCTGGAATACGCCAAGGCGCACGGCTTTCAGGATCTGCCGGCCAGCCCACAGATGGTGTTCAACGTGGTGCTGTCGCTAGGGGTGCACAACGACTCCGAAAAAGCCATCGCCAATCTTGGTTATTACAATGTGCAATTCCTGCGGCCGGTCTATC
>JAGRHI010000139.1:1970-4913 GCA_020445045.1 Candidatus Competibacteraceae bacterium
CTGCGCGGTTATACCAAGGTCATGGACCGCAAGGCGCGCGGTGAAGACAAGCCGGGCATCGTGCTGATCCGCACCTTGGGTGTGAATCAGCACAATCAGGTGGTGTTGCAGTACGAACGCAAGATCATGGTCGGCTATCGCGGCGACCGCCTGCCGACCACGCCGGCACCGACCACGCCGGTCGAATTCCCGTGGGTGGAGCATCCGGTGGTGGATCTGCCGATCAATGCGGGCGGCTATCCCAGCCAGTTGACCGGTCCCAACACCTATTTCGAGGACTTCTCCCTCGGCGATCTGATCGTCCATGCCAACGGTCGCACCATCACCGACGAGCATATGGCCTGGACCTATTTGGTCGGTAACACCCATCCGTTGCATTTCGACCGGGTGTACAGCACCGGCTTGTCGGGCAAGATGAGTGGCGAGCCGATCGTGTACGGCGGTCTGGTGTTCGCTTGGTTGGAAGGTTTGGCCAGCCGCGACGTCAGCGAAAACGCACTGTGGGAGCTGGGCTTCACCGAGGGCTATCACACTCAGCCGGCGGTGTCCGGCGACACGGTGGCGGCGCTGTCGCGGGTGGTGGCGACCGAGACCTTGCCCAATAACGATTCCGCCGGCATCGTCACCTTCCAGTTCATCGGTGTGAAGAACATCAGCGCCGCCGCCGCGTTGGAAACCCATGGCGCGGATCTATTCATCAAGGAAAACGATAAGCAGAAGCTGAGCAAGGAGAAGATTAGCAGCAAGATCTTCGAGATCGAGCGGCGGTTGCTGATCAAACGGCGGCCGGTGTGAGGTGAGGAAAAGCCCCTCTCCTGAAATGGGAGAGGGGGCACGAGGTTGTCCGCATGGTGTTCCAATGGGATAAAGAAAAGGCGGCAACAAATTTAGTGAAGCATGGTGTTTTGTTTGACGAGGCTAAAACTGTTTTTGATGATCCTCTTTATATCGATTTTTATGACCCCGATCATTCCGACAACGAGCATCGCTACATCATGATTGGAATGTCAGCGCAAAATCGCTTGTTGCTGGTAGCATATACGGAACGCAGTGATGTATTCGCTTGATTAGCGCAAGAGAAGCAACGCGAACGGAGCGAAAAGCTTATGAGCACAGTTGATTCAGAGATGGAAGATGATCTTCGACCAGAGTACGATTTGCGTAGCTTGCGAGTGAGAAAGATGGGATCTGGGCGTAAGGTTTTTGGTGGATTGACGGTTTGTTTAGAGCCGGATGTTGCTGAAATATTTCCAGATTCTGAGTCTGTCAATGAAGCATTAAGGTTTCTTATTAGAATCACGAAAGAAAATAAATCGACTTTGGATGTGCTTAGGCAAGATGTCTGAGAAGCATAGGATTTTTGGCATCGAATGGCGGTTGCTGATCAAACGGCGGCTAGTGTGAGGTGAGGAAAAGCCTCTCTCCTTCTCAGGTGAGAGGCTAATCTGTCTAAGTTAGTTATTTTTTCTAAAATATGAATTTTTAGGTTATTCAAGCCAGAGTACGATCTAAATAAGCTTCGAGTGAGAAAGACAGGATTAGGATGCAAAAGCCGATGCAAGGGCTGGTAAACGTGCTGAAGAAGCATTTGAAGTCATGAGTCATGTCAAAAGTTATCTGGTCTGATTACATTAATTATAGGGCCAAACTCAGAGGGTTCGATCTTTCAAAGATTGAAGAGATATTGAAATTTTCTGAAGAAAGATATTTTGATTTTGCAACACATCGGATGGTTGCGGTAGGTAGGCATGACAAACTCTTGGTAATGATTCCTTATGATAAAACTGAAGATGAAACCGGAGACATAATAACACCAGTTACTATTCATGCAACTAGTCGCCAGCAGGTCAAATTCCGCCTGATAAGTGGGAGATTTTTGAAATGAATAATACTCGAATGGTTTATTTTGAGGAAAATGATATTCTACATCTTTCTGTATCCAATGAACCGGAGGCAGGGAGCGTTGAATTAAGTCCTAATGTTACTGCCGAACTCAATGAACAGGGTGAGCTTATTGGTATAGAAATAATAAATGCAAGCTCTTTCATACGAGATTCCATATTGGAATCAGTTCAAGCTAAGTTATTGAATATGGTAGACAATCGAGCTGTTGAACAGGGTGTTATTAGTTAGACAGTAAATATGATTTGAATGAAGCTGTGGCAAAATTGAAAACTTAAGGATAAAAATAGAAATGGGCTGTGATCTGAGCTGTTTCCAATTAATTCAATTAGAAAAAATCCAATCCCGAACTGTCGTCGCACACTAAAGAGGTTCCCATGACCACCCCAATCAAACGCGACAAACCCTGGCTGATGCGGACCTACTCCGGCCATTCCTCCGCCAAGGCATCCAACGAGTTGTACCGCACCAACCTCAGCAAGGGCCAAACCGGTCTATCGGTGGCTTTCGACCTGCCGACCCAGACCGGCTACGACGCCGATCATCCGCTGGCGCGCGGCGAAGTCGGCAAGGTCGGTGTGCCGATCTGCAACATCGGCGACATGGAAGCGCTGTTCGACCAGATCCCGCTCGGGCAGATGAACACCTCGATGACCATCAACGCCACCGCCGCCTGGCTGCTGTCGTTGTACGTCGCGGTGGCCGAACGGCAGGGCGCCGCGCCCGCGCAATTGCAGGGCACCACCCAAAACGACATTCTCAAGGAATATCTGTCGCGCGGTACCTATATCTTCCCGCCGCAACCTTCGGTGCGCCTGATCACCGATATCATCGCCTACACGGTCAAGAACATCCCCAAGTGGAACCCGACCAACATCTGTAGCTACCACTTGCAGGAAGCCGGCGCCACCCCGACCCAGGAACTGGCCTACGCCCTGTCCACGTCCATCGCCATCCTGGATGCGGTGCGCGATTCCGGCCAGATTGGCGCGGAAGGTTTTGAGCAGGTGGTCGGGCGCATTTCCTTCTTCGTCAACGCCG
>JAGRHI010000139.1:4984-5427 GCA_020445045.1 Candidatus Competibacteraceae bacterium
CTGACCCAGGAACGCTATGGCGTGCGGAGCGAAGACATGCGCCGCTTCCGTTACGGCGTGCAGGTCAATTCGCTCGGTCTGACCGAGGCGCAGCCGGAAAATAACGTGCAGCGCATCGTACTGGAAATGCTCGGCGTCAGCCTGTCCAAGAAAGCCCGCGCCCGCGCCATCCAACTCCCGGCCTGGAACGAGGCGCTGGGTCTGCCACGCCCGTGGGATCAGCAATGGGCGTTGCGGATGCAGCAGGTGCTGGCGTTCGAGACCGACCTGTTGGAATACGGCGACATTTTCGACGGCTCGCCCGTCATCGCCGCCAAGGTCAAGGCGCTGGTCGATGGCGCGACAGCGGAAATGGCTCGGGTGCAGGAGCAGGGCGGGATGGTGCAGGCGATCGAATCCGGCTACGTGAAGCGGCAACTGGTCACCAGTCACACCGAGCGGAT
>JAGRHI010000139.1:5447-5892 GCA_020445045.1 Candidatus Competibacteraceae bacterium
GATCTGAAGATCATCGGTCTGAATTGCTACCAGGAAACCGAAGTGTCGCCGCTGACCGGCGGTGTGGATAGCGGCATCATGAAAGTCGATCCGCGCGCCGAGCGCGAACAGATCGAACGGCTCAATGCCTTCCGTGCCCAGCGCAACAATACCGATGTCAAGGCGGCGCTGGCCAATCTGGCCGAGACCGCGCGCGGCGGCTCCAATATCATGCCGGCATCCATTCTATGTGCCCATGCCGGTGTCACCACCGGCGAATGGTCGCAGACCCTGCGCGACATCTTCGGCGAATATCGCGCCCCCACCGGTATCGACATTCCAGCCAACGACGACAGCCGAGGGGCGAAAGCGGTGGCGATTCGCACCGAGGTCACCAAAACCGGCAATGAACTGGGGCGGCCGCTGCGCTTGTTGATCGGTAAGCCGGGTCTGGACGGTCACAGCA
>JAGRHI010000140.1:0-939 GCA_020445045.1 Candidatus Competibacteraceae bacterium
CGATCACGCCCACGCTCCGGCCACGGCCGCCAATTTTTTGCAGTACGCCCGTGACGGCTTCTACGAAGGCACCTTGTTTCATCGCGTGATCCCTAACTTCATGATTCAGGGCGGCGGCCTTGAATCGGACATGAGCCAGAAGCCGACTCGCGCCCCCATTCGCAATGAGGCCGAAAACGGTCTGAAAAACCAGGTGGGCACCGTCGCGATGGCGCGTACCAGCGACCCTCACTCCGCCACCGCCCAGTTCTTCATCAACGTCAAGGACAACGACTTTCTCGACCACCGCGGTCCGACCAGCCAGGGCTGGGGCTATTGCGTGTTCGGACGGGTTGTGGCCGGCATGGACGCGGTCGATGCGATCGTCGCCGCGCCGACCACCAATCGGCGTGGTCACCAAAACGTGCCAGCCGAGGACATCACGATCACCAAAGTCGAAGTCGTCGACGAATAAGCCCGATGGTCACCCTGTTCATCTCCGACCTGCATCTGGATCCGCGCCGGCCCGCCATCGTCGCCCTGTTTCTGGATTTTCTGGAACGGCGCGCCCGGCGGGCCGATGCCTTGTATATCCTGGGCGACTTGTTCGAGGCCTGGATCGGCGATGACGACGACGCGGAGCTTGGGCATACCGTCGCTGGCGCACTGCGCGCACTGGTCGAATCCGGCGTGCCGACCCATTTCCTGCACGGCAACCGGGATTTCCTGGTTGGCCAAGGTTTCGCATCGGCGAGCCAAGCCCGACTCTTACCGGAAAACGTGGTGATCGATCTGGCCGGCGAACCCGTGCTGCTGCTGCACGGCGACACGCTTTGCACCGATGATGTCGAGTACCAGGCGTTTCGCGCCCAAGTCCGCGATCCGGCCTGGCAGGCGGGTTTGCTAGCGCGGCCACTGGCGCAACGGCGGATGCTGGCCAGCCAGTTGCGGGAAACCAGC
>JAGRHI010000140.1:957-26715 GCA_020445045.1 Candidatus Competibacteraceae bacterium
ACCGAGATCACCGACGTCAACCCCGTGGCGGTGGAACACGCGCTGCGCACGCACGGCGTTGACCACCTGATCCACGGTCATACCCACCGACCCGCCATCCATCGATGGACCCGAGACGGGCGGCCCGCGCGGCGGGCAGTACTGGGCGACTGGTACGAACAGGGCAGCGTACTGTGTTGCGACAGGGCCGGCTGGCGCCTGGAATCCCTATCGCTGCCTGGCGCGTAGGTCCATGATTCTGCTTCGCGCTCCCCAGATCGGATTGCTGGCGCACGACACGCCAGGCAGCTTTGCGGCACTGATGGATCTGTACGAGCGGAACTACATCAACCTGCGCCGGCTGTTGCCGATCATGCCGCCCGCGTCGACCGTTCGTATCTCGCGGGTGGTCGGGGGCCTGGATTTGCACTTGCGAATCCTTGAGCGTAGCCGCTATACCAGCGACCTGACCTTAACGTACCAATTTCGCCAAGACCACGGCACGGTCATCGCCGAACCCAATCTGCGCATCCGCATCTACCACGATGCACGGATGGCCGAGGTGATGGCCGCGCGCTTGCGGCATCGCGCCGCCTTCATCGCCGACTTCCATCCCAACCACCAAGCGGACGGCACACACCTTCACGCCCGCTGGCGGACCAACCGTTTTCTTTTTAAATGGCTCGCCTACTGCCTGCGCCAAGGCCATCGATTTACCGGGCAATTCACCCACTCCGTCTGAAACGCCCATGACCATTGGAACGCCCAGGATATTATTTTGCCAAATTAGTTGACTAGGCCGATAGGTTAATATAGTTTCCTTACTCAATAGTCAGGAATTGACCTCACAGTACAGCCCAATTGCGGGGTAATACTCATGAAACTGTCCACCAAAGGCCGCTATGCAGTTACCGCCATGATGCATCTGGCCATTCATGACAAGTACGGCCCGGTCACACTGGCCGAGATTTCCCAATGCCAGGGTATATCGCTGTCCTATCTGGAGCAGTTGTTCGCCAAGCTGCGCAAGCGCAGTCTGGTGGAAGGCGTGCGCGGTCCGGGTGGCGGCTACCGGCTGGCGAGTTCGCCCGACCAGGTCACGGTCGCCGACATCATCAGCGCGGTCGACGAACGGCTGGACACCACCCGCTGCTTCGGACATGAGAACTGCCAGGAAGGCCGGCGCTGCCTGACGCACGAGCTATGGACCGACCTCAGCCGGCAGATTTTCGCCTTTCTGGAGGGCATCACCCTGGCGCAGTTCGTCGAGCGTCCGGCGGTCTGCGAAGTAATCAGTCGCCAAAGTGGCTCGCGCCGACGCGATCGCTCCAGCGAACGAATGCCGGCCTCGGCCGTAGCCTGATCGACTTCCCCATGCCGTAGTAATGCGACTACCGGTTTATCTGGATTACGCGGCAACCACCCCAGCGGATCCTCGGGTTGTCGTCATCCTGAGTCAGCATCTCGGTCAGGACGGCATCTTCGGTAATCCTGCATCCAACACCCATTCTTTCGGTCGAACAGCGGCCCGGGCGGTCGAAACCGCCCGGACGCATGTCGCCGCCCTGCTCGGCATCGATCCCGGCGCAATCGTCTGGACTTCCGGCGCGACCGAGGCCAACAATCTCGCCTTGTTTGGCGCCATGCGCGCCTATGCCCGCAAGGGCCGGCATCTGGTCACCGGCAAGACCGAACACAAGGCCGTGCTCGACGTTTGCCGGCGACTGGAGCGCGAGGGTTGCGCCATCACCTACCTCGACCCAAACCCGGACGGGTCGATTCCGCTGGAGCGGGTCGCGGCGGCGCTGCGGCCAGACACCGTGCTGGTCTCGCTGATGCACGTCAACAACGAAACCGGCGTGGCGCGGGATCTGCCCGCCCTCGGCGCGCTGGTTCGAAATCATGGCGCGCTGCTGCATGTGGACGCATCCCAGAGCGCCGGCAAGCTACCGCTCGATCTACAAGCCCTGCCAGTGGATCTATTGAGCCTCAGCGCGCACAAACTGTACGGCCCCAAGGGCATCGGCGCGTTGGTCGTGCGCCAGCGCCCGGTTCGAGTGTGGCTGGAACCGTTGCTGTACGGGGGTGGCCAGGAACGCGGATTACGAGCCGGCACGCTGCCCGTCCACCAGATTGTCGCCATGGGGGAAGCCTGCCGGATCGCCCGTGTCGAGATGGCGGCTGAACAAGTCCGCATCCGGTGGCTGCGCGATCGGCTATGGCAAGGCTTGGCGGCGTTGGGCGATGTCGAGCTGAATGGCCACCCTGAGCGGAACGTGGCCGGTATCCTCAACCTCAGCTTTGCCGGCATCGCCGCCGAGGCGCTGCTGGACGCCCTGCCGGACATCGCTCTCGCCACCGGTTCCGCCTGTACCTCCGCCAGCCACGAACCCTCGCACGTACTACGGGCGATGGGTTGCGATGCCATGCGGATGCGTGGCGCGATCCGCTTCAGTCTGGGCCGCTTCACCACCGTCGAGGAAATCGACTACACCATCGATGCGGTAACGGCGGCGGTCACCCGGCTGCGGGAGCTATCCCCGGTATGGGAGACGCGCCAGGGAAGCCCGAAGCACCGCGCGGTGGATTGGGCGGCGCTGCCGTGAAACGTCCTTGTCAGGTGCTCACGCTCAGACAGATTGGGCAAAAAAACCAACCGAAAATGCCCCATCGCCAGTTATCAGCGCACAGACCTGTACCTTCTCATGTAACTCCAAGGATTAAAGCCAGAAGGAGGAGGAGGTGCTCCCAGCGATTCGCGGGAGAATGTCAGCACCGTTAGCGTGGGTGCGGCATATTTGGCTCCCCTGCCCACGCTCTTGAGAAAGCTCCGGCGTTCCAGGTCTGTGGCATCATCGGGCACGATTTCCGCTGGTGAGGTGGAATCGGACAATGGGGTGTCATTGGGAGCTTCAGGATTCACTAGAGTTCTCCTCGATTGGCTTCTCGATTAAGCTCCTGCGATTCATCCAACAGGAGTTCCCGAACGGCGGTGACGGCTTCGGCCAAGTTGTCGTAGGTCAGAGTGTAGGCGGGTGCTCCGCTCAGCCACGCGACGAAAGCGCTGACATCGGCGGGCATCAGCGGCTGGGGTAGTCGGGTGTCGGCGGCCATCAGATACTGCAGCGCCGCGGTAGCCGCAATCGGTTGCAGGACCGTCGCGCCGCCTGGAACATAACGCGGAAAAATCAGGGTTCGCACCGGCCAGGAACGATCCGGGTCGGTGGATCGAGGCAGCAAGTAGCGCACTGGCTGCCCCCAACGATGATAAATCGGCCACGTGTCGAGCGTGGGATAGTACGCAGCCAATGCCGGCCAACTGCCGGATTTCAGGCACAGCGGACCGGGTAGCGGAACGATCCGACCATTATCCCGCCGTAGGGGAATGGTCTCATCACCCAGATATTCGAAGCCGGACTGAAGTAATGCGGCGGCCAAGGT
The DNA here is from genome assembly GCA_020445045.1 of Candidatus Competibacteraceae bacterium. GTDB lineage: Bacteria > Pseudomonadota > Gammaproteobacteria > Competibacterales > Competibacteraceae > Competibacter. The sequence goes on from JAGRHI010000140.1 coordinate 4,378, forward strand.
GGTTTTGCCGCTGCCACTTAGTCCCGGCAGGACGATACAAGAAGCACCATCGCCGAGCGCCGCCGCGTGGAAAAAAGCCAGCCAGGGAATCTGGCGACAGGCGTATTCGACGATCCGGTATAACGCTTGTTGGATTAACTCATCCACCGTGGCGCAATACAGTGATGCCTCATCGCCCTCCTGGCGCCATTCATAATCCGTCGCCGTCGCGCACACCTCGAATGTGGTCTGGAGGTTGACCGTGCTGGTCGTTACCCAGTGTCGCAACAAGGGGTGCAAGCGCTGGTGAAACATCGGCTCGCCGTAGCGAATCCGAAAAGTCGTACCGACGAGCCGGTAGGTGCATTCCACCACCGGCGCTTCCACTCCAAACGGCGTGGCGGGAGGCGTGGCTTCTAGGCGCATGTCGCCAAACTGAAAGTCGAGCAGCCCTTCCCGCTCCCAATCCGCCAGCGCCGCGCGTACATCGCGGGCCGCTTGATCGGCGGCGATGTCGAACCGGCGTGCGAGCCGGGCGGCGATGGCGGCGGGCGGCAAGTTTTGCGCGTAATCGCTCCAGATGCCGCTGGCCGTGGCATTGAGTACGAACAGGCGATCGACGCCGGGCCGCATCAATACCAAACCGTCCTCCAATGGAAATGCCACTGGCCGAGAACCATCGCTAGCGTCCACCATTCACCCGCCAGCGGAACCGATGGACCGGCTTGGTCATGGTGACCGTATACGTATTGTTCGCCCTGGGATTGAAGGTCTTTCTAGTTTCGTCATCCAACAGTTTGGAATGCTGGAGAATATCCCGTGGCCCAACCCAGCTTAGGGTAATCGTGCGCGGTTGATCGGAATGCACCTCGAAACTCCATTCGCCAACTCCCCCGTTAGCCACGGCGCGGTAGTCGGAAGTGTAATTGCCCGCATAAGCATCCTCCCACTCGGGATGAGGAAAAACAATAGTGAGGAACCTATTGCTATCGAAAGGCGACGGCTCCTTGAGGTCGTGCTGATCAGGGCCAGTGACGCTGTCCTGTAAGCGGCCCAACAGGTTGCCAGGATCGACCAAGCCATCCGCTTCGACGATCAGGCGGAGACCCCATTCCTCCGGGCGGCGGGTTAAGGGAGTGGAGTAACGCGGCTTGTTCGCCTGTGACGCCGCCTTCTGCTCGGTGGCGGTTGCCGCCAAGGGTTCGGACGCCGATTGCTCTGCCTCAACATCTTGCAGGGTGGTCGCCTGCGCGGAGACTGGGCTGTTACCGGTAACGGTCGCGCACGGGTCACCCGCGCCGCGCTTGACCGGAATGCGCAACTGGATACCTTTGAAGGCCTGCACCCACAACCCCTCGAAGCTGCTCAACACCCCTTCCGCACCCGGCGTTCCACCATCATAGGCCTGATAAGCCGCGCCATTCCATTGCTCCATGGTATGCGACATGACGCAACTCGGATCGGGCGTGGATAAGCTGCACGCTCGGTTACCACCCACCAGTGGATCGGCTTCATCCAGGCTCAGCACATTGGCGCCATCCACCACCTGCACATCCTTCCAGCACACATCGAACACGAAAGGATGACCGACCAGGTTGTAACGGCCCGTGCTGGACGAATCAAGAGGAACATCGGCTTGAGGATTGCCGGGACTCGTGCTGCTTCCGACCGTAATGGCGCCGCCACCCGACGCTTTGGTCTTGATCCAGTAACCCAGTCCCGCTTGAAGCGTATCGGTGAGGCTCAGTTGGATATACTGATCATTGGCGGCATCTCGCCTATAGACTCGCCACTCGGTACCGTAAGCTGCCGATGGCAACTCGTCGAAAACCGTTTGCACCGTATTGTTGGGCGCGGTGACTTCACAGGGAAGCGCGATCATGTGCCATTGGTTTTCGGCCAGGGTCAGTGTTTTTTCACAGTTAAAAAACACCTTGGCCCACGCCGTGCCCCAGCGGCCGTCTTGAGTGGGATAACTGGATAATACCGTACCTCGCGTTTCGGCATATTCGTTGAACACCCAGAAAAACCGGTAATCGGTCGGATCGACGGCGATGCCGCTGTAATCACCCCAACGATTGCGCGTACCACCAAAGACTCGATAGTAATAATCGACGCCCGCCTTGACCGTCGCCGTGGGCTGCACCGTGCCCGCGGTATCATCCGCCTGACGACCCGCCGCGTAAGCGCCCGCGTAAATCGACGCCGCCGAACCGGCAAACCCGAACATCGCATCGCCGGCGGCATTGACCGCCACCGATGGGAAAAATGTGTAGGTGCTAGAAGCTACGTCATTACCGCCGATATTACCCTGATCGGCCAAGGTGATGGAACTCGTGACGGAAGTGTCGAACTTGAACCAATGCGCGGTGGCCTGGCCGGCATCCGCTCCCGAGGGTGGAAGTACCGTGGCCGTCATCCACAGGGCATCGTCACGCCACACGGCGTGCAGGGCGCGCCGGTCGTTGGTCCAAATCAGACTGCCTGAACCGGATTGTGGTGCGTTGGGCATGGAGGGCATGGGAGATCCTGTAGTGTCTATATCACCGACATTGATATATTGCGGCGTACTAAATAATGGTGTAGCACTTAAAGGATTATCGATGCGCACCACTTGAACAGCTTCGATAGATGTGCCGGTAAAGAAAATACCGCCATAAACAACCAGAAACGTGCCAACCGTGGAACCGGAACCGCCAACACCACCAGCGCCAAATACCTGCGCGGGCATCGTGGTCGTTGCGATGCCGAGAGTGGCATAGGGATCATGAACCATGACGCTGGCCGCGCCACCTCCATAAAACCCGCCGCTCACACCCTTGTCGACGATCCAGAGCCGGACGCCGCCAAACGTCCCGGAAGCACCAAAGGTAAACAAATTATTCGTAATATAAACGGCCTCTTCGTCGACCGCGAAACCTGGATAGTCAGCCCAATAGTCAGTAACGCCGATGTTGATCTTTGAATCTATGGCATGGTAGTACCAGTCGGCGCTGGTCGCGGTGGCCGGCGTGGCGGTTTTGGAAACGGCCAGCAGAATGCGGGATGCGTTGCTGGCACCTTCTTGAGCGGTATCCGTTTGTTCGAGAGTGACCACCACAAAACGGTTTTCGTAATGATCCCAGATCACTTTAGGATCGAACGTGCTGGTTCCCAAATTTCCCGAAGCCGACGCGAAAAAATCCTTGAGCGAATCCCGCCACAGCAACGTGCCACTCTTGCTACGGGCCTCGATCATGGTATTGACCACGGCAATCAGCCGATCGGTACCGGCGGCACCGAAAGGGTCGGGAGGAATGAAATAGGAACCAGTTTGCACGGCATTGTCATCGAAACCAAACCCCAGGAAGCCCGCAGCGACGGCGGGATCCAAAGGACCGGGTATCTCCACGGGCGGCGGCAACAACGGTAACGGCGCTGGTTGGGCATGACCGCTCATGGCCGCGCCGCCCGAAATTTCCGGCGGTGGCGGTTGATTCAGATTATTCGGAGAAATCCTGCCGGCTTCTCCCCCGGTGGCGAACAAAAACAGTAAACCGAACGACAAGCCAAGCCATCTTATTTTTCGAGCCATTTTCCAACCTCCCCAAATGATCATGAACCTCCAAGAACAACACCTAATGCTAACCCTGATCCGCAACCGGCGCTGGGCGGCTCTCGCTACTCAGGGTCCAGATGGGCCGGATGCGTCCTGGGTCGCCTATGTCCTGGAACCGAATTATAGCGGTTTCCTGCTGCACCTCAGCACGCTGTCCGCCCACACTCGCAATCTGCTGGCTCACCCACGCGCCGGGCTGACGATCAGCGAACCGGAACGAGACGACGAAGATCCGCAAACACTGGCTCGGGTGACGATACAAGGCGAGATCGCGATCATTCCCCGCGACCACCCGGACTACCAGTCGGCGGCGCTGCGCTATCAGGAACGGCTGCCTGCTTCGGCGCCGCGCTTCGAGTTCGGCGATTTTCTGCTGCTGCGCCTGATCCCGGTCCGCATCCGCTTTATCGGCGGCTTCGCCCGCGCCCACACCCTGGATCATGATGGGTTGCGGGCGGCCGCTCAGCGCACCAGTTGATTGAGATCGAAGATCGGCAGCAGAATCGCCAGTACGATCACCAGCACCACCCCGCCCATGACCAGAATCAGCATGGGTTCGAAAATCCCCAGTAACGCGGCAATCAGCGTTTCGGTCTCCCGTTCCTGCTGCACCGCCGCCCGCTCCAGCATATTCTCCAAACGGCCGCTGGCCTCGCCGCTGGCAATGAGCTGCACGGTCATCGGCGGGAAATAGCCGCTGGCGCTGACCGCCTTATACAAGCTGGCGCCTTCCTTGACCCGCACCGCCGCCTGTTCCACCGCTTCCCGCATCGGCAGGTTGCCGAGCACCTGCGAGGAAATCCGCAAAGCCTCCAGCACCGGCACACCGCTCGCCATCAGGATGCTGAAGGTGCGGGCAAAGCGGGCGGTATTGGTGCCCCGGATCAAACGGGCCAGCAGCGGCAGACGCAGCAGCACGCGATGCACCCGCCGCCGGAAACCGACCCGACGCAGCGCGTAGACCCAACCGGCCGCGCCGGCCGCCAGTGCAAGCAGCATCAGCCAACCGTACTGGCGCAGGAAATCGCTCAGGGCGATCAGACCGCGGGTCAGCGCCGGCAACTGCTGGTTGAGGCTGCCGAACACCTGCACGACCTGTGGCACCACATAAGTCAGCAGGCCGGCGACGATCAGGATGGCGACACCGGTCAGCAGCAAAGGGTAGAACAACGCCAACCCGACCTTCTGGCGCATCTGCTGGCGGGCCTCGGTGAAATCGGCCAGCCGCTCGAACACCACATCGAGATGACCGGACTGCTCGCCGGCGGCGACAGTGGCCCGATACAGCTCCGGGAATACCCGCGGAAAATCACCGAGCGCGGTCGCCAGCGTGTGGCCTTCCAACACCCGTGTGCGCACCGCCAGCAGCAAGCCGCTCAAACGCGTCCGCTCGGCCTGCTGGGCCACCGCGCCCAGTGCTTCTTCCAGTGGCAGGCCGGAACCGACCAAAGTCGCCAGTTGCCGGGTGATCAAGGCCAGATCGGTGGCGCTGATCCGAATCCGCCCGCTCCACCAGTGACCGCCGCGCCGACGCTCGCGACTGGCCACTTCCTCGACTCCCAAGGGGTTCAGACCCCGCTCGCGTAGCGCCTGCCGAGCCAACCGGGGGGTATCGGCCTCGATCAAGCCCTTGCGCTGGCGCCCTTTGAGGTCGAGTGCGCTGTACTGAAAAGCGGGCACCTAGTCCTCCTTGGTCACCCGAATCAACTCCGACAATGCGGTATCGCCCGCCAGCACTCGGCGGCGGCCATCGTCACGCATGCTGGGGCTGGACAGCCGGGCATGACGCTCCATGTCCTGCTCGCCCTTGCCCTCGTGAATCAGGGTTTGCATCGCCTCGTCCAGCACCACCAGCTCGAAAATCCCGGTGCGGCCCCGAAATCCGGTCTGGTTGCACTGGCCGCAACCGACCGGAACGTAGAGCGTCGGCAACACGGCGGGATCGACGCACAACACGTCGCAATCGGCCGGGGTGGCGACATGCGGCTGCTTGCAGTGGGGGCACAGCTTGCGCACTAGGCGCTGAGCCAGCACGCCAACCAACGATGAGGACAACAGAAACGGTTCCACGCCCATATCGCGCAGGCGGGTGATGGCGCCGACCGCGCTGTTGGTATGCAAGGTGGACAACACCAGATGACCGGTCAGCGACGCCTGCACCGCGATTTCGGCCGTTTCCAGATCACGGATTTCGCCGACCATGACCACATCGGGGTCCTGGCGCAGGATGGCGCGCAAGCCACGGGCGAAGGTCATTTCGACCTTGGTATTGACCTGGGTTTGGCTGATCCCGTCCAGGTAATACTCGATGGGGTCCTCGACGGTCATGATGTTGCGCTTGCGGTCGTTGAGCTGGGTCAATCCGGCGTAAAGGGTGGTGGTCTTGCCGGACCCGGTCGGGCCGGTGACCAGCAAGATGCCGTGTGGGCGATGGATTACCTTCAGCAGACGCAATTCGTCGTGCGCCTGCATGCCCAGATGGCGCAAGTCCAACCGACCCTCGCGTTTGTCCAGCAGGCGCAGCACCACCCGCTCGCCATGACCGGTCGGCAGGGTCGAGACCCGCACGTCCACCGGTCGCCCGGCCACCTTGAGCGAAATTCGCCCATCCTGCGGCAGGCGCTTTTCGGCGATGTCGAGGTGGGCCATGACCTTGACCCGGGACACCAGCAGCGGCCCCAGCGCCCGTGGCGGCTGCAGAGCCTCGCGCAACACACCATCCACCCGGAACCGCACCAGCAGCCGGTTCTCGAACGCTTCGATGTGGATATCCGAAGCGCTCTCCTTGATCGCCCCGGTCAGCAGCGCGTTGATCAAACGGATGATCGGCGCGTCGTCGGCGCTTTCCAGCAAATCCTCCGGCTCGGGCAGGCTCTGCGCCACCTGATTGAGGTCCATTTCATCGCCGAGATCCTCCATCATGCGAGCCGCGCCGTCGCTGTCGCCTTCGTAGCTATCCTGCAACATCCGCTCGAAATGCTCGACTGGCACCATCACCGGCCGCAGGGGGGTATTCAGAAAACGGCGCAATTCCATCAGACTGCGCATGCCGATACCCTGGCGGCAAGCGATGGTCACCTTGCCATCCTCCTCGTCCACCACCAACACGCCATGGCGCTTGGCAAACGCATAAGGCAACGAGGGATGCTCGCCCAGGATCTCGCCCGCGGCAACCGGCGCGGATTCGACGCTGGCTGGCTCGTTCATCGGTTGTTGAACCCGAAGCCCGTCGATTCTTCGGGCGGGGACGGTGGAGCTACGGGCGGTGGCGATTTTTTCTCTTCCGTATCGAGAATCGTCCCTTGCGCCTTCACTTCCTCCTGAGGTTTCAGTACCGGCGATTGCACGTCGGGCAGCAGGTAAACACCCTTATCGCGGGCCGCCAGTTGCTCCTGACGGATATAGCTGTACTTACTGCTGGTATACAGATTGCCCTGTGCCGGGTCTCGCAGGATCACCGGATGCAGGAACACCATCAGATTGCGCTTGAGCTTGGTGGTATTGCGGTAACGGAACAGGTTGCCCAGCAACGGAACATCGCCCAATAACGGCACTTTTTGCGCGGTCTCGGTCAACTGGTCGTCGATCAGTCCACCCAGAACCAGAATCTGCCCGTCCTCGACCAGTACGTTGGTCTTGATGGCTCGCTTGTTGGTGGTCGGCCCCTGGCTCGCCGAGTTGGCCGAGGGCACCACATTGGAGACTTCCTGGGATATTTCCAGCTTGACGGCGTTGCCCTCGTTGATCTGCGGCTTGACCTTGAGGGTGATGCCCACGTCCTGACGCTGGATGGTCTGGAACGGATTACCCACCGAGGTATCGGTCCCGCCAGTCGAAGTCGTGTAAGTGCCGGTCACGAAGGGCACGTTCTGACCGACGACAATTTCCGCCTCCTCGTTGTCCAGCGTCACCACGACCGGCGTGGACAACACATTGGTATCGGCATCCTTGGCCAAGGCGCTGATCAGGGCACCGAAACGATTGGTGCCGGTGAAGTCGCCCACCGCGATCTGGGCTCCCTGCGGGACTCGATCCGCTGAAAGCGCGGTTAAATCGCCGCTGTCGGCTTGAGCCGCCAACCCAACGAGGTTGGCCAGACTGGCATTGCCAGCGTCGAAGAAGTTAGTGAAACCGACCAGCCCGTTCGAACTGGCGTCGATCACCCACTGCACGCCCAGCTCGGCGGCTTTTTCGGCGGAGATCTCGGCGATGACCGCCTCCACCAGCACCTGGGCGCGGCGCACATCCAGTTGGGCGATCACCGAACGGATCGAGCGGATGATCTCCGGCGGCGCGGTGATGACCAACGCATTGGTCGCTTCGTCGGCCTGAATATCCACCAAACTGGCGCTGCTTCCGCTACTGCCACCGCCCGGTGGCGCGGCCTGTCCGCCCGGCACCGGCGCGTTGCGCGCGGCCTCGTTGCTCAGGTTTTTGCTGACGCCTTGCAGTACCGTCACCAGATCCTTGGCCTTGGCGTAACGCAGGTAAATCACTTGCGTGTTGCCACCACTGTCCACCGGGGTATCCAGATGGGCGATCAAGGTTCGCAGCCGTAACCGCGACAGCTTGTCCCCACTCAACAGAATGCTATTGGTACGCTCGTCCGCCACCATGCGCGGCGGCGTGCCGACGGTGGCGGCCGGATCGTTGCGGGCTTTGCCCTGTTCCAGGGCGGTGAGCACCCGCACCACCTCGGTAGCCGAGGCATGCCGCAAAGCCACGATCTCGACCTCCTCGTTGCTGGCCAGATCGATCCGGCCGATGATGCTGGCGATGCGTTCGACGTTGGCGGCGCTATCGGAAACGATCAGAACGTTGGTCGGCGTGTAGGCCGCCAAATGCCCCTGCGGCGGGATCAGCGGGCGCAGGATCGGCACGATCTGGGCGGCGGACACGTTCTGAACCTGGATGACCCGAGTAACGACCTGGTCCGGCTCGACCCCCAGTTGCCGGTCCACGGTGGGAATGCTCTCCTGCTTGGCGCCCGCCGCCGGCACGATCTTGATCACCTTGCCGCTGGGCACGGCGGCGAAGCCATGCACGCCCAGCACCGCCAGAAACACTTCGTAAAGCTCCTTCTCGTCCATCGGCTTGGCGGAAATAATCGTCACCCGGCCCTTGACCCGCGGATCGACGATGAAATTCTTGCCGGTCAGCACCGACATGCTCTCGACCAGGGCATTGATATCGGCGTCCTTGAGGTTCAAGGTCACTGGCGCGGCCCACGCCGGCGCGGCGAGCAGCAAGCCCAGCAGCAACGCGCCCAGGGTCTCGCGGCGCGGGAACCACCCACGGAAAATTGATGGTCTGTCGGGCCGGTGAATCATCGTCATCGTCATGAGGTCCGATCGTTGGGCACCAATCCCCGATTCTCAGGGAACGGGCCCGTTCAGGGAAAAAAGCAGGGGGATTTCAGTACCGCCGCGCAGCACCCGCATGCTGATCCGATCGGCGCTCAACACGTCCCGCAAGATGGCGAAACCCTGCATGGGATTGTTGATGCGGGTGCCGTTGACCTCGGTAATCACATCGCCGCTGTTCAGGCTAAGCCGCCGCATCATCTCGCGGTCCCGCCCCGGACGTAGTCGGAAGCCGATGAATTGGCCGTTTTGCACATAGGGGCTGACGAAAGCGATATTTTCCAGGACTTGCGGCCGAACCGCCGCCTCATCGCGCAGTTGCCGCGCCACGGCGGTCGCATCGATCGCTTGGGGCGCGCCGGCGCCGGTGGGTTCGGACCCCGGTTCGGGTTCGGATTCGGGTTCGGGCATGGGCTCGACCAACGGCGAATCCTCCAGAACGGGAGAAGGTGGGCGAACAGTCGTGCCCAGCTTGGGGAGATTCAGCACTTCTTGCCGGCCCTGGCGGGACACGACCACATGGTCACGTTGGATTCGTTCCAGACGGGCGCCACCGGGCAAAGTGTCGCCGATGCGATAGCCGCGCTCCAGACTGCTGCCTTCGGCGATCAGCGCCAGCGCCCTGCTGTCGCCCTGCTCGATGAAAAACACGCCAGCCAAGTGCAAGTCGAGCGGAGTCATCGGAATGACCGGTGGAGGCGCTTTCACCGGCTGGCTCGCCTCCATCCGTCCAAACAAATGCCAAGCGGCAATGGTAGCGTAATCAACCTGCCCGACCGAACCCGCGGGTTCGGCGGCGGTTGCGCTTCCCGCTGGCACCGGCCGGATCGCCGGCGAAAACCAGCCGGACAGGAAAGTCAGCGTCAACCGCGCCAGGGAACCGGCCAGCAGAATGACCAGGACGACGTTGACCACCCGCACAGCGACCGGCAGCCAGACCTCCGGTCGTGGCGAGGCCGGCCACATGCGTTTTTTTACCGCCAGCAGGGCGCGTTGTGCAAAATCGGTCAAGATGGATTCTGGGTTCGAACGGGGGATCGACACATTTTGAGAATAACAAAAAATCCACCGTCAACCCTGAGTTTTTCGCTTCAGACCCCCTTCCAGATCCTGTCCATTACACCATTGCTTACAAGTTAAGGATTTTGAGAAGCTGTCAAGCCCCTTTTTTGGATTAGGATCTGACTGATGGAGATCTCGACGACAGCCCCTGTTGTAGCGGCGGCCCCGAAGCCGGAGGAAGTGAAGCCCAAGAAACGGAATTCGGTCCGCCATACCCGCGCCATCCAGCGCGACCGGACCCGACGCCCGCTTGGCGCGCCGCCGGCGGCAGCGGTGGTGGCGCGCCTGACCGAGATCGTCCATCCGGCGACCCTGGCCCAGGTCAGTCACTTTCATGGCTTGGGGTTGCGCGGCCGGCTGTTGATCTTGCCGGTGATGGTGGGCTTGGTGCTGGGCTTGTTGTGGCGGCAGCCCGGCGGCATCAATGAACTGGTGCGGGTGATTCACGTCGAGGCGGTGTTGTGGGCGCCGCCGTTGCGCAAGTTGACCCAACAAGCCTTGGCGCAGCGTCTGCGCAGCTTGCCGGGTGTTGCGGACGATCCTGCCGATCTTGCGGAGTCGTTGGCCGGCGCGGCGGCGCGCTGGTCATCTTCGATCTGGGATTTACCGATTTTGCGCGGTGGGCAACGCTGACCGCCCGCGGGGTGACTGGGTTGACCCGGGCGAAAAAGAATCTGAAGTATGAAGTCGCGCAGGTCCTGGTTCATACCGCGGCGATTCGGGATCGCATCGTCTGGATCGGCGAGGGCGCCACGCGCCAACCGGTCCGCTTGATCGAGGTCCAAGCCCACGGCACGATCCGCCGCTATCTGACCAACGCCCTGGACTTGACCCGCCTGCCAACCGCCCATGCGGTGGCCCTGTATCGCCAGCGCTGGCGGGTGGAAGACGCCTTCTCGATCACCCAGCGCTTGTTGGGCTTGGCCTATTTCCACAGTAGCGCCGAAAACGCCATCCAAATGCAACTGTGGGCCACCTGGCTGTTGTACGCCGTGTTGATCGACTTGACCGACGCCGTCGCCGAAGCGCTGGCGCGGCCGTTCGCGGAGGTCTCCATGGAGGATGTCAAATCCATGAGCCTGCGTTCCATCCTGCTGGGTGGTCTGTTACTACTGGCGCTGGGTGCATGCTCCAAAGAGCACGACGCACCGAAATCCACCGCCCAACCCGACAATCCGCTGAGCGCGCAAACCGAAGCATTAGACAAAGCGCGCCAATTGGAATCGCAAATCCAGGATGCCGCCCAGCAGCAACGCCAACGCATCGACGAGCAGGCGCGATGAGAAAACCTCCCCTCCGCCAAGCCCGGGAGCGATCGGCACACGCCATCATGACCGGCGCGGATGGGCCACCCGATGGACCATCACGACTTCAACGCCGGTTCCAGCACTGTCCAAACGTTGTCGAGAATGCGCGGCTGCGCCTCGGCGCGTGGGTGCAAGCCATCGTCTTGAATCAGCGCCGGATGGCCCGCCACGCCGTCCAACAAGAATGGAATCAAGGGAATCGCGTAGTGCTGGGCCAGTTCCCCGAACGTCGCCTGAAACTTTTGCGCGTACAGGGGGCCATAATTCGGCGGAATACGCATCTCCGCCAGCAACACCCGCGCGCCGGCCTGTTGGGATCGTTCGATCATCCGTGACAGATTGCGGCTCATTGCCATCGGCGGTTGACCGCGTAAGCCATCGTTGGCGCCCAGTTCCAGAACGACGATGGCGGGGCGATGCAGCTCCAACGCCGCCGGCAGCCGGCTCAGACCTCCGCTGGTGGTATCGCCGCTAATGCTGGCGTTGACCACCCGATACGGGAAACCGCGCTCCGCCAACCGGCGTTGCAGCAGGTTGACCCAGCCCTTTTCGACCGGAATCCCGTAACCGGCGCTCAAGCTATCGCCCAACACCAGAATCACCGGTGATTCGGCGTGGGCCGCGGAACCAAACAAAACCACCAGTCCCAACAGCACAATCGGTAAACAAGGTGAGCGATTCGTTTTCATCATCGGAGAACCTGGCAATGCGCGTGGATCATGATCTGGAAGCGACCAGCGGGGTCAGCGTAACCGCCACGCCCTCAGCCGACAATCAGCCCACCGGGAGTATCGTGCGGGCCGAACGGCTGGGCAAGCAGGTCGTCAGCCCGGAAGGACCGCTGCTCATTCTCGACGACATCAACTTCAGCATCGGCAAGGGCGAAAGCGTGGCGGTGATCGGCGCCTCCGGTTCCGGCAAATCCACCCTGCTGGGCCTGCTGGCCGGCTTGGATGTGCCCAGCCAAGGCCGGGTGTGGCTGGCGGGAGTCGATCTTGGCGGCCTGGACGAGGATGGCCGCGCCCTGCTGCGGGCGCGACGAGTCGGTTTCGTGTTCCAGTCCTTCCAACTGCTGACCGGACTGACCGCGCTGGAAAACGTCATGCTGCCGCTGGAGTTGGCCGGCCAATCCGACGCCCGCCGCCAAGCGCTGGAGCTGCTGGAGCGAGTCGGCTTGCGGGCTCGCGCCCGGCACTACCCCTCGCAACTATCCGGCGGCGAGCAACAACGAGTGGCCATCGCCCGCGCCTTCGCCGGCAATCCCGACGTGCTGTTCGCCGACGAACCGACCGGTAATCTGGACCAGAAAACCGGTCATCGCATCGTCGAACTGCTGTTCGCGCTGAACCGGGAACAGGGCACCACCTTGATTCTGGTCACTCACGATCCCGAACTGGCCGCCTATTGCGATCGGATGCTCGAACTAGACGACGGCCGCTTGCGCGCGGAACCAGCGCAACGCCTCCACCCGGTTTGAAGCCATGCCGAAAGCCGCAACCACGAATTCCCCGCCCGGAATCGACTTTCCGAACTGGCGCAACGTCGGCCGCATGGCCCGGCGGGCCTTGCGCCGCGATTGGCAATCCGGCGAACTACGGGTACTGGCGATTGCCCTGTTGATTGCCGTCGCCAGCGTCGCCGCTGTCGGTTTTTTCACCGACCGCATCCAGCAGGCCATGGAACGCAAGGCCAGCGAGTTGCTGGGCGCCGATCAGGTGGTGTCCGCGCCGAATCCGATTCAAACCACGCTGGCCGAGGAAGCGCGACGGCGCGGCCTGCGAGTCGCGGAGACCCTGAGTTTCCGCAGCGTGGTGCTGGCCGGCGACCTGACCCAATTGACCGAGGTCAAGGCGGTCGGCCCCGCTTACCCGCTGCGCGGTATCCTGCAAATCAGCGATCGGCCGTTCGATCCACCCCGCGCCGTCGAGTCCATCCCCGATCCGGGTCAGGTCTGGCTGGATGAGCGCTTGTTGCAGGTGCTGGGTCTTCAGGTCGGCGACACGATTCATCTCGGCAGCCGCGAGTTCCGGATTGGAGCGGTGCTGGCCTACGAGCCGGATCGGGCCGGCGATCTGTTCAGCATCGCGCCACGCCTGATGATGAATCTGGCCGATATCCCTTCGACCCAACTGGTGCAACCCGGCAGCCGGGTCGAATACCGCCTGCTGCTGGCCGGTGAGCCAGCGGCGCTCGACGCCTTCAAAACCTGGGCGCAACCCCGGCTGGCGAGCGGCGAAAAGCTGCAAGGCGTGCGCGATGCCCGCGCCGAGTTGCGGACGGCGCTGGAACGGGCGCAGCGATTCTTGAGCCTGGCGGCGCTGGTCAGCGTGATCCTGGCCGGCGTCGGGGTGGCCATCGCCGCTCGTCGCTTCGCCGCCCGGCACTGGGACAGTGTCGCCATTCTGCGCTGTGTCGGCGCCACCGAGCGGCTGATCGTCCGCTTGTTCCTGCTGGAACTACTGGCCTTGGCGCTGTTGGCCAGCGTGGTGGGCCTGCTGGTCGGTTATCTCGCTCAGTACGGCTTGAGCAGCGTACTCGGCCAATTGGTCGGTAACGGCGAGCTGCCGGTACCATCCTGGCAACCGATCCTGCCGGCGCTGGCAACCGGTTTCGTGACCCTAATCGGCTTCGGCCTGCCGCCGCTGCTGCGGTTGCGGGAGGTACCGCCGCTGCGGGTGCTGCGCCGCGATCTCGGTCCGGTCAACCCGCGCTTGCTGGCGCTGTACGGTCCCGCCGTGGCGGCGACGCTGGCGCTGCTGATCTGGCAAGCGGGGGAATGGCGGCTGGCCTTGTACGTCTGCGCCGGCGTGACCGGAACGGTGGCGGCGCTGGCGCTGGCGGCCTGGGGGCTGGTGCGGGCGCTGGGTCTGCTGCGTGACCGGGTCGGGGTAGCTTGGCGCTTCGGACTGGCCAACATCGCCCGGCGCGGATCGGGTAGCGCGGTGCAGGTGGTCGCGCTGGGTCTGGGCCTGATGGCGCTGCTGATGTTGACCCTGGTACGCACCGATCTGCTGGCCAACTGGCGGGCCAGTCTGCCGGCCGATGCGCCCAATCATTTTTTGATCAACATCCAGCCCGGCGAGGTGGCCGGGGTGCGCGCCTTCCTGCGCGAGCACGGCTTACACGACGCGGAACTGTTCCCGATGGTGCGCGGGCGGCTGACGGCGATTAACGAGCGGGCAGTGGGACCGGACGATTACGACAATCCGCGCGCCAAGCGCTTGGTGGAGCGGGAGTTCAATCTATCCTGGACCGACCGCTTGCAGGAGGACAATCGCATCCTCGCTGGTCGCTGGTGGGAACCGGGCGATCAGGGTCAGGGCGTCGCTTCGGTGGAAACCGGGCTGGCGAAAGAGCTCGGCATCGCCATGGGCGATACCCTGCGCTTCCAGATCGCCGGCCAGGAACTGCAAGCGAAAGTCGTCAGTCTGCGCGGCGTCGAATGGGATTCGTTCCGGGCCAATTTCTTCGTGGTGTTCCCGTCCGGCGTGCTGGATCATTATCCAGCGACCTGGATCACCAGCTTCCATCTACCCGCTGGACAGAAGCCGCTGCTGGCGGACCTGGTGCGCCAGTATCCGTCGGTGACGGTGCTGGACGTGGATGCGCTGATGAGCAAGGTCCGCGAGATCATGGACCGGGTGATCGCCGCCGTCGAATACGTGTTCCTGTTCACCCTGGCGGCCGGATTGGTGGTGTTGTACGCGGCGATTCAGGCCACCCAGGACGAACGCCGCTTCGAAAGCGCCGTGCTGCGCACCTTGGGCGCGCGCCGGGCGGTGGTGCGGCAAAGCCTGCTGGCGGAATTCGCCATGCTGGGGCTGCTGGCCGGAATGCTAGCCGCCACCGCCGCGACTGTGTTGGCCTATGTGCTGGCCACGCGGGTGTTCGATTTTCCCTATCCATGGAATCCATGGATCTGGCTGCTCGGCGGCGGCGTGGGTGTGCTGGGCGTAGGGCTGGCCGGACTGCTGGGCGCGCGCTCGGCGCTGAGCCAACCCCCCTGGCGCAGCTTGCGGGAATTGTAACGCTTAGCGCCACGACCGGCCGGGGATCACCGAACTCAGCACGAACAGGAAGGCGGCGGCCAGCACGACCGATGGTCCGGCCGGGGTATCCCAACGCAGCGAAGCCCACAAGCCGAGCCCCACCGCCGCGCAGCCCAGTCCGCTGGCCAGTAGCGCCATGCCTTCCGGCGAGCGGGCGAAACGCCGCGCCGCCGCCGCCGGAATGATCAGCAGCGAGGTGATGAGCAGAATGCCAACCACCTTCATCGCCACGGCGATGACGATGGCGACCAGCAGCATGAACGCCAGCCGGACGGGAAAGACCGGCACGCCCTCCACCTGCGCCAGTTCCTCGTGCACGGTGATCGCCAGCAGGGGCCGCCACAACCCAGCCAACGCCCCCAGCGCCAGCAGGGCGCCACCCCAGATCCAGTACAAATCGATTGGGCCGATCGCCAGAATATCGCCGAACAGATAAGCGGTCAGATCGACCCGCACCGTTTCCAGAAACGCCAACGCGACCAATCCCAGCGACAGCGTGGTGTGGGCGAGAATGCCCAGCAGGGTGTCCGTCGCCAACCGACGCTGTCGTTGCAGCAGCACCAGCACCAGCGCCACTACCAAGCAGGTGATCGCCACGCCGAGTTGCAGGTTGAGATTCAGCACGGTGCCGAGCACGATGCCCAGCAGCCCCGAATGCGCCAGAGTGTCGCCGAAATAGGCCATGCGCCGCCAGACGATGAACGCGCCCAACGGGCCGGCGGCCAGCGCCACGCCAACGCCGCCGAGCAGGGCGCGCGCCAGGAAATCATCCACGGTCCTGCTCCACGGGTGGACGATGACCGCCCTCTCCCGCCGACGCGGAAGAGCGAGGAAAGTCTGGCACCACGGCGCCGTGCAAGTCGTGATGGTGGTTGTGATGATGATGGTAGACCGCCAGCCGCCGCGCGCCGTCAATGCCGAACAGATCCAGGTAGGCGGGGTCGCGGGCGACATGGTCGGGATGACCGGAGCAGCAAACGTGCCGGTTCAGGCACAGAACATGATCGGTGGTGGCCATCACCAAGTGCAGCTCATGCGAGACCATCAGAATCCCGCAACCATGAGTGCGGCGCAGGCCGCCGATCAGGTCGTACAATTCGTACTGACCGTTCAGGTCCACGCCCTGAATCGGTTCGTCCAACACCAGCAAATCGGGTTCGCGCAGCAGGGCGCGCGCCAGGATCACCCGTTGCAGTTCGCCGCCGGAAATCGCCTGCACCGGCGAATCGAGCACATGGGCGGCGCCGACTTCAGCCAGTACCGCTTGCACCCGCGCCCGCGCCGCCGGAGTGCCGAGGGTCACGAAGCGCTGCACGGACAACGGCAGGGTATTGTCCAGCGCCAGCCGCTGCGGCATGTAGCCGATCCGCAGGCCCGGCCGCGACCAGACCCGGCCACTATCCGGTCGCAACAAGCCTAGCAACACCCGCACCAGGGTGGATTTGCCGGCGCCGTTCGGGCCGATCAGGGCGACAATTTCTCCGGCCGCGACCCGCAGATTGACGTTGTGCAGGATCGGATTGCCCCGGATGGTCAGGCCGATGCTTTCGGCCGTCAGCAACGACTCAACCATGATGCGCCGGTTCCTTCAGGCAATCCGGGCAACGGCCGAGAATCTCCACGGTCTGCGCCAGTACCTCGAAGCCGCGGGCGTCGGTTTCGGCGCGCAGCAACTCGTCGATCGCCGGGTTGCTCAATTCGCTGACTCGGCCGCAATCCCGGCAGATCAGAAACTGGCCGCCGTGGTGACTACCCGGCCGGCGGCAACCGGTGAATACGTTCAGCAAGGCCAACCGGTGGATCAAGCCCTGCGCCAACAAAAAATCCAATGCCCGGTACACGGTGGGCGGCGCCCCTTGACGACCATCGTCGCGCAACATATCGAGAATGGTGTAAGCGCCCAGCGGCGTGGCACTGTTCCAGATGATTTCCAGCACGCGCCGGCGCAACTCGGTAAGGCGGGCGCCGCGTTGCTGGCACAAGGTTTCCGCCCGCGTCAGCGCTTGTTGCGCGTCGATCGAAGGTGGACAGTTAAGATCCGCGGCTTGCCGCATGGGAGCTCCGTTATTTCAGCTTGACTGAACGTTTGCAGTGTTATCATATAATAAATGTTATTTTATAACATAACATCGGGAGCAAGGCGATGCCGTTTAACCCAATGGGGTCGGGCGTACTGAAAAAACTGTTGGGAGGACTGCTGTTCCTGCCGCTGGTCGCCCTGGCCACCCAACCCCAGATCGTAACCAGCATCAAGCCGATACACTCGTTGGTGGCCGGCGTCATGCGGGGCGTGGGCGAACCACTGCTGCTGGTGTCCGGCGGTGCTTCGCCGCACGACTATAGCCTGAAGCCATCGGAGGCCCGCGCCATCGAGCAAGCTCAAGCGGTGTTCTGGATCGGGCCGGACCTGGAGAGTTTTCTGATCCGGCCGTTGGATAATGTCAAGGACAAGGTCCGCGTCGTGGCGTTGCTGGACGCGCCGGGCATGACGGTGCTGCCGCTGCGAGAGGGCGGCGCTTGGGAGCCGCATGGGCATGAACATGGGCATGACGAACACGGCCACGAAACCTCGGAAGACGGCGACGGAAATGATCATCAGCATGATCACCAGGCCGGTCACGATCCCCATGTCTGGCTGGACCCCGTCAACGCCATCGCCATGGTGCGTCGGATCATGGCCGTGCTGAGTGAGGCGGATGTCGCTCATCGCGCCGATTATCAGCGCAACGGCGCGGCGCTGATCGAACGCCTCGACCGCTTGAACCAGCGACTGGCCACGGAACTGGCGCCAGTCAGACAACAGCCTTACCTGGTGTTTCACGATGCCTATCAATATTTCGAACGGCGTTATGGCCTCGATGCGATCGGTTCGGTGACGATGAGCGCGGAGCGGCGGCCCGGCGCCAAGCGGGTAGCGGACATGCAGGCCCGTATCCGCGATCTTCAGGCGCGTTGCGTGTTCAGCGAGCCGCAGTTCCAACCGGCGCTGGTGGAGACGATCATCGCCGGCAGTGCCGCCCGCCGCGGCGTGCTCGACCCACTGGGCGCGGAATTGCCGCCAGGTCCCGACGCCTATTTCCAGCTCTTGCAAGGACTGGCCACCTCGTTGCGGGTCTGTCTGAGCGGTGTCTAAATGATCGATCCTCGCAAGTTGCACACCAATGTCGCGGTTTCCTTCTAGAATAATCCGTGCTTGACGCATAACCACCGAGCGTTACACCGGATGGCCAGGTGCGACTGGCCATTGGATTTTTGAGGCACTCTAAAAAGCTAAAGGCGGATAACGATGACTGAAACGCTTGCGGGCTTTCCGGCCTATCGCGTGAATGAAGGTGAGGAGTACATGAACGACCAGCAAAAAAACCACTTTCGCGCCATCTTGCTGGCCTGGAAACAGGAACTGATGGAAGAAGGTCGACGCGCCGTAACCAACATGCAGGACGAACCGTTGAACCTGCCGGACCCGAATGACCGGGCCAGTCAGGAAGAGGAGTTCACGATCAACCTGCGCGCCCGCGACCGGGAGCGCAAGCTATTGCGCAAGATCGACAAGGCGCTCGGTCGGCTCGCCAGCGACGATTATGGCTACTGCGAGGGCTGCGGCGTGGAAATCGGCTTGCGCCGGATGGAAGCGCGACCCACGGCGGAGTTGTGCATCGACTGCAAGCATCTGGAAGAGGAAAAGGAAAAAAGTCAGGCGGCGTGAACGATCCACTGACCCTGCCGCCGGAATTGCATAGACGCACCGCCATCTCGACCACGCCGTGGACGCGGCCCACGGCGGCGCGATCTTCGCCGACGAGGTGAAACGAGAGTGGCGCTTCCATATCGAGCGTTATCGACAACCGATGTCGTTATTGCCCGAGGAACGCTCTAAGATGGGGAAAAGGCGCAAGAACCGCTGAGCCAGCAGGAGGTCGCGATGTCCGCCGTGATGGAAAAAGCGACGCGTTCGGATGATTTATATGCCCAACTGGAAGCTTTGCCAGCCAATTTGACCGGCGAAATCATCAACGGGCGCTTGTACACGCAACCACGCCCCGCCAATCCACATGCATTAGCCAGTTCGAGCTTGGGAATGGATATCGGCTCCGCCTATCACAGAGGGCGTGGCGGACCGGGGGGATGGTGGATTCTGGACGAGCCGGAAATTCACTTCATCCGCGACACCGAAGTGCTGGTTCCCGATCTCGCCGGTTGGCGACGGGAACGGATGCCACGTCTGCCCCGCGATCATCGAATCGAAGTCGTGCCGGATTGGGTCTGCGAAATCTTGTCGCCGTCCACCGCCAAGACGGATCGTGTGATCAAAATGCCGGTTTATGCCCGCCATGGCGTACCGTATCTCTGGCTGGTGGACCCGCTGGCGCATACCCTGGAAGTGTTCGCCCTACGCGAAGAACGCTGGACGGTGATCGGGCTGTTTCAAGAGGAAGACAGCGTCATCGTGGAGCCATTCGCCGAGATCGCCCTGGAATTGGGTGCGCTGTGGGCGAATCTGGAAGAACAGTGAGCTACGCCAAACCCGCCAGCAGGGCTTGGCCGGACGGGGAGCGGGATTCCAACCGGCAGACGCGACCCTCGCCGGCGTAGCCGAGGGTGACTTCCAGATCGGCCGGCGGCAGCTCGCCGGGACCGTGTTCCGGCCACTCGACCAGCAGCACCGCCTCGCCGTCGATCTGGTCGCGCAACCCCAGATACTCCAGTTCCTCGGGATCGGCCAATCGGTACAGATCCCAGTGAAACAGCCGCCAGCCAGCCAACTGATAAGGTTCCACCAGCGTGAAGGTGGGGCTTTTCACCGTGCCGGGATGACCGAGCGCGCGCAGCAGGCCCCGCGTCAGCGTGGTCTTGCCGGCGCCCAGATCGCCGCTCAGATAGAGCACGCAACCGGGTGTCAGACCATCGGCCAATCGTGCTCCCAAGGCTTCGGTGGCGGCGGCGGAATCGAGATGAAGCTCCAACATGGTTCAGACGTTGACCAGTTGCCGCAAACAGGGCAATAGATCGGTGGCCAGCAGACCTCGCTCGCCCCCCTCCCGCGCCGCCAGATCGCCGGCCCGCCCGTGCAGATAGGCGCCGGCCTTGGCCGCCGCGAACGGCGGCAGTCCCTGCGCCAGCAGCGCGGCGATGACTCCGATCAATACGTCGCCCATGCCGCCACTGGCCATGCCCGGATTGCCGGCCGCGCAGAGCGCCACCAGTCCGTCCGCCTTGCTGGCGATCAGCGAACCGGCGCCTTTGAGCACCGCCACCCCACCGAAGCGCAGCGCCAGTTCCTCGACGGCGGCGAAGCGGTCGGCCTCGACCTCGGTCGGAGTCATTTTCAGCAACCGGGCAGCCTCGCCGGGGTGCGGCGTCAAAATCCAGTGGTCGCGAAAAACCGGCTCGGCGGCCAGCAGGTTCAGCGCGTCGGCATCCACCACCAGCGGTTTGTCGCTGGCGAGGACGGCGTGTAGCAGAGTCCGGCCCCAAGCGCCGCGACCCAGTCCCGGCCCGACGGCGACCACCGTCGCCCGATCCAGCAATGGGGCCAATTCGGCCGGCGTTTCGACGCCGTGGAACATCAGTTCCGGCCGGACCGCCGCCTGCAAACCGGCGTGGGCGGATCGGGTGGCGATGCTGGTCAGCCCCGCGCCGCAGCGGGCGGCGGCTTCAGCCGCCATCCGCGCCGCGCCCGCCATCCCCAAGTCGCCGCCGACCACCAGCACATGGCCGAAGTGTCCCTTATGGGCGCTGCGCCAACGACGCGGCAGCAGCGTCGATAAGTCCTCACCGTCGTAACGCCAACAGGCGGGATGCAGCGCTGGGTAGATATCCGGCGGCACGTCGAGATCCGCAAACCCGATGTCGCCGCAACAAGCGGGTCCCTGTCCGGTGAACAGACCTTGCTTGAGACCGATGAAGGTCAGGGTGGCCGCCGCGTGGATCGCCGCGCCCAGGATCGCCCCGGTGTCGGCGTGCAGGCCGGAAGGGATATCGAGCGCCAGGATATCGGCGGGGCTAGCGTTCATGGCCTCGATGGCCTCCCGCCAGAGGCCGCTGACCTCCCGTTCCAGACCGGTGCCGAGAATGGCATCGACGATCAGATCGACATCGTGCAGTTCGGCGGTATTGAACGGCATGATCACGATCCCGGCGGCACAAGCGTCCCGCCAAGCGGTTTGCGCGTCGCCGTGCAAGGTGGCCGGGTCGGCGACCGCCAGCACCCGGACATCGCACCCGGCCTGACGGGCCAATCGCGCCACCACGTAGCCATCGCCACCGTTGTTGCCACTACCGCAGACCACCACGATCCGCCGTGCTTTCGACCAGCGTTGGCCCAGCAATTGGCATGCCGCTTCGCCGGCTCGGCTCATCAGGGTATAACCGGGAATGCCGCGCTCCGCGATGGCGATGCGATCCAGTTCCCGCACCTGAGCGGCGCGGTACAGTTCGACGGGCAGTTCGCGCATGGGAAACCTCCTTCGCCGCCTCGATTGGGGCACAATAAGCCAATCTTCTCCTCTCAATTCTAGCCGCTTCCATGACCGTTGCCGCAGACGACGCCCAGCTTGCCGCGCTAGCCGCCGCCATCAAAACATGGGGGCGTGAACTCGGGTTCCAGCAGGTCGGTATCACCGATATCGACTTGGGCAAGCACGAGGCACGGTTGCTCGACTGGCTGGCCGAGGGCTTTCACGGCGAGATGGACTACATGGCCCGACATGGACTCAAGCGCGGCCGGCCGGCGGAGCTGATACCGGGCACGGTGCGGGTGATCGCGGCCCGGATGGACTATCTACCGCCAGCCGCCGCCGCGCCCTGGTCCGTGTTGAACCAGCCTGAACTGGGCTATGTGTCGCGCTACGCCCTGGGCCGGGATTATCACAAGGTGTTGCGGCAACGCCTGCAACGGCTGGCCGGACGCATCGCCGCCGCCATCGGTCCGTTCGGTTACCGGGTGTTTAGCGATAGCGCCCCGGTGCTGGAAAAAGCGC
>JAGRHI010000140.1:26767-28673 GCA_020445045.1 Candidatus Competibacteraceae bacterium
CATCGGTTCGTGGTTCTTTCTTGGCGAGATTTACGTGGATCTGCCGCTGCCGGCGGACCGGCCGGCCGGCGCGCATTGCGGCCGCTGCACCGCCTGCCTGGCCGTCTGCCCGACCCGGGCCATCGTCGCGCCGTACCGGGTGGATGCCCGCCGCTGTATTTCCTACCACACCATCGAACTGCGCGGGCCGATTCCTCCGGAGTTTCGCCGTGCCATCGGCAATCGCATTTACGGTTGCGACGATTGCCAATTGGTTTGCCCCTGGAATCGCTTCGCCCAATCGAGTGGTGAGCCGGATTTCCGCGTTCGCCACGGGCTGGACGCGCCGAGGTTAATCGAACTGTTCGGCTGGGATGAGGCGAAATTCCTACGCCGCACCGAGGGCAGCGCCATTCGTCGGATTGGCCATGAGCGCTGGTTGCGCAACATCGCCGTGGCCCTGGGCAACGCGCCGCGTTCGGTGGCGGTGGTGGCCGCTTTGCAAGGCCGGATGGCGCATCCGTCGGAGTTGGTGCGGGAACACGTCGCCTGGGCGCTGATGGAGCAGGGAAGTCAATCAGCCGATACGAGTGGGTTGTAAGGCTTTTGCGAGGCAAACCACGTTCTTGGAGAGAGGAATATTCTCAGCTTCACCGCGCGGCGATCCCTTGCCGCTTGGCGCAGGATCATTCGTCGTCGTCGAACTGGTAATCCTTGAGGCGACGCTTCAGCGTGGACAATGGAATACCCAACTCGCGGGCGACGGCCGCCTTGTTGTTTTTGTTGCGCCCCATGGCATCCTGAATCATCTGCCGTTCCATTTCCTTGAGGTGGGCGCGAGCATCGGCCGCGCCCGGCTGCGACGGGGCGGAAATCGGCTCGGGCCGGACCGCCGGAAAGGGGTCTGGAGCGACGGGCACCGCTGGCGCCGTTGCCTCGCGCGGCAACCGCAGATCCGCCGGACCGATCTCCCGCTCGCCGCACATCACCGCCGCCCGCTCCAGCACGTTGCGCAATTCCCGCACATTACCCGGCCACGAGTAATTCTGCAGCGCCGTCATGGCCGCCGCCGAAATCTGGCAGCTCAACTGCAATTGCTTGCACAGGTGGCGGGCGATCTGCGGAATATCCTCGCGGACCTCCCGCAGCGCGGGCAGCTCGATCGGCACCACCGACAGACGATAGAATAGATCGGCGCGGAAGGCGCCGGCGCGGACCATGGCCGTCAGGTCACGGTGAGTGGCGGTGATGACGCGCACATCCACCCGGGCGGATTTATCGGACCCGATCGGCGTGACCTCGCGGCTTTCCAGCACTCGAAGCAGCCGCGGCTGCAAATCCAGTGGCAACTCGCCGATTTCGTCGATGAACAAGGTGCCGGTGTGCGCCTGGCGGAACGCACCCTCGCGCGAGCCGGTGGCACCGGTGAATGCGCCCTTGATATGGCCGAACAAGTCGTTGCGCACCATTTCGGGGTCGGTCACCGAGGCGTCGAACACCACCAACGGCCCGGTACGACCCGACAGGGCGTGCAGGGTGCGGGCCACCAACTCCTTGCCAGAGCCCGACTCGCCGTGCAGATGCACGGTGGTCGGCGTGGCGGCCACGGCTTGGATCATGCCGTACAGCTCCCGCATCCGCTCGCTCGCGCCCACCAGTTCGCCCAATCGGTCCTGGCGCGATACCGCCACCTTGCGCTCCTCGGTGTGCTGGCGGATCAGCAGCCGGGAGTAACCGAGCCGGCATTCGGCGTTCGGGGGAATGTAGGCTTCGGTGATGCGCACATCGTTGATGAACGTACCGTTGGTGGAATTGAGGTCGCGCAGCATCAACCCGTTCGGGGTCATGCGGATTTCCGCGTGCCGGCGGGAGACCGCGCGGTCGCTCAGCACGATATCGTTGTCCAGCGCGGAGCCCATGCATACCG
>JAGRHI010000140.1:28680-46957 GCA_020445045.1 Candidatus Competibacteraceae bacterium
GCAGGCCGAGGCTGGTTTCCAGGCCGGCGTCCGGACCGGCGATTACCCGCAGTTCGATCGCCTCGAATTTGACCCGCAACCGAGACTGGGTGGAGGCGACGATGATCTCAGTGCCATTGCTGGACGGAAGGGATGAGGACATTGCAACCACCGGAGGAATCGTTGATGCGCTTATATTAGTTCAATCTAGGCTGTGGACAATCGACAATGCAAGATCGCGGGTGGCGATAAAGCCGCTTGAGTGACGATACGATCAATAGCGATTGGTACGCCGATACAATAACCCAACAGTCACTTAATTTTCACAATGTGTGCGATTTTACTCCAAATTCTCAGCGATTAACTAGGCGATTGGCGGACTTGACGTTGGATAGCTTGATGTCGGGAAAACCGATCGGGTATCGCCCGCCGCAAAGAGCATGGCCTGATGCGCTTGCGCAAGATCGCCGCCCTGGATGGCGCCATGGAATGATGGGCGGGCAATGACCGCAAGACGACGCTCCCGATACCTGTGCGTCGCGCTGAACCCTTGCCGCCGCCGACTGCCCAATGACCGAAACCGCAATCTTGGAATCGGCCAAACCCGGAGATCTCATGTCGCGCAGTCGAACCCTCTTCGCAGCCCTCTGGCTGTCCGTGACCCCCGCCGCCTTCGCGGCCGCGCCGGTCCACGAATTCACCCTGGACAACGGCCTGAAAATCCTGGTGCGCGAGGATCATCGCGCGCCGGTGGTGGTTTCGCAGGTTTGGTACAAGGTCGGCTCCAGCTACGAACCCAGCGACTTGACCGGCATCTCCCACCTGCTGGAACATATGATGTTCAAGGGCACGCCGACGGTGCCGGGCGGCGAGTTCTCCCGCCTGATCGCCGCCAACGGCGGAGACGAGAACGCCTTCACCAGTCGCGACTACACCGCCTATTTCCAGACCCTGGAAAAGGAACGGCTGGAACTCAGCTTCCGGCTGGAAGCCGACCGGATGCGCCACCTGCTGCTCAAGCCGGAGGACGTGAACAAGGAAGCCCAGGTGGTGACCGAGGAGCGCCGGCTGCGCACCGAAGACCAACCCGAATCGTTGACCAGCGAGCGATTCCAAGCCGCCGCCTTCCTCACCAGTCCCTACCGCCACCCCATCATCGGCTGGATGCAGGACATCCAGGCCATTTCCCTGGACGATCTCAAGCATTGGTACCAGCAATGGTATGCCCCGAACAACGCCACTCTGGTGGTGGTCGGCGACGTCGACCCCAACCAGGTCCGCGCTCTGGCCCAGAAACACTTCGGGCCGCTGCCATCCAGCGAACTGACGCCGCCCAAGCCGGCGGTGGAACTACCGCAACTGGGCGAGCGCCGGATCGTGGTCAAAACCCCGGCGGAAGTACCTTACGTCCTGCTCGGCTACAAGGCGCCGACCCTGAAAACCGCCACCGAGGAATGGGAGCCCTATGCCCTGGATGTGCTAGACGGCGTTCTCGATAGTGGCAACAGTGGCCGGATCAGCCGCCATCTGGTGCGCGGCGCCCAGATCGCCGCCGGCGCCGGCGCCGGCTACAACCCGACCTCGCGGCTGGAAGAACTGTTTCTGCTGGCCGGAAATCCCGCGCCGGGTCACACCAGCGCCGAACTGGAACAGGCCCTGCGCGCCGAAGTCGCCAAACTGCGCGAGGAGCCGGTCAGCCCCGAGGAACTGGCGCGGGTGGTCGCCCAGGCGGCCGCCTCCGATGTCTATCAGCAGGACTCGCTGTTCTACCAGGGGATGCGGCTGGGCATGCTGGAAACGGTCGGGCTGGGCTGGAACCGGCTGGACGACTACGTGCAACGCCTCCAGGCGGTCACCCCGGAACAGGTGCGAGAGGTTGCCCGCAAGTACCTGACCGACGACCGTTTGACCGTGGCCACGCTGGAACCGCTACCGCTGGACGACCACCGTCCGGCCGTGCCCAGCGCTGGGATGGATCATGCGATCCGCTAAAAGCCTTCCAACTCCGATCCTTCTCCCAATCCTCTCTCCCGAAAAGGGTGAGAGGCGCACAGGATTCTTCCAGCCATGCCTTCTCTGAAACCGTCGCTATCGGGCTTGCTCGCCACCGCGTTGTTGTGCGTCTCCAGCCTGGCTCAGGCCATCCCCGAAATCCAGAACTGGCGCACCACCAACGGCGTGCCGGTCTACTTCATCGCCGCCCGGGAACTGCCGATGGTGGACGCGCAAATCCTGTTCGGAGCCGGTTCGGTCCGCGACGGCGAACGACCGGGCTTGGCGAAACTGACCAATGGCTTGCTGGAGGAAGGCGCCGGCGACTGGTCGGCCGACACCATCGCCGACCGCCTGGATCAGGTGGGCGCCCGGCTGGCCACCAGTTCGCGACGCGACTTGGCTGCGGTGGCACTGCGTAGCTTGACTGATCCGCGCTACCTACAACCCGCCGTCGCAACCGTCGCCCGCCTGTTGAAGGAGCCGAGCTTCGCTCCCGACGCAGTGGAGCGGGTTCGCCAGCAAATGCTGACGGCGCTCCAGGAACGCGCCCAGTCGCCCGGTGCCATCGCCCAAGACGCTTTTTTCAAGGCGCTGTACGGCGATCATCCCTACGGTTCGCCGCCCGATGGCACCCCGGCCAGCCTGAACGCCATCACCCGCGCCGACATTCAGGCCTTCCACCGCCGCTATTACACCGCCGCCAATGCAGTCGTCGCCATCGTCGGCGATCTCGACCGGCCCGCCGCCGAGCAACTGGCCAACGCCCTGGTTGGCGGCCTGCCCAAGGGCGAACCGGTACCGCCACCCCCGCCGGTCCTTGCCCTCGCCACCGGCCAGACCATCCGCATCCCCCATCCTTCCAGCCAGAGCCATATCCTCATCGGCCAGCTCGGGGTCAGCCGCGCCGATCCGGACTACTACGCGCTCTATCTGGGCAACCACGTGCTGGGCGGTAACGGCCTGGTCTCGCAACTGTCCCAGGAAATCCGCGAACAGCGCGGACTGGCCTACGGCGCCTACAGCGCTTTTTCGCCGATGCGGCAAACCGGCCCCTTCCTGATCAATCTGCAAACCCGCAACGATCAGGCGGACACCGCGCTCCAGGTGGCGCAAACCACCCTGCGCCAGTTCAGCGCCGACGGTCCCGATCCCCAGCTGTTGGAGGAAGCCCGCCGGAACATCACCGGCGGCTTCGCGCTCAATCTTGCCGGTAACGGCAAACTGGTCAATTATCTGGGACTGATCGCGTTCCACGGTCTACCGCTGGATTATCTGCAAACCTTCATCGACACCATGAACGGCATCAGCCTGGAGCAGGTCAAGACCGCTTGGCAACGGCATATCCAACCCGACCGGCAAATCGTGGTGATCGTCGGCGGTGGTCAAAACACACCGACCCCGTCGAACCCAACCGGCGCCTCTCCATCACCGACGCCACCAGACCGCTCATGAGCCAGCGCGGCGGTCACGCCAACCAGTTGCGCGTCATTGGCGGGCAATGGCGCGGCCGGCGATTGACCTTCCCGGATCTTCCTGGCCTGCGCCCGACCCCGGACCGGGTACGGGAAACCTTGTTCAACTGGCTGGCGCCGATCCTGCCCGGCGCCCGCTGCCTGGATCTGTTCGCCGGCAGCGGCGCGCTCGGCATCGAGGCGCTGTCGCGCGGCGCGGCCGAAGTGGTGTTCGTCGAACGCCATCCGCGCGCGGTTCGCGCCCTACGAGGTCATCTCGACCAGTTGCGTGCCCAGCACGCGCGCGTCGAGCAGGCCGATGCCCTGGCCTGGCTACGCCAGCCGGGAACGCCGTTCGAGATCGCGTTGCTCGACCCGCCGTTCGGACAGGGTCTGCTGGAACCCAGTTGCGCGGCCTTGGAAGCGGGCGGCTGGCTGACGACCAGCGCCTGGATCTATCTGGAAGCCGAGGCGGAAGCGGGAACGCTCGATTTGCCAGCGTGCTGGATGCCCTACCGGGAAAAAACCGCCGGCGCGGTAACTTACCGGCTGGCGCGACGGGAAGCACCGATCTCGTCCGGTTGCCTTGCCGCCGGGCTTTCCCGATAATTCAGGCAACCTCCGCACCGCCAGGAACCGCTCATGTCCGTCGTCGCCATCTATCCGGGCACTTTCGACCCCATCACCAACGGTCACGCCGATCTGATCGATCGTGGCGCGCGCATGTTCGAGCGGCTGATCGTCAGCGTCGCCGCCAATCCCAACAAGCAACCGTTGTTTTCGCTGGAGGAGCGGGTGGCACTGGTGAACGAGGTGGTATCGCACCTGCCTCACGTCGAGGTGCGCGGTTTCGACATCCTGCTGGTCAATTTTGCCAAGAGCGTCGGCGCCAACGTCATCATGCGCGGATTGCGCGCGGTATCCGATTTCGAATTCGAATTCCAATTGGCCAGCATGAACCGCCGCTTGAACCCCCAGATCGAATCCATTTTCTTGACCCCCGCCGAGCAATACGCCTTCGTCTCCTCCAGTCTGGTGCGCGAAGTCGCCAAGCTGGGCGGGAACATCGCACCGTTCGTCCACCCCAAGGTCGAGGCGGCGCTGGCGGCGAAATTCGCCTTGCGCCATTAATTGAGTAAAATACTCGGAAATTCAGCCTGACCGCTCCCGGTCGGACGGGCTTGAGTTGCAACTTGCCGGTGCCGCGAACCGGCCGCGAATCAACAAAATAGAATCGAGGAGCCAGCCATGGCACTGATGATCACCGACGAATGCATCAACTGCGACGTGTGTGAACCCGAATGCCCGAACGAAGCCATCTATCAGGGCGAAGAGATCTACGAAATCGACCCGAACCGCTGCACCCAGTGCGTGGGCCACTTCGACACCCCGCAATGTATCGAAGTCTGTCCGGTGGATTGCATCGTCCCGGACCCGAACCACGCCGAAACCGACGAGCAACTGCAAATCAAGTACGAGAAGCTGACCAGCGCGGCTTGAGAACCGGTTCCATTAGCGGCCACCCGCCCAGGTACGCGAATTCCCCAGCGCGTATGCAAAGGGACTGTGTGGGATCGATCGATGTCAACCCGCTGACCCGATAACCGCCAAGCCCGCTCCGACACCCACCGCGTCCGGCGGGCAGCGGTGTTTCGCCCTTGATCGTGAACCCCCCGCCTCCCGATCGATTTTGCATCCGTCGCGCGCCGTGCTCCTCCTCGTCGTCGGCTATCGATCACGCGGGTGATTTGGGAAAAGCCAAACGACGACTATGCTTTAACGGGTATCCAGCAAACTGTTCGAGATTCGGCCGGCGCCGGATCTCGCGTCAAACATTCAGCGATAAGAATCCAGTGACCAAGATCGGGAGCACCAACATGGGGGAACAACGACAATCGGCAATCCGCGTCTTACTGGTGGGAGCGACTGGCTTGGTCGGAGGGCATTGTTTGACCCAATTGCTGGCGGACGACGATATCGGCCAGGTCACGATCTTCGCTCGCCATCCGATGGAACAAGCACACCCGAAGCTCACCGTACACCTGGTGGATTTCGACCAACTGCGCGATCACGCCGGCGCCATCGAGGCTGACACCGTCCTGTGTTGCCTGGGCACCACCCACCGGGCGGCCGGCTCGCCGGAAGCGTTCGCCAAGGTCGACCACATCTACGTCGCCGAACTGGCCCGACTGGCGGCGGCGCGTGGCGTGCCCTGTTTCGTGCTGGTCTCGGCGGTCGGCGCCGACCCCAGTTCGCCGGTTTTCTACAACCGGGTCAAGGGCCGGGCCGAGGCGGCGGTCAGCGAACTGCCGTTCAAGGCCGTTCACCTGCTGCGTCCCGCGTTATTGTTGGGCGAACACCGTGAAGCCCGGCTGGTCGAAGACTGGAGCCAACGACTGGCGCCACTCTGGACGCCATTCCTGTGGGGACCCTTCAGCCGCTACCGGCCGGTGCCGGCGGAAACCGTCGCCACCAAAATGATCGAGCTGGCCAAAAGTCACCAGGAAGGCGTACACATCCACCATTTTACCCCCTGACCCACGATCCGCATGGTTATCGCGCGAACAAGCTTTCAAGCGCCCGGTCCGATAGCGGTTGCGTTGCTGGCGGTGCTCGCCTTGTTGGAATCGCAACCGGCGCTGACCAAGAAACTCTACAAATATCAGGATGCCAACGGTGCTTGGTCGTTCACCGACCGGCCACCCGTCACCGATATGCCGGTCGAGATCAGCCCGTTGCCGGTCCACGATCTACCGGCCAGGATCAGCATCCGCAATCGCGGCACTCCGGAAGCGCCGGTGCTGGCGGCGATCAACGACTATTACGGCCCGGTGGAGGTGGAAATCAGCGCCAAGGAACTGAAGAACATGCGCGCCGAACCGCCGTTGCCGGTGCGCGTGGTCGTCCCGGCCCGCACGGAACTGACGGTGGTCGCGCTCAAACCAGTCGGCGTACGCTGGAGTTACGGTTACCAGGTACGGGCGGTGCTGGGCGACCCCACCGCCAAGCATCGACCCGAGCAACCCTACGCGCCACCGTTCGCGCCAGGACAACGGTTCCGCGTCGGCCAGGCGTTCGACGGCGGCTTCAGCCACCAACACCCGCAGAGCCGCTACGCGGTGGACATTGGCCTGCCGCTGGGCACTCCGGTGCGCGCCGCGCGGGCCGGAACCATCATGGAAGTGGCCGGCGATTTCTTCGACGGTGGCACCGACCCGAAATATCAAAGCCGAGCCAACGCGGTACGCGTCCTGCACGACGACGGCACCATGGCCATATATGCTCACTTGCATCCTGATTCGATCCAAGTGGCACCGGGGCAGCGGGTGAAACGTGGTACTTGGTTGGCCAACTCCGGCAACACCGGCTTTTCCACCGGCCCACACTTGCACTTCGCGATCCAGCGCAATGCGGGCATGGAACTGGTCTCGATCCCGTTCGAATTCGCCGGGTCCGACGGACAAGGCATCACGCCCGTCGCCGGCATGTCGCTGACAGCATACTGAACCCGCCGTTTCCGTTCGTTCGTCTCATGACCCCGATACGTTCCAGATTAGGCGGGCGCCCGTCCCGCACCCCATTCCCAGCTTTCATCCACGCGTACTCCCATACCGGGCACGACCCTGCCTGAACTTGCTTTCGATATATCGGCCGGCAACCGGGCTTCCCGAGTTCGGGAGGCCGTTTCCGTTTGTGCAAATCCGAAGGAGGAATTCCATGC
Organism: Candidatus Competibacteraceae bacterium; assembly: GCA_020445045.1. GTDB lineage: Bacteria > Pseudomonadota > Gammaproteobacteria > Competibacterales > Competibacteraceae > Competibacter. The sequence goes on from JAGRHI010000140.1 coordinate 35,827, forward strand.
CGCTTCGCTGGTTAGTCATTCTGAGTCTCGGCTTGTTCGTGCAAAACCTGCACGCCCAAGTACCCCCCCCCGCGAAAACCACCCCCGCAACGCAGGCGCGGCCCACCGTCGCCGCTCCCTCGCGGGAAAAACAGTTGCGAACACTGCTCGACACGATTCATGAAGTCGAGAATGAACAGGCTGATCTAAACCGGCAATTGAAACGCACCCCAGCCCCCGCCGAAGCGCAGCAACTGAACGAGCAGGTGGCACAGACCACCAACCGGTTGCAGGAGTTACAGACCTCGTTCGAGGAAATCGCCACCGGCGGCTCCAGTAGTGCCGGACTCCAACAAGAAACCGGGACCACCTTCAACTGGCAACAGGAAATCGAGGACGTGATCCAGCCTCTGCTTGACGAATTGAAGCGACTAACCGAACGGCCGCGGATGATCGAACGCCTGCGCAACGAGCGGACCTTGTACGAAACCCGACTGCAAACCATTGACGAGGCCATCGCCCATATCAAGCAAACTTTGACGATGGTAAAGGAACCTTCCGTAAAACAGGCGCTGCAGACGACGCTGGAGCGGTGGCGGGATCATCGTGAGGAAACCGCGAGCCGCTTGCAGCGCATCAACGTCCAACTTGAACGACTGACGGCGCCAAGTGAAGGGAACAACCAGCGACTCACCCTCACACTTCAGGAATTCGCCAGCGGCCGGGGCCTCAATTTGGTGCTGGCGATCGGCGGTTTCGTGCTGACTTATCTGGTGCTGGGCGGATTCGGCTGGCTGGCCGGCTGGCTTACGGGCCAGGAACGCCGAAGGAAAACACACCGGCTGACGCGGGTAACCGCGTTGTTCTTCAAGATGCTCACCTTCATGCTGGCTTTTTTCGTATCCATCCTCATTCTGTATACCCGAAGCGATTGGCTGCTGCTTGGCCTGTTGATCCTGTTGGCGATCGGCATTCTGTGGGGCCTGCGGCAATCGCTGCCGCGCTATATGGCGGAAATCCGCATCCTGCTCGACATGGGCAGCGTCCGGGAAGGCGAACGGATCGTGTATGCAGGCGTGCCTTGGCGGATCACCTCGCTGAACATCTATTCGACCCTGCATAACCCACTGCTGCGCGGCGGCACCTTGCGTCTACCGCTCGACCGGCTGGTCGATTTGCAGTCGCGTCCTCATGCGCCGGAGGAATCCTGGTTTCCCAGCCGGGAGAACGACATCGTCATTCTGGACGGCGACATCTACGGCAAGGTGCTGGTACAAACCCCCGAGGTGGTGCAGCTACAGGTCATCGGAGCGGTCAAGACCTTTACGGTCACCGATTATCTCGGCAAAAACCCGCGCAATCTATCGCTGGAAGGCTTTGCGGTACCTGTCGTCTTCGGGCTGGACTACTGTCATCAAGGCGAAATCCTGAGCGAAATCGTGCCTCAATTGCGCGCGTATCTCGAAGAACACCTGGAACAGCAGCCATTCCGTTCCCATCTCAAGGATTTGCTGGTGGAATTCAACGAGGCGGCGGCATCCTCACTCAATCTGTTGATCGTGGCGGTATTCATGGGCAGCGGGGCCGAACACTACTGGCCCATTCGCCGCTTCCTGCAACGCACCGCCGTCAGTGCCTGCAACCAATATGGCTGGATCATTCCGTTCGAGCAATTGACCGTGCATCTGCCGTCGGTACAGCCCTGACGCACCACCCACCAATCAGCGAGCGCCCGATCACTCCGGCAGTGGTCGTGGTGGCGACTCGCTACTCGGGTCCTCGTGAATCAGCACGTCGGCGTTGGGAAACACCGCCAGCAGGGATGCCTCCACCTCGTCGGCCACCCGATGCGCCTCCAGCAGGGTCAGATGATCGTCCATCATCAGGTGTAATTGGATAAAGTAAGTCTGTCCCGAACGGCGGGTGCGGACCTCATGCATGCCGCGCACCTGCGAATGGGCGCGGATGATCTCCTTGATTCGGGCATGCACCTCGGGAGGCAGTTCGTGATCCATCAGCAATTGAATGGATTCGTAGCCGATATGGCCGGCGCTGTAGAGAATGTACAGCGCGATGCCGATCGCGAATATCGGATCCATGCTCGGCCAACCCAGCATCGCCAGTCCCAGCGCCACGATGGTGGCGGCGTTGGTCAGCAGGTCGGTGGCATAGTGCAAGGCATCGGCGCGGATCGCCGTGGACTGCGTGCGACGGATGACGTAATGTTGGAACAGCAGCAGCGCTCCGGTGGCGACCATGGCGAACGACAGCACCCCAACGCCGACCAAGGCGTCCTTGATCGGCTGTGGGTGTAACAGGCGGTCCACCGCATGCAGGATCAGAAACACCGCCGAACCCGCGATGAAGGCTGCCTGCACCAGCCCCGCCAACGGTTCCGCCTTGCCGTGACCGAACCGATGGTCGCGATCGGGGGGTTGCAGGGAGTAATGCACCGCCAGCAGGTTAATGATCGACGCCGCCACGTCCATCATCGAATCCATCAGCGACGCCAGTACGCTGACCGAGCCGGTCAGCAACGCCGCCGTCAGCTTGCCGACGATCAACATCGTGGCGGTAAACACCGAAGCGTAAGTCGCCCGCCGCATCAAGCGGGCGATTTGGGCCGGATCGGCGGTCAATGGTGTTGCCTCGTGCATAAGCCTTCATTCCCGGTCATTCGAAAACGATCTATTCTAACGGGCTTCCGGGCGATGCGCGGCGCGAACTCTTGAGGTCATTGGCAACCTTAGCCATATAAGGTGTACTCAATCACCTCGGAATCTTCGCGATCGCGCCTCTCATGGAGCCGCCAACATCTTGAACCACCACGTCATAACGTTTGGTTACCTCGCGCTATCGCAATCCATTGTGGTGGCGTCCCTCATGCTTCGAACCGTTTCCAGCCGGAAGGAATCCCGCCACATGCTCGAAACCCTGCGCCGTATCGTTCAGGATGTCAGCGCCGCGCCGGATTTGCCCAGCGCGCTGGCGATCACGGTCAACCAGATTCGGGATGCGATGCACGTCGCCGCCTGCACCCTCTATCTGGCCGACGAAGACAATCGCGAGTACGTTCTGATGGCCACCGCCGGCCTGAATCCGCGCGCCGTCGGCCGCGTGCGCTTGAACCGCCAGCAAGGACTGATCGGGCTGGTGGCCGAACGCCAGGAACCGTTGAATCTGGAAGACGCGGCCCGCCACCCCCGGTTTCATCTGATCCAAGACGTCGACAAAGAGGACTATCACGCTTTCCTCGGCGTACCGCTGATTCAATATCGCCGAGTACTGGGCGTGCTGACCATCCAGCATACCGCTTCCCGCCAGTTCCAGCCCGCCGAGGTGGATTTCCTGGTCACCATCGCCGCCCAACTGGCCAGTACCCTCAATCACGCCATTCTCAGCGGCGCCACCCAGGAACTGCTCAACCCGCTGGCGACCGGCACCCGCGCCCTGCAAGGCATCGCTGGCGCGCCGGGTGTGGCGATGGGCATCGTGACCATCCCGCACCTGCTGGCCGAACTCGACGACGTTCCCGACCGTCCGGCACTCGATCCCGCCGCCGAGGAAGCGGCGTTTCGGGCGGCCATCGCCACCGTCGATGACGAGCTGCGCGGTGCTTGCGAACGGCTGTCGCCGCTATTGCCCCCAACCGAACAGGCGTTGTTCACCGTCCACCGCATGATGCTGAGCAGCGACAGCCTGATTGGCGACACCCTGGCCGGCATCCTCCAGGCCGGCCGCTGGGCGCCAGCCGCTTGGCGCGACGCGGTGTTGGCCAGGGTCCGGCTGCTGGAACGGGCCGAGGACCCCTACCTCAGCGCCCGCGCCGAGGATATCCGCGACCTGGGCCGGCGGGTGCTGCATCATTTGCGGGCGGATCCCGGCCGACAAACCGAACCCGTCGCCGAGCGCTGTGTGCTGGTGGCCGAGGAAATGAGCGTGGCCCACCTAGCGGCGGTACCGCCGGAACGGCTGGCCGGCCTGGTTTGTCTGCGTGGTTCGGCGTTGTCCCATGTCGCCATTCTGGCGCGGGCGATCGGCATCCCGGCGATCATGGGCCTGGGCGATCGGCCGATCGGCCGCTACGAGGGCTGCGCCATCATCGTGGATGGCTATCAGGGCCGGATTTACATCGAACCGGACCCGGCGGTGCGCGAGGAATACCAGCAACTGATCGCCGCCGAGGCCGAGCTGTCGGCCGAGCTGAACGCCTTGCGCGACCAACCGGCCGTTACCCGCGACGGTCATCCGCTGTCGTTGTACGCCAAGGCCGGGCTGCTGACCGACATCGCCACCGTCCGCGACAGCGGCGCCGAGGGCATCGGCCTGTACCGCACCGAATTCGCCTTCATGGTGCGCGAGTCGTTCCCCAGCGAGAACGAGCAGTACCACATCTACCGGCAAATGCTGGCCGCCCTCACGCCACGGCCGGTGGTGATGCGCACCCTGGATATCGGTGGCGACAAGACCCTGCCCTATTTCCCGATCGAGGAAAAAAATCCTTTCCTCGGCTGGCGCGGGATGCGCTTCACCCTCGATCACCCGGAGATATTTCTGACGCAGTTGCGCGCCATGCTGCGCGCCAACGCCGAATCCCACAATTTGCGCATCCTGTTCCCGATGATCACCACCGTCGAAGAAGTGGAGGAGGCGCTGCGACTGCTGGACCAGGCCCATCGGGAATTGCGGGAAGACGGCTGGCCCGCGGCACGACCCCCGATCGGGGTGATGATCGAAGTACCGTCCGCTGCCTGGCAGACCGCGCAATTGGCGCGGAAGGTGGACTTCCTATCGGTCGGCACCAACGACTTGACCCAGTATCTGCTGGCGGTGGATCGCGACAACGCCCGTATCGCCGGCTTGTACGACAACCTGCATCCGGCGGTACTGAAAACCATTGCGCATATCGTCGCGGAGGGGCATCGCGCCGATCGATTGGTCAACTTATGCGGAGAGATGGCGGCCGACCCCGGCGCGGCGGTGCTGCTGCTGGGGATGGGCGCGGATAGCCTGAGCGCCAGCACCGTCAGCCTGCCGCGGGTCAAGTGGGCGATCCGCGGCTTCACTCGGCCCGAAACGCGGGAACTGGCACGACAGGCGCTGCAACTGGATACCGTCCGGCAGGTGCGCCGGCTGCTCAACGACGCCCTCCGGCGCGCGGGCCTGGGCGAAATCGTGCACGAGATCCATTGATCGTGTCCACCGCGCAAAACGCCAGCGCGGGCCGAAGCCCGCGCTGTTCGCACGATCCACCGGAACGTGGCATACCGCCGCGCCCCACCGCGACTGGATCAACTCTCGATGGCGATCCGCCGCGGCTGCGCCGACTCGCGCTTCGGCACCATCACCTCCAGCACGCCGTCCTTGCACTTGGCGCTGACCTTGTCGGCATCGGCCACATCCGGCAACGAGAACCGCCGCAGGAAGGTTCCGCGCACCCGCTCGACCCGGCGATACTGTTCGGTTTCTTCCTTCTTCTCGGCGGCCCGCTGGCCTTTCAGGGTCAACACCCCGTTTTCCAGGGTAATATCGATATCCTTGATGTCAACACCCGGCAGATCGGCGTGGATGACGAACTGATTCGGCTCTTCCTTGATGTCCACCGCCGGCGCCCAGTCGGCCAGAATATTGCCGGACTCCTCGTCGCCCAAGCGGCCGGTATCCAGCAGCCGGTTTACTTCTCGCTGCAACTGGTTCAACAGATTGAAAGGTTCATAGCGCATCAGAGCCATGGTCAAACCTCCTCTATGTTTGGGTTTCGGCGCTTTATCGAACGCCCCTTGCTGTTACCATTTAAATGGGGTTAAACCCACACTTTTCAAGCGTTCCATGGAGGTATTTTTGCGCTAACATCCTCAGTGGATCCGACACCTTTCCGGAGTCGCACGATGGCCACCGCCTCCATCTTTATCTGCCATGCCCATGCCGATGCCGCCTTCGCCCAGGACCTGGCCCTGGCCCTGGAAACCTACCGCCTGAACATCTGGCGCGATACCCACGGCCTGCGCGGCGGCGAACGGCTGGCGCCCGGGATCCGCTGGGCCATCGAACAGGCTCGCCAAGTCATCGTGGTGCTCAGCCTCAACACCGGCGACCCGACCTGGTTGCGCCGGGAGATCGAGATCGCGCAGGAAACGGAACGGCGGCGAGTGAGTAGCTACCGAGTCATTCCTCTATTGCTGCCCGGCGTCGATCTCGCCATCCTCAACCACTGGTTTACCCCGCCACCGCGAACCGCCCCGGTTCAATTGTCCACCGAGGGGCTGGGCGTGGCGATGCCGGGCCTGCTGACGGCACTGGGCGAACCGCTTCCCGGCGAAACCGCCACCGACCGCACTCGTCCACCGCTGGTGGAACTGGAACTCACTTTCAGTCAGAGCCATCCGATAACTCCCGATGGTTGGCGGCTCGCCGCAAGACTCAACCATCACCCCTTGCGAAACTCGACCATCGTCAGCACGAACGTCGGTCCGCTACCCCGGCCACCCGACCCACGCATTCTGCGTTGGTACCTACAAGATCACCTCTGCTGGCCAATCGATACCGTTCGCCAGCTTGCCCGCCAGACCGATGTCTTCCTGGCGTCCTGGGGCCGCGCCCTCTACCAGGCCACTCTCGGCGCGCCGGACTTGCGAGACTTGACGACAGCTTGGCGCGCCGATCCAGAGGCCCGTGACCACCGCTTGGTGGTACGAACGGATGCCGCTCCGGCAACCGCCGCGGCGGTGCTCGGCCTGCCTTGGGAATTGCTGCACGATGAAGCCGGCTTTCTGCTCCAAGGTAAACAACCGATCCAGTTCCAGCGCCAGCTCTCCGGCGGTGGCGAACCTTTCTCGCCGGCTCCCCCACCGCTGCGCGTCCTGGCGATCAGCCCACGCCCCGATCCCGAACCGACCGGCCACCCCGATTACCGCCACCATACCCTGCCGCTACTGGAAGCGCTCGGCAATCTGGGTGACCTGACGGAACTGCAACTGCTCAACCCGCCGACGCTTGCGACGCTGGAAAAACACCTGAACGATGCCTGGTCCGCCGGGCGACCCTTCACCGCCCTGCATCTGAATGGCTATCTCCGCCACGACTCCGATCAGAATGCCGCCGTGTTTGGCTTCGAGACCAGCCATGACCTGCATGCACCGCTGTGTCGTGAGACCCACTTTGTCCCGGCGTCGGCGCTGGCGTCCCTGCTGGCCACCTACCGCATCCGTCTGGTCGTTCTGGCCTGTTCCAGAGACGGCGCGGGCTCCGCCGCCGTATCCGAGCTGGTCTCCGCCCTGCTGGCGGCGGGCATCGCGGCCACGATCACCGTCCATCCCAGCACGCCAATGGAAACCCTGGGTCGGTTCTGGGCGGCATTTTACGAAGAACTACTACGGGGTTCCCGCATCAGCCAAGCCATGTTCGCCGGCCACCGCCAGCTAGCCAGCGATAGCTACCGCACCGTCGGCTTGGGTGGCGGCGGGGTTTATCTGCGGGACTGGCCGACTTGCGCCCTTTACCTCGGCCAGCACGACCCCCGGCTCACCGTGCGCCCCCCGTTGGATCTCTGGCGCCGGCTGCTCGATCGACCCCGACCCAACCCACTGGAGTCGTTGCCCGAGCCTTCCGCGGTCGGCTGCATCGGGCGCGGGCGCGATCTACTGATCCTGGAACGACTGTTCGAAACTCACACCAGCGTCTTCCTGCGCGGACCCGGTGGCAGCGGCAAGACCACCGCCGCGGTAGCCTTGGCCGACTGGCAGGCACGATGTGGCCGCTACCGCCACATCGCCTACATCCGCGCCAGCGATGTCGACGACACGCGCACGCTGCTGGAAACCTTGGGCCGGCAATTACTCCCGGAAGGGAGGCACTGGTCGGTCGTGCGCTACCCTACTCAATGGCAAGCGCTGGACTATCTCCGGCAAACATTGCACACGGAACCGACTCTGATCGTGCTCGACCAGTTGGAGCAGTGGCCCTCGGAGCAGGATGAAGCGCTCGATCAATTTTGGAAGCAGTTTCTGGACAACTGGCCCGACCTTCGTCTATTGGGGCTTGGCCGGATCGGCCCACCCTCCTTCGCCCAACCCTGGACGGAAACGAGACTGAGCCCACTGAGTGAAAGCGATGCCATCGCCATGATCGGTCAGACGCTGATCGCGGCACGGGAAATGCCACCAAACACCGACAGCGGCAAGAGTTTCCGGCAGTTGCGCGATGTCGCCGCGTTAGCCGGGGGACATCCGGGCGCCTTAAGCTGCCTGACCCATGAAATCAGCGTCCTAGGCGTGGGCGCGGTCTTCAAGTTGCTGCGCCCGCTACAGGCCGAGTTGTTGCACATTCACGGCGACGACCCCCAATGGCCGCTCTACCTGAGCCTGGAACTCACCTTGCGCCGACTTTCCAGTCAAGACCGGGAGCAACTAGCGGTTCTTGCGTTTTGCAGGGAGGGTATCAACCGCATCGCCCTGGGGCATGCCATGAGCGCCGATATGCTGGCCACCGATGCGTTCTGCGCACGGATCATCGACCTAGGCCTGGCTGAAGATCAGGGCTACGGCCACCTGCGCTTCGATCCCGCGCTAACCCACTACCTGACCTGCCAGTTGAGTCCGGATCAGCGCACGATCTGGCAAGAACGCTGGCGCGCCGCCATGGAACGACTGCTGGCGGTTCTCTACCAGCAGTATTTCAAGGATAACGCCCGCGCGANNGCGCGACCCGGTTGCTGCGGCTGGAGCTGCCCAATTTGCTCGCTTTACTGCGCGATCATATCCAGCATGCCGCTCACGAACGAGTCGCTCGGATGGCGGTTCAACTAGAGCACATGCTGGCCGATCTCGGTTTCCCCGCCACACTGGCCGAAGTCGTGACCGCCCGTGAACGGGCCGGCCAAGCGCTGCTCGGCTGGAGCCGGGCTCGCTTCGAAACCGAGCGCTTGAACGTCGAACGGCTGCGCAACGATGGAGCGCTGGAAGATGCCCTGCAAGCGGCGAGGCGAATGCTGCGTTTATGCCAGGATGCCGGCGCCGATGCCTACGCCGGCGCCAGCTACGATCTGGCCCGCGCGCATTTTCAACTGGGCAAGCTGCTGAAGCTGGCCGAGGCCGCCGAACCCGCCTCGCGGGAACTGACCACCGCCCGTCAATTGTTCCAGATGCTGGCGGATGCCGGCAACGTCAACGCCAGCCGCATGGCCGCGGTCGCCGATGCCGAAAACGGCGATTGCCTGACCTATTTACGACGCTTGCAGGAAGCGGTCGACGCCTACGAGGCCGCGCTGGCGCAAGCCGGACCCAACACCAACAATGCGACCTTCGCGACCAACAACATGCAACTCGGCTTGGTGCGTCAACGGCAGGGACGTTATGCCGAAGCCGCCAAGCTGTACGACACCGCCCGACGGACATTCGAAGCGCTGGGCGAACCGGAAGGCACGGCGCAGGCTTGGCGGCAACTCGGTCTGGCCCGGAAAATGAACCGCGAGATCGAAGCGGCGCTTCATGCCTGTCAGCAAGCCCTCTACCTATACGAGCAACAGCGTAACCGGAGCGGGATCGCCGAAACGCTGGGCGAGCTGGGCCACTTGCATCAGTTGCTCAACCAACCTGAACCGGCGGCCTTGTCCTATCGCCGGATGGCGGAACTTTACCGGGAGTTGGGCGACGGTCACAGCGAGGAAGCCAGCCGCAACAAGCTGGCGAACGTACTGATCCAGTTGCGGCGACACGACGAAGCCCGGCAGGAACTCTACCGGGCCAGCGAATGCAACCTGCCTGACAGTCCCACAGCCCGCAGCTGGGCGATCCGCCGTGGTTTACGCGACCTTGGTCAGGCGGTTCAAAACCCCAACGTGGCCGATCAAGCGCGGCGGCAAGCCATCCAGAAATATCTCGCGTACCGGCAAGCGGGTGGCGAAAACACCAACCCCGGCACCCGCTTGTGCGCTCAGGTGGGTCACGCCATTCAAGCCGGCGATGCCAACGCGCTCGCCGCCAAGCTGGATCAGATTGCGGCCAGCCCCAATATTCCGTCGACCGGTAGGCTGTTGATCGAAAAACTGCAGGCTATTCTGGCGGGTTCTCGCGACCCCGAGTTAGCCGCCGACCCGGAATTGCACTACCAGTATGCGGCGGAAATCCAGCTCTTGCTGGAATATCTCGCTTCCCACTGAGCTTGGTCCAGCCATCCATGCAACCTTTTCATCCCGCCCGCGTCATTCTCCGTCATCCTCTCGCGTTCCTCGCAAGAGTACTGCGCCATTTTCAGGCCAACCGAGGGACCTTGCTGGCCAGTGCCGTCGCTTACCACGCGCTGCTATCGCTAATTCCGCTGCTTATCCTATTATTGGTCGCTCTATCCAATGTATTGGAGAAAACTTGGTTGCTCGCTACTCTGGGCCGCTTTCTGGAACAACTTGTGCCCGGCGAATCGGATCTCATTCTTGGCCAAGTCGGACAATTTCTCGATCAAAGGCAGGCTTTAGGCTGGATCATGGTCGGTACCTTGTTTTTTTTCAGCGCGGCGGCCTTTGGCATGCTGGAAAACGCGATGGCGGCGATTTTTGCTCACCGACGCGCGCTACACATCCGACACACCTTGATTTCGTTGTTGCTTCCTTACTTATACGTTGTCTTACTGGGGTTTGGTCTGTTGACAGCGACTTTGCTCAATGGCGCACTGCAAACCTTGGCGACCGGTGAAATCCAACTGTTGGGCTGGCACTGGTCGCTAGGCGATCTGACCGTGACATTGCTCTATGGCGTCGGTTTTTGCAGTCAAGTCGGCGTGCTCACTTCGATCTATATGCTAATGCCGGCCGGCCGGCTGCCGTGGCAACATGCTCTTATCGGAGGCATTGCCGCCGCTCTGTTGTGGGAAGGAATTCGCTACGGTCTGGTATGGTATTTCGCTAATCTTTCGAAGGTCAACGTGATCTACGGCTCACTAGCGGGTGCGATAATCGTGCTCATGACCCTGTATGCCATTAGCATCATTATTTTGCTGGGCGCACAGATAATCGCCGAATACGAACAATCATTACCGGAATTCAGCCCAGACAACACACAATCGCGTACCTGAGAGGATTCCACAAAAAAACCCCGCTGTTATATTACAGCGGGGTTTTTGATGTAAGTTGCCTGGCGATGACCGACTTTAGCGTGAGTAG
>JAGRHI010000141.1:0-775 GCA_020445045.1 Candidatus Competibacteraceae bacterium
GGCCGATATCGAGTTTCCCAACGATTTGCTGCTCGAACTCGACCGCATGGAGTTTTATGTCTACGAGACCCAGCAGGTGGTCAAGGCGCGGCATCGACCGATCATCATCATCACCAGCAACAATGAGAAGGAACTCCCGGATGCTTTCCTGCGCCGCTGTTTTTTCCATTACATTCGCTTCCCCGATAAGGAGACCATGGAGCGGATCGTGCAAGTGCATTATCCCGATCTGAAAAAGCGCCTGCTGGCCGAGGCGCTGGAGGCGTTTTTCGAAATCCGCGACGTGCCGGGTCTGAAGAAGCGGCCATCCACCTCGGAACTGCTGGACTGGATCAAGCTGCTGGTGGCCGAGGACATCCCGCCCGAGGCGCTGCGCGGCGACCAGCGCAAACTGATTCCGCCGCTGTACGGGGCGTTGCTGAAGAACGAGCAGGACGTGCACCTGTTCGAGCGGTTGCTGTTCATGTCGCGACGCAAAAAGGATTGAGAACCGAACCGCCAGCGCCTCTTTCCAGTGGGAACTCGTGGGAAAGAGGTCTGAGTCGAGGATTTCCGCTCATGATGACCGATTTTTTTCTCAAGCTGCGCCAAGCCGGCCTGCCGGTCACGCTGACCGAATTTCTCACCCTGCTGGAAGCGCTGAGCCAGCGGGTGACCGCTCACGACATCGACGAGTTCTACTATCTGGCGCGGGCGACGCTGGTGAAGGACGAGCGTCATTACGACCGTTTCGATCAGGTATTCGGCAGTCACTTCAAGGGACTGGCGACGCTGT
>JAGRHI010000141.1:864-1050 GCA_020445045.1 Candidatus Competibacteraceae bacterium
AGCAGTTGATCGAATCGCTGGGCGGTTGGGAAAAATTGATGGAAACTTTCGCCCAGCGCATGGCCGAGCAGGAAGGGCGGCATCAGGGCGGTAACAAGTGGGTCGGCACCGCCGGCACCTCGCCTTATGGGGCTTACGGTTACAACCCGGAAGGTATCCGCATCGGCCAGGAAACCTCGCGCCACC
>JAGRHI010000141.1:1179-7673 GCA_020445045.1 Candidatus Competibacteraceae bacterium
GATCTGGACGACACGATTCGGTCGACGGCCCGCAACGCCGGTTATCTCGATCTTAAGATGGTGCCGGAGCGGCATAACGCGGTGAAGGTGCTGCTGGTTCTGGATGTGGGCGGCTCGATGGACGACCATATCCGGGTCTGCGAGGAATTGTTTTCGGCGGCGCGCGGCGAGTTCAAGCACCTGGAGTATTTCTACTTTCACAACATGGTGTACGAGTCGCTGTGGAAGGACAACCGCCGCCGGTATACCGAGAAGACCGAGACGGTGTCGGTGCTGCATACCTTCGGGCGGGATTACAAACTGATTCTGGTCGGCGACGCCACCATGAGCCCCTATGAAGTGACCTACCCCGGCGGCAGCGTCGAGCACTTCAATCCGGAAGCCGGCGATGTCTGGATGAGCCGATTGCTGACGGCCTATCCGCAGGCCATCTGGTTGAACCCGCAGCCGCGGAACCGTTGGAGCTATGTTCCTTCGATCCAGATGGTGCGGGAACTGATGAGCGATCGCATGTACTCGCTGACCCTGGAGGGATTGGAACAAGGCATCCGTGCCCTGCAACGGTCGCGATGAATTACAGGAGGAATCTGTCATGATGCAAGTGCATCGCGGCTGGTTGTTTAGTGCCGTGCTCGCTCTGACTGGCGTGGCCCATGGCGCCGGCGATCCTGAAAAAGGCAAGCTGATCGTGACCGCGGGCGATGGCAGCGGCGCTCCGTGCATCGCCTGCCATGGTCTGGATGGAGCCGGTAACGATTTGGCCGGTATTCCACGCCTTGCCGGGATGGATGCCGGCTATCTGGTCAAGCAGATGCGGGACTATCGTTCTGGCGCGCGCAAGAGCGCGGTGATGTCGCCGAACGTGGATAACCTCAACGACGGCCAGATAGCCGATGTTGCGGCCTATTATGCCACGCTGGACACCGCGCCCACGTCGCTGCCGTCCGGCGCGCCCGGCGCGCTGGCGCTTGGCGAAGCCCTGGCCACGAAGGGTGATTGGGATCATTACATCGTGCCTTGCGAAACCTGCCATGGTCCCGGTAATGTGGGTGTTGGGTCCGATTTTCCGAAACTTGCCGGACAGCACCCAACTTATATTAAACAGCAGCTAAAGGCTTGGAAAACGGGTACCCGGAACAACGATCCCAACCATCTGATGCTGGCTATTGTCGGACGCTTGACGGAGACCCAAATCGAAGCCGTCGCGGCTTGGCTGGCGCGTCAGGACCCCAAGGGAGGGAAATGAAATGCGTCCGTTCAGTACCGTGTTTTGGGTCGCTGTGATCTTGGGTAGTGGCGTGCTCCATGCCGCCGAGGTGCCGGTGGAACATCCGCCCTTCAAGAAGGACCAATACGTTCACCATGCGCCCACCGTCGATGATTTGATGAAGGATCAGGAAATCAAGCCGCAATTGAAGAAGGTGATCTTGAAGGGGCGGGACATCTTCATGAATACTCAGCAATATCGCGGCAAATATGTGTTCAGTCGCTTGAGCTGCAAGAACTGCCATTTGGGTGAGGGACGGTTGAACTGGTCGGGACCGATCTGGCCGGCCGCGACGACTTTGCCGGATTATCGAGGCAAGAACGGCCATGTCAATTCGCTCGAAGAGCGGATCGCGGGCTGTTTTTCCTTCTCGCTGAACGGTAAGCCGCCGGAATATGGTAGCGATATCATGTTGGCCTTGAGCGCCTACCATCAATGGTTGGCGCTCAAGGCGCCGGTCTACGAAACCCATATCGGTGGTCGGGGTTACAGTTCGCTCGGTAAGGACATACCCAAGGATATTCACTATGTGCAGGGCGAAAAGGTCTATCAGGCCCAATGCGCAATCTGTCACGGCGCCACGGGGCAGGGTAAAAGTGTGGAGGGAAAGGTCGTTTTCCCGCCCTTGTGGGGTGATGATTCCTACAATTGGGGGGCTGGCATGGCGCGGGTTTACACAGCGGCATCGTTCATCAAGAACAACATGCCGCTTGGCAAGCCTGGTGCCCTGAGTGATCGAGATGCGTGGGCGGTTGCCTTATATGTCAATAGTCAGGAGCGTCCGCAAGACCCGCGCTATACCGGCGACGTCAAGGAAACTCGCGAGAAGTATTTTAACTTCCATCAGTACACGATGTATGGCACCGAACGAGATGGAGTACTGCTCGGTCAGCATGACAATACCGGGGCCAAGCCGTTCCTGAAACCGGATGCCTTGCGTCCGCGTACCTTTGACGAGTAATCCCGCATCCTGGTTGTCCGGCGTCAAGCCGGGCAACCTTCTTCCTATCCCGGCATGATCCACCGATCGAACAATGCCTTCACGAGCACACCGACAGCCGCTCTTTTCGATTGTGCCGGCGGATCGTCCGGTACAACCCGAAATTCAACGCCTCCGCCCCGTCCTCCGGAACAACTCGCTGATCGATTTGATGAAGCGGCTTGCGGCTGGGACATCTTTTTGAGTACCTTGGATGCGCGATTCTCGAATCGACAATAACAATCGAAACGATACGCGCTAATCTTTTTCCGGTCTTCTTCCGGTCTTCTTCCGGTCTTCTTCCGGTCGCGCCACCCTTCGCTGGATCAATTCATGGAACCGTTGACACGCATCGAACGACATTTCGCCGCCAGCCTCGAAGCCAAGCAGCGTACCTTGGAAGCGATGGGGCCGCGCATCGTGCAAGCCGCCGAATTGCTGGCCGAGCGGCTGGAGCGGGGCTACAAGATCCTGGTCTGCGGCAATGGCGGATCAGCCGCCGACGCCCAGCATTTCGCCGCCGAACTGGTCAACCGCTTCGAGATCGAGCGGCCGGGGTTGGCCGCCATCGCGCTGACCACCGACAGCTCGGCACTCACTTCCATCGCCAACGACTATGCCTTCGAACAGATTTTCGCTCGGCAGGTACGGGCGTTGGGGCGACCGGGTGATGTGCTGCTGGCGATCTCGACCAGCGGCCATTCGCCGAACGTGTTGGTGGCCATCGACGCCGCTCGCGAATTGGGAATGGCGACCTTGGCGTTGACCGGCCGCGACGGCGGGCGCATGGCCGGGCAACTCGGTGGCGGGGATATCGAAATACGGGCTGCGGCGCCGGCGACGGCGCGCATTCAGGAAACCCATATTCTCATCATTCATTGTCTATGTGATTTGGTGGACTGGTTATTGTTTGGTAAGGAGGACTCATGATGTGGTGGATACGCTTGGCCAGCGCGGTGCTGGCGATGGTGTTGCTAGGGGGATGCGCGGCGCTTTTTGTCGGTGGCACGGCGATGGGCGTCAGCGTGGCGCACGACCGCCGCACCACCGGCTCCGTGGTTGACGATCAGACCATCGAGTTGAAGCTCTATGATTTGTTCACTCGAACGTTGCCGCCGGGCAATCGGATCGCCACCACCAGCTACAACGGCGCGGTGCTGTTGACCGGCGAGGCGGTGTCGGCGCAGGCGCGGCAGCAGGCCGAGCAGATCGCCCGCGATCTGAAGGAACCGCCGGTCCGCTTGGTCTACAACGAACTGGTGATCGGTCCGCCCAGCTCCGTGTCCGTTCAGAGCAACGATGCGCTACTGACCACCAAGGTCAAATCCGCTCTCTTCCAGATCCGGATTCCCGATTTCGATCCCACTCGGGTCAAGGTGGTCACGGAGCGCGGCGTGGTTTATTTGATGGGCTTGGTCAAACCCGCCGAGGCCGACGCCTCGGCCAACGTCGCTAGCCGGGTAGGGGGAGTACGACAGGTCGTGACGCTGTTCGAATACATCAAATAAAGGCTATTTCACGATCTTCAGCACCGGTCTGCGCTCGGTGCGGGCGGCGGATTTGTCCGGTTGCGGTGCGTTGTCGGGTGGTGGCGGTTCGTCGCCACCCATCTCCTCGCCGAAGGCCATGCCGTGGCCGTTCTCGCGGGCGTAGATGGCCAGCACGGCGGCGATGGGGATGTGGACCGTGCGGGCGACGCCGCCGAAACGGGCATTGAATTCGATCGATGCGTTGCCCAGGCGCAGGTCGCGCACGGCGATCGAATTGATGTTGAGCACGATCTGTCCATCGCGCACATGCTGCTTGGGAACCTCCACGCCGGACAATTCCGCGTTGACCAGAATGTGCGGCGTCAAGCCGTTGTCTTCGATCCACTCGTAAAGCGCGCGGATCAGATAGGGCCGGGTCGAAGTCATGGCGGGGTCGGTCGGCGGGTTGGGAGACGGTGGCCTCCCCAACGGCGCATGGGGAGGAATGAGCAAGCAGCGCGGTGCCTCGGCGGGGAGCGGCCAGCGCCCTCCGCCGGTGGCGGCGTCAGTGTACGTCCTTCCAGTATTCCTTCTTGAGCAGATAGAACACCACGAAGGCCAGCGCCAGGAACAGGATCACCCAAACCCCGATCCGCTGGCGCTCCAGCTTGATGGGTTCGCCGACGTAGGACAGGAAGTTGACCAGGTCCGCCATCGACTCCTTGAACTGCGGCGGGCTCATGCTGCCGGACTTGACCAGTTCGAAACCCGTGAGGGTTTCGACTTCGTGGCCCTCGGCATTCTTGTGCATTTCGTAGACCGGCTTCTGCATTCCTTGCAGTTCCCACAGCACGTGCGGCATGCCAGCGTTCGGGAAGGCGGCGTTGTTCACGCCGAACGGCCGGCTGGGGTCCTCATAAAAGGTCAGCAAGTAAGTGTACAGGTAGTCCACGCCGCGCGCGCGGGCGATCAGGGTCAGATCGGGCGGCACCACGCCGAACCAACCTTTGGCTTCGCTCTTGCGCATGGCGTTTTTCATCGTATCGCCGACCTTGGCGCCGGTGAAAATCAGATTCTCCTTGACCTGTTCGTCGGTCAGACCAATGTCGCGGGCCATGCGGTTGTAGCGCTGATGCTCCAGCGAGTGGCAGCCCATGCAGTAGTTGACGAACAGCTTGGCGCCGCGTTGCAGCGACGCTTTGCTATGGGAGTCGATCGGCGCCGTCAGCAGGTGATAACCTTCGCCACCGGACGCCACGCTCAGGGCCGGCAGCGCCAGAACCGCCAGTGCGAGAATGATTTTTTTCATTGTTCGGTCACCCTTTCCGGTACGGGCTTGGTCTTTTCGAACGCCGGCAGGAACGGCAGCACGAGGAAGAAAGCGAAATAGATCATGGTGCAGGTTTGCGCCAGCGTGGTACGGGCCGGGCTTGGCGGCAGGGCACCCAGGTAACCCAGGATCAGGAACGATACCGTGAAGGCGGTGAGTATCAACTTGAACGTGAACCCGCGATAGCGGATGGATTTCACCGGGCTACGGTCCAGCCAGGGCAGGAAGAACAGAATGACGATGGCGCCGATCATGGTGATCACGCCGCCCAGCTTGTCCGGCACCGCGCGCAACATGGCGTAGAACGGTGTGAAGTACCACACCGGAGCGATGTGCGGCGGCGTTTTCAGTGGGTCGGCCGGATCGAAGTTGGGGTGTTCGAGGAAGTAGCCGCCCATCTCGGGCATGAAGAAGATCACCAGCGAGAAGAAGATCAGGAACACCACCACGCCGACCAGATCCTTGACGGTGTAGTACGGATGGAAGGGGATGCCGTCCAGCGGCTTGCCGTCTTCGCCTTTCACCTTCTTGATTTCGACGCCGTCGGGATTGTTGGAGCCGACTTCGTGCAGGGCGAGGATGTGGGCGACCACCAGCCCCAGCAGCACCAGTGGCACCGCGATGACATGCAGCGAGAAAAAGCGGTTCAAGGTGGCGTCGGACACCACGTAGTCACCACGAATCCACAGCGACAGATCCGGGCCAATGCCGGGGATGGCGCTGAACAGCGAGATGATGACCTGGGCGCCCCAGTAGGACATTTGACCCCAGGGCAGCAGGTAGCCCATGAACGCCTCGGCCATCAGGGCGAGGAAAACCAATACGCCAAAGATCCAGATCAACTCACGCGGTTTCTTGTAGGAGCCGTAGATCAGGGCGCGGAACATATGCAGGTAGACAACGATGAAGAAAGCCGAAGCGCCGGTGGAATGCATGTAGCGGATCAGCCAGCCCCAGTCCACGTCGCGCATGATGTATTCGACCGAGGCGAAGGCGTCGGCGGCGGACGGTTTGTAGCTCATGGTCAGCCAAATGCCGGTCAGGATCTGGTTGACCAGCACCAGCAGTGCCAGTGAGCCGAAGAAATACCAAACGTTGAAGTTCTTCGGCGCGTAATATTCGGTCAGGTGCTCGCGGATCGACTTGGTCAGCGGAAACCGTTCGTCGATCCAGCCGAGCAGACCGGTCGTGCCTTGTGTATTCGCCATTATGCAGTCTCCGGATCAACGCCAATCAACACCCGTGAATCGGTCATATACCGATAGGAAGGCACTTCCAGGTTGAGCGGCGCGGGTACGCTCTTGTAGACGCGGCCGGCCAAATCGAAGCGGGAACCGTGGCAGGGACAGAAAAAGCCGCCTTTCCAATCTGGCCCCAGATCGGCGGGCGCCACGTCGGGACGGAACGTGGGCGAGCAGCCGAGGTGGGTGCAGATGCCGACCAGCACCA
>JAGRHI010000141.1:7755-8460 GCA_020445045.1 Candidatus Competibacteraceae bacterium
TTGATCGTCGAGGGTGGGCAAATCGTCCAGCATTTTTTTGGTGCGTTTCAGCAGCCAGACCGGTTTACCGCGCCATTCGACGGTCATCATGGCGCCTTCTTCCAGCTTGCTGATGTCGGCTTCCACCGGCGCGCCGGCGGCCCGTGCCCGCTCGCTGGGCGACCAGGATTTCAAGAATGGAACGGCGACGAACGCCACGCCCACGCCGCCGACCACGGTTGCCGTGGCGGTCAGAAAGCGGCGTCTGCCGAGATCGACGGCATCTACCGTACTCATAAGCAGTCTCCCGATTATCGGTTTATCGTTGATATGGATGGTTGGCGGCCCGGATGGCGTCACGGTTTCGCGTCTGCCGGAAGCCGGTAGTGCACCCCGCTGGGCCGAGACGGGCGGCCTTCGGAGAACGCGCGGCGATGCCGCATGAGATGAATCGGTTCAGGCCCCCGTGATTCCCACACGGTACGACGGAAAATAGTACCGCAGTGCGGGTATGAGGGTCTATGCGCTTGACCGCGAACCCGAAGTAAATGGCATTTAGCCATTGTTCGCGCAACCAATAACGGGGTGCGCGGAGGCTCATGGCGCCGAAACCCGGCGATCGCCCAGGATTCCGGCCGGTGCCGCGATAAATTCTGGTACTTTATTCGTCCATCCACCGCTGAAAGGTCAATTCGCTCCGCATCCTCCGAGGCCCGATGAATATCC
>JAGRHI010000142.1:0-1718 GCA_020445045.1 Candidatus Competibacteraceae bacterium
ATTACCAGTGTGGTGTGAACCGGACGCAACCGGCCGAACGTCAGGGCGGGAATATCGAAATTGAGGAAGGGCCAGGCCAGTTCGCTGGCGATGAAAACGCCGACGCTCATGCCGAGCACCGCAAACACCATGGCCACGATGGTGAACTTGCGGACGATGTCGTAATTATATTGCTCGACCGGCAATGCTGAGCTTTGGGCCATATCCAAGTCTCCTTAGCAAGCCATAAATTAGAAGCTTTTCGGTTGTTTTCCGATGCTTATCGTTGTTGTGAAACAGGTCCGGTGGGTCTGGACGGCGGTCTATTCTACTAATGACCAAAGGGTTTATTCAATCAGCATTGGCTAATATTGCGAAAAATAACGGTTCTTGGCGACCTAACCTTGGGAAGTGGCTTGTTTCGAAGCTAGAACCACGCGAACAGGAGAGAGGAGTAATGGTCCAGCATCAACGCGGCGAACAACCCGAACAGATAAACGATGGAAAACCCGAACGTTGGCAGGGCGAGTCGGTCATCACCGGTCGCGAACAAGCGGACCGCATAACCGAGAAAACGGACGCCCAGCAGGACGGCGCCAACCAGGTAAATCCAGCCGCTCATGCCGGTCAGGAAGGGTAGCAACGTGACCAGAAACAGCAGAATGGTATACAGCAGGATGTGTAGCCGGGTGAAAGCGACGCCGTGCGTCACCGGCAACATGGGGATGTCGGCGTCGGCATAATCGCGGCGGCGATGGATCGCCAACGCCCAGAAATGCGGCGGCGTCCAGACGTAGATGATCAAAAACAGCAACAGCGCGCCCGAATCGACATGACCGGTCACCGCTGTCCAGCCAAGTAGCGGTGGTGCCGCGCCGGCCGCGCCACCGATCACGATGTTCTGCGGTGTCGCCCGCTTGAGGAACAGGGTGTAGATCACCGCATAGCCGATCAACGAGACGAAGGTCAGCGCCGCGGTCAGCGGGTTGGTGAACGCCAGCAGCAAGACCAACCCCAGCATGCCGATGGTCAGGGCGAAGCTCAGCACCTGCCATGCCTCCAACTGGCCGCTGGGCAAGGGCCGGCGACAGGTACGCATCATGATGGCGTCCACTCGCCGGTCCACCAGATGGTTGATGGCGGCGGCGGAACCGGCCATCAATGCGATACCGGTCGATCCAAACAACAGGATCGGCCACGGCACCATCGTCGGCGTCGCCAGCAGCATGCCGACCATCGCGGTGAAGGTGATCAGGGCCACCACCCGCGGCTTGGTCAGCTCCAGATAATCCCGCCCGTGGCGGCGGAACCCGGCGCGCAACGTCTGAATGGAGGTGGACATCATGATGCGGTTTTCGGCCAGAGCAAATGGTTAAGCGTCACCAACGCCAACAGCAGCAACGCGGCACCGCCGTTGTGGGCCACCGCCACCGGCAGCGGCAGCCGCATCAGCACATTGGCGATTCCGAGACCGAGTTGAACGCAGAGCAAAACCGCGATCGCCAGACCGATCATCCGCACGTTTCGACTCCGGGATGGCGCCAGCAACCGCCAGACCAGCCAGCCAAGATAGAGCAGTACCACCAAGGCGCCCAGCCGATGCATCACGTGAATGGTCACCCGGGCATCGTTGCCCAACACACCGCCTTCGTAGGAAATCCCCAGTCCTCGCCACAGGGTGAACGCCTCTCGGAAATCCAGTGGCGGCCACCAGTGCGCTTGGCAGGTCGGAAAGTCCG
>JAGRHI010000142.1:1734-6508 GCA_020445045.1 Candidatus Competibacteraceae bacterium
TAATTGGCGCTGGTCCAACCACCCAGTGCGATCTGCCCCACCAGTAGCAACAACCCCAGCACGGCAAAACCTCGCAGTGCCCGATCATCGACAGTCAGCGGGTCACTTGTCCCGTAGCGATCTTGCCGTAAGACCAGCCAAGCCAGCAGGCTCAGCGTCGTCAGACCGCCCAGCAGATGCGCCATGACCACCACCGGTTTCAGTTGCCAGGTTACCGTCCACATGCCGAGCAGCGCCTGAAAGACGACCAACCCCAGCAACGCTAGTGGCAGTGCGACCGGCTGACCTGGCTCGCGCCGTCGACGCCAGGCCAGAACCGCCAACGCCAGAATCAACAATCCCAGGGTGCCGGCAAAATAACGGTGGATCATTTCCTTCCATGCCTTGTCAGGCTCCACCGGCCGATGGGGATAAACCACATTGGCGGCGGCGATCTGTTCGACCTTGTCCGGCACATCCAGGTGCCCGTAGCACCCGGGCCAGTCCGGACAGCCCAGACCGGCATCCGACAGCCGCACGTAGGCACCCAGCACCACCACCACGAAGGCCAGCGCCAACGCGACCCAAGCCAAGCGAAGAAACGTCATTGAACGCATTGTGTCATCCAATCTCGGATAAGTGCAGCAACCGCCTCAGATCCTTGAGTATGCCGCTCGGATCGACCGTGACTGGGTAGCGCATCAGTAGGTTGCCCAGCGGGTCCAGCAAATAGACCCAATCGCCGGACGGCCCCGGCTGGCCGAAGGCTTCGGGCAATGAGTTTCGGGTCTTGGCGTCGGCCAAACCCAGCAGCATGGCCGCGTGTTCAGTGGCCAACCATCGGCGCAATCCGTCCTCGGGCATTGCATCCAACAGCAGCAAGGTGAGCACTCGGCTCATGTCCTTGCCCAGCGCCAAGCGGACTTGCCGCATGTCGTATAGAGCGGTTTGGCAGCGCGAATCGCATTGCCCAGCCGAACCGAGGTAAATCAGCGCCCAGCGGCCCCGCACCGTCGCATTGTCGACACGATTGTTCTCCGCCAGATCAAACCGCAAGTCCAGGGGATGCGCCGGATCCAGCAATTCGCCGTGCTGCACGGAACCCGCGGGCCGCCAACGATCGACCAGCAACCAAGCGGTCACCAGCGGCAGCGCAAAACAGGCAATGATCAACAGCAGGAACCACCGCTGCCGCCAAGACGCTGGGCTTGTGGGGGGATTGACTGAAACCGAATCGACACTCATCGCAGGGCTCATTCCGAACGCGGCAACCGGCGCGCGCTGGCGAAGACATAAAGAATGATCAAGGCCACCGCCAAGGCAAACCATTGTACGGCATAACCACGATGACGTTCCGGTCCAAAACCGCCGAACCGGGGTCGCCAGTCACGCCAGTAGCCCCCCGGGGCTTCCGGAACCAGAAGAATCACCGCTGGTTGCAGCGGATACCCGAGGATTGCGGATAATCGTTGGTAATCGACATAAGGTATCACTCGCGGCCAGCGCTGGTCAGCCCCAGCCGCATCGCCCAAGCGCAAGCCCGGGGACGCGGGCTGCGCCAGCCAACCGCCGATGGTTATGTCGTCCGTGGACACTCCGATATCCGGCAACACTTGCCGAGACTCTCCCAGGGGCACCCAACCACGGTCGATCAGGATCGCGTTTCCGGCCATTCGCAGTGGCGTCAGCACATGGTAACCCGGCTGGCCGTCATGCACCTGGTTATCCAGCAGCATTTGATGCACGCCGTCGTAACGACCGCTAGCGACCACATGGAGGTAACGATTGCTGGAATCGGCGGGGTCGACCTCGGTCAGATCCACCGGCGGCTGCGCAAACCGCTTGGCGAAGGTGGTCTGAAGTTCTGCTTTTTGCGCCGCCCGGTCCAACTGCCAGCAACCCAACGCCAGCAACACGGGCAACAACAAGATCACGGCGATGGTGGACGCGCGACCCGGACAGAAATGCCATGCTCCAAATCGCATCCCCGCGTCAAACCCTCGCCGTGGAGCGCGCCGTCAATGGCTCGCCCGTTTCGGGTATACTTGCAGCCATTGTCCCCACCCTGACCGGAACGGCGCCATCCATGATATTCAAGATCATCGTCATCCTCATTCTGCTGATGATTCTCGCCAGTCTGGGCTCCGGGTTGGTTTTCCTGATTCGCGATGGAGGACGGCGCAGCCCCCGCACGGTCAAGGCGCTGACCGTGCGGATCGTGCTATCGATCGGGTTGTTCGCCCTGCTGATGCTAGCCTACGCCACTGGACTGATTTCCCCGCATGGCCTGTAACCGGAATACCGGCGGCTACAACCAGTAGACGAAGATAAACAACCCCAGCCAGACCACATCGACGAAGTGCCAGTACCAAGCCGCCGCCTCAAAGGCAAAATGCCGCTGTGGGGTAAAATGCCCGGCCAAACTACGAAATAGCATCACGGCCAGAATGATCGCCCCAATGGTCACATGCAAACCGTGAAATCCGGTGAGCATGAAAAAGGTGGACCCATAGATACCGCTACCCAGGGTTAGGTGCAAGGCGTGGTAAGCATGGCTGTATTCGTGGGCCTGAAGGCTCAGGAACAGCACGCCCAAAGCGACTGTCGCCGCCAAGCCTTTCAGTAATTGCGGGCGATTCTCCTCGATCAATCCCCAATGCGCCCAAGTGAGCGTCGCGCCGCTGCTGAGCAGGATCAAGGTATTGATGGCCGGCAATCCCCAAGGGTGCATCGGTGCGAAGAAGCCGCCAATGTCACTCGGGCCGTTGGTGGGCCAAACCGCCTCGTAGCCGGACCAGAGCATGCCGTGGGTCAGTACGCCATGGCTGGTCTCCCCACCCAGCCACGGCACCGAATAGGTACGGGCGTAAAACAGGGCACCGAAGAATGCCGCGAAGAACATCACTTCGGAAAAGATGAACCAGCTCATCCCCCAACGGAAGGAACGGTCCATCTGATCGCTGTAAAGCCCCTTCTCGCTCTCGCGGACCACCGTGCTGAACCAACCAAACATGGTGATCACAATGAGTGCAAGCCCGGTCAGCAGCAGCGTGCCGCCCCCGCCGTTCAGCAGCGTGGCCCCACCCAGCATCAAGGTGAACAGACTGATGGTGGCAATGATGGGCCAGTGGCTTTGTGTGGGTACGTAATAGTGGTCCGGCGCATGCTCCGCGTGCGTCATTGGCATCTCCCCCTAATATCAGGTAGCGTTCATTGCAGTCGGGCGATCGTCCATCAACCGCCCGCGTCGTCGATTCTGAAAAAAGTATAGGATAGCGTCACCGTGCGCACGTCGGGCGGCAAATCCGGATCAATGCGAAATGTGACCGGCATTTGCCTTCCCTCTCCGGCCTGGAATCGCTGGTGGTTGAAACAGAAGCACTCGATCTTCTGGAAATGCGATGCCGCCAATCCCGGCGAAATACTGGGTATTGCCTGACCGGTCATCGGCTGGTTGGCCAGGTTCTTGGCCCAAAAATGGGTCTGGTAGAACTGGCCGGGA
This sequence comes from Candidatus Competibacteraceae bacterium, assembly GCA_020445045.1. Lineage (GTDB taxonomy): Bacteria > Pseudomonadota > Gammaproteobacteria > Competibacterales > Competibacteraceae > Competibacter. The sequence goes on from JAGRHI010000142.1 coordinate 5,216, forward strand.
TGCACCTGCATGCGAGTGACCTGTGGCGCGAATTCCCACGGCGCGCCTAAGTTCAAGCTAGCGACGAACTCCACGGTCACCGTGCGCGACTCATCGACCTTCATCGGTTCCACCACCGCCACACGGCCACTGGTCTTACCGTTCAAGCCGGTGACTTGGCATAACACATCGTACAACGGCACCAGAGCGAAACCAAACCCAAACATCGCCNNACCAATAGCAGGCGTCGCACCATCCGCCGATTCGCGGCCGCCAAGCCTGCTTCCCGAGTTTCCACCATCATCGCCCCCCTTCCATGATCAAGAAGAGACCGCCATCATCAAAATGAAGCCAACGTAGAACACCGCGGCCAGTACCGCCAGCGCCAACGCCGTGCGGCCAACCCGCGCGGCACGATCGTTGACGCCGACGGGCTTGGCCACGCTTTTGGGCTCTGCTTGCACGCTCACTTGATTTCAGGCGCGGTGGTGAAGGTGTGGTACGGCGGCGGCGAACTCAGCGTCCATTCCAAACCTTGCGCGCCTTCCCAAACCTGGTCTGTCGCCTTCGCGCCACCACGAATGGTCTGGATGACGTTATAAAGGAAGAACAGTTGCGAGAAGCCGAACAGGAACGCGCCGACCGTGGACACCATGTTGAACTCGGTAAACTGCAAGGCGTAGTCGGGGATACGGCGCGGCATGCCGGCCAATCCCAGGAAATGCTGCGGGAAGAACAATACGTTGACCCCGATGACCGACAGCCAGAAGTGCAACTTGCCCAGTTTCTCGTTGTACATGTGGCCGGTCCACTTCGGCAACCAGTAATAGGCGGCCGCCATGATCGAGAACACCGCGCCCGGCACCAGCACGTAGTGGAAGTGCGCCACCACGAAATAAGTGTCCTGGTACTGGAAATCGGCCGGCGCGATCGCCAGCATCAGCCCGGAGAAACCACCGATCGTGAACAGAATCACAAAGGCGATGGCGAATAGCATCGGTGTTTCGAAGGTCATCGCGCCGCGCCACATGGTCGAAACCCAGTTGAACACCTTCACTCCAGTCGGCACCGCGATCAGCATGGTCGCGTACATGAAAAACAGTTCGCCAGCCAGCGGCATCCCCACCGTGAACATGTGGTGGGCCCAAACGATGAAGGACAGGAAAGCGATCGAGGCGGTCGCATACACCATCGAAGCGTAACCGAACAGCGGCTTGCGAGCGAAGGTTGGAATGATCTGCGAGATGACCCCAAACGCCGGCAGAATCATGATGTAAACTTCGGGATGACCGAAAAACCAGAAGATGTGCTGGA
>JAGRHI010000143.1:0-11935 GCA_020445045.1 Candidatus Competibacteraceae bacterium
TTACGGCGATCGGGTTGCTTGGGATCGACCACCACCCGCACCTGAGTACCGGCGATGCCTCGGCGGGTGGCGCGGCTGGCCTGAACGCCGTAACCATCCAGCCCCAGCTTAGCCAGTTCCAACACCAGCTCGTCGTAATCCAACCCCAGATCAAGCAGCGCCGCCAGATGCATGTCGCCGCTGATACCGGCAAAACAATCGTAATAAAGGATGTTCATCGCTCGAATCGGTGGTCGGTGAGCAAAACGGCCCGGAAAAACAAAACGGCCTCTGGGAAAATTCCCAACTTATCCAGGCCGCTCTCGGAAACAGCTTCCGGTGGCGGCGAATACAGCCGTCAGAACGGAAATCCACTATCTGGCTGGTGCTCAAGCGGCTTGGCCGATGGCCGAAGCGCCTGTTGGTGAACCAAGTGGCCGTCCACGTAGATTGCCCGATACGGCCGGGCCGGGCAGGCATTTTCGCAAGCCCCGCAACCGACGCACAGTGCCGGCCGTACCTCGGGGATGGTCAAGCCATCCCGGTACGGGATCATGTGCACCGCCTTGGTGGGGCAGTACTCGTCGCAAGCGCCGCAGGCGGTGTGATCGGTATAAACGATGCAGTTGTCGCGAACGAAATGAGCCACGCCCAGTTGCACGGTCTGCTTGGCGACCAATGCCAATGGCAGGATCGCGCCGGTCGGACAGACCTGGCCGCAGCGATTGCACTCGTAGCTGCAATAGCCGGTCGCGAAATCCAGGCGCGGTTGCAGCAAACCGGACCATCCATAGTCCAGCAGGGACGGCTGCAACACGCCGTAAGGACAGGCACTTACGCATAAGTGACAGGCGGTGCACAGATCGTTGAAGCGGGCGATGTCGCGAGCACCGGGCGGCGCCACCGGCCAGGTCTTGGCGTTGGCCAATCGAGTGGGAACACGGTTGCTCGGCTTGGCTCCGACGCTCGACGACCGGGGCAAGCTCGCCAACCCGACCAGCGCCGTCGCGCCCGCGCGCAGCAACGCCCGTCGTGCCTTCCCGTCCCTGGACAAAGCGGCGCGATACCCGGCGTCGGGGGAATTCGACGGTTGCGGTCGCGGCAAGGCAACCGGGCTTGGGCGACGGAACGGCACCGGCCCCGACCACGCATAACCGATGCCGAGCGTCTCGCACACGGTCATGCAATTGAAACAGGCCACGCAGCGGCTGAAATCGACTTCCTTGGTTTTCAGCCGGATACAGCCGGCCTTGCAATGAATGGCGCACTGGGCGCACAGCACGCAGGCATCCTGGGGAATGCGGATCTTGAACAGGGCGAAACGGGAAACCAGCCCCAGCAGCGCGCCCACCGGGCAGAGGGTATTGCAGAACAGTCGGCCCCTGGCGGCGATCAGCCCGATCAGCCCGAGCAGAAACACCGCCGGAAAGATCAGGGCGGCCAGCGGCGGCGCCTTCCAATGCAGCGGAAACGGCCCGTAAACCCCGAAGCTTTCCAGCAATTGCCCGAATCCGTTGTGAACGACGACATAGAGCGGCCGGAGCAGATCGCCGGCGATGCGACCGAAATTGCTGAACGGGTCCAGCAGGCTCAGCGCCAGCGTGCTACCGCTCAGGAACAAACCAATCGCCAGCGCCAGCACGCCATAACGCAAGACATCGTGCGGCCGCTGGTAGCGGAATTTGACCTTACGGGGCTTGCGCAACTGGTCAGCAACGCGGATCACGATGTCCTGCAAGGTGCCGAGTGGACAAAGCGTCGAGCAGTACACCCGGCCGAACAGCAGCGTCAGTACCAACACCGCCAGGAAGCCAGCCGCCCCCCAGGCAATGGTCTGACTGAACTTCAGTAGCGACGGCACGAACTGTGGATACAACGCCGCCGTTGCGGCCGGCGTCTCGCCGACGCGGTCGAAATCGACGAACAGCAGGGTGGTCAGCGCCAGAAAAACCAGCGAGACCACCACCCGGATTTTCTTCAGCCACGCCTGGTTCATGAATCGCCTGCTCTGTGGAAAAACAGGAAAGCATGGATCAAGCCAAATGATCAAGTTTATAATTTTCGTTTAGCAGATACCCTCGACTAGAGGGTTTCTTTACCACGAAACCGACTTTTTCCAATTTATTGAAGGTGTAACGCGCTCTACGATAGAAAGCGTCGAAGGCCTTGACCTCATTTGCGGCACCACTTCCATCCCGCTGCGCCCAGAGATACAAACTAATTTGCTTGGCACTTGCCGCTTGACTCTTGGAGTAATAATTGAATCGGTAAACCACGCTTAGTACGTCCTTGGCAAACAGATCCAGCGAATCGAAAAACACTCCAAACAAGGCGCGCAATTCATCTAAATAATCTTGCTTCATTAACTCTTGATCTACGTTATAGATCGGATACAATCCAGGACTTTCAGGATGCTTGTTAATAAGTTTGGCTTTTTCTAATACTAACAGCTCTCGGTAGTGATTGTTATCAGGAGTTAACAAAATGGTGTGACACATTAACTCGTTAGCCCATTCGGACTTGATTAAGTAGGCCAATACTCGTTTCTGATTTTTGGTAGGAACCAAACCTTTCAGCTTATTTTCCAAATAGGCATCGAATGAAGTAAAAAGCCGTTCCATCCGCTCGTCCAACAACTCACCTACACAGACAAACAGACGAACCTCTTCTTGGTGAAGACGGTAATAGGGTAACCCCATTTTATCTTGCAAACAGAGATTAACAAGAGTTGCCATCCCGATGCCTTTCCCCTCCCATTTACGAAAGACCCGTAACACATCTGCTAGTTTGGGGTTACGAGGTTTGGCCTCGGGAATAATACGGCGCAGAATAGGTTTTTGAGTGGTTTCGATGAGCAAATGCCTACGGAAGGTACCCGGATTCATGATTGAGAAATGCTCGCCAGGCTTGATCGTGATGATCACCTGCCGATCTATGGCATAGTCACGGTGAGCAAGGGCATTATTGACCGTTTCACGTAGAACCTCTTCAGGGTATTGCGGCCGGTAGCTGCCACCAGATGCCACACTGACGCCCACCTGAATGTTACGCAACAAATAGGCTAGACTCCCTTCCATCAGAGGTAGGATATTGTCACACAGATCCTGTTTATCCTGGGCGATCTCCTGAGGAACATCCACATAACCATGGACCTGGCTGCGAAATCCCAGATAATCACCAGGATATTTACCACAGACCAGCATACCCAATGTGGTAACTGCTCCTGCTTTGGTAAAGAACTTGCGTTCTAAAAAAGGCAAGGCGGCCTCTAAATCGGGCTTGAAAGTCTCAACTCTGACAGTTCGATTCAGTTGCTGAATATATTCGTTAAGCCGATCAAGATCGAGGTCACTCAGTGTCGCCCCGGGAACAATCTTCAATTCCCGAGCGTGTAGTGCTTCTTCCTTGAATTCTTCCTGCGCTTCGATTTCAGCTTCCTTGATCTTGTGGTCGCCAGTAAGAATACGTCGATACGCTTCGCACTGATAGAAACAGTATTTGCGATCAGCGGCCAATTCATCCACGTATATTACCGCTAAACGCCCATCCAAAAAAGCCTTGAGTTCCATCGGTGGAAAACAGTCACTCAAATTGAGCGAATGGCCAGCACGATTTACGAATAACCCGGAAAGTTCCTTGAGCTTGGGTTCAGCATGCTCCTGATAACCGGTAAAGACATAGCGCTTTTTCGGGCCTTGCCCTTCTTCCTTCACTCCCAAAATCAGGATACCGCCTCGTGTGTTCAGGAACGCATTGACACTCTTGTAGCGTTCACGCCACTGGCCACCATCGGCGGGAACGGGTTTGATCTCCAAGGTATCGGATTCCAACTCCTCGAAACATCCTTGACTGATCAGTTCCGCCAGCTTGGCGAGAATGCGATCAACGAGTGAGGTCATGGCGGTATTTCATCAGGACCCTGATTCCGGGACAATTGCACATCAATGCCTAAAGGGTGAGTAGTGGCGGATTTAGCGAGTCTTTCCACCACCCGTTTTAAAGCACGATCCGCCGGATGGCGAGATTCTCCAGATCCATGCGGCCCGCGCCCATTTCGCCAGCGATGCGGATATAGCCGACTTCCTCGGGCTGTTTCAAGCCAAACAGCCGCGCGGCGGCGGCATCCGCCGTCACCAGATCGGTGGACAACAATTGCGACCGCATATTCACGACATCGGCCGTGGAGACCCCGCGCGGTCCGTGGCGCAGCATCACGTTCCAGGCATCCACCACATTCAGATCGGGTTTGCGATAAGTAGCGAAGTCGGCGATGCATTGATGCAGGTCGTTGGAGTGCCATTCGCCGCGATCCCAGACCACGCCCATCAGGTTCTTCATCGCCACGCTCAGTCGGGCGCCGCCGTGACTCTTCAGTACGGGTACATTGATGAACACGTCGGCTTCTAGCGCCAGTTCGTGTTCCTGGGTTCGACGCAGCCGACGGCCGCCTGGGATCGCGACGGTCTGGAAATAGCCTTCGCTGTTGCCCGGCGCTAGCTTGCCGCCAGCATCCTTCACCGCCCGCTCGATGCCGCTGGCGCGGTAACTGTCGCGCCAAGCATCGCAGGTGTGATCGAAAACGTAGACCGCTTTGGCGCCAGCTTGCAGGCAGTGCTCGACGATGCGGCGGACCAGTCGCGGATTGGTGTTGGCGGCGCGCTCCGGTGGCACGTTCCAACCGATATTCGGTTTGACCACCACCGTCTGACCTTTTCCGACGAAGCGCCTCATGCCGCCCAACGCCTCGATGCCATGGTCGAACAGCGCTTCCGGTTCGCCATTTCTGATCGCCACCAGATCGGGGGTTCCGGCTGACGGCTCACCGGCGCATGACCGACGACCGGAACCACCCAGCGTCAGACCGACGCCAGCCCATGCCCCCACACCGAGGGCCGTGAGAAAACGACGACGTTGCATGGCCGATTTCCTCCACCATCAGGCCAAACGGCGATCACCGCGCGAAAACAGCGCCGGCGGCACGCGCCATTCCCCGTTGCCGGGGAGCGTCACTCACCTTCCCGGCGCGGTTCAAAAGCGGAACCGTCGGAGAATGGTCAACGAGGACAGCGAGCCGACCAGCTTGCGATCTGGCCCGATCACCGGCAGGCGGATATAGCCCTCCGCCAGCAGCCTGAGCGCATCGGACAACGGCGCTTCCGGCTCGACCACCGGATGGGCGACAGCGAAATCGCCCACCTTGCGGTGCAAATGCGGAATGAGGCGATTATCGACATCCTCGGCGGTCTCGACTTCGGCGTCGTCCGGCAACTGCGGTTCCGACGGTAGCAGCATCTTGGAGAACATGAACGAGGTGATGGTGCCCACAAACTCCAATTGGTCGTTGACCACCATCAGATCCTGCATGTGCTTGCGTTCCATGATCGCCAGCGCTTCCGACAGCGGCGCGGTGTCGAGCACGTAAGTGGGCGCGGACATCATGTAGTGTTTGCACTTCATTTTAATTTCTCCCGCTGGGTTTGACCGGGGGTACCGGGCTTCGGTCGTCGTCCCCAACCGTGTCTGAAATCCGAACTGACATTAGTCGGCTTGGCAATGCTTCATTCGGGTATTATTACCCAGCTTTGGCCGCCGCGCATGCGGACCATGCAAATACAAGCACATTGGAGGGAGTTATATGATTGTGGGAATTCTATCGCTGGTGTTGGGCTTGGGCGGGCTCGCTTTTGCCGCATGGCTTTACAGGGGCATCGTCCGCCGCTCCACCGGTGACGAGTTGATGACTTCGATCGCCACCGAAATCCAACTGGGGGCCATGACTTACCTGCGCGCCCAATATGTGAAAATCGGTATTTTTGCGTTGGTGTTGGCCATCCTGCTGGCTGTTTCCAAACAGCACGGTTTCGGCACTAGTATCGCATTCCTAACCGGCGCCCTGACCTCGGCGCTGGCCGGCCTGATCGGAATGCGGGCGGCGACCAAGGCCAACGTTCGCGTCACCGCGGCGGCGCGGGAGCAGGGCGCCGGCGAGGCGCTACTGGTCGGATTCAACGGCGGCGCGGTCATGGGTTTGGCCGTGGCCAGCTTCGGCCTGCTGGGCCTGGGCCTGTTTTTCACCGGCATGTCGACCCAGTTCGCCGTCAATCCGGAATCCACCGCCACCATCTGGGGCTTTTCGATGGGTGCGTCCTCCATCGCCCTGTTCGCGCGAGTCGGCGGCGGTATCTTCACCAAAGCCGCCGACGTCGGTTCCGACCTGGTCGGCAAGGTCGAGGCCGGCATTCCCGAAGACGATCCGCGCAATCCGGGCGTGATCGCCGACAACGTGGGCGATAACGTCGGCGACATCGCCGGCATGGGCGCCGACATCTACGAATCGTATGTCGGCGCGATGGTCGCGGCGATCACTCTGGCCGCCACCTCCAGCGTCGCCGAACTGACCCACTACTTCGGTGAAGGCGTCAGCCGGCCGATGCTGTTGGCCCTGCCACTGGTGCTGGCGAGCATCGGCCTGCTCTCGTCGCTGGTCGGGATTTATGGAATGACCGCCTTCAAGAAATACGGGCCAGAAAAGGCGCTGGCGATTTCGGAGTTCAGCTCCGCGGGGCTGTTTCTGATCCTCACGATGCTGGTCATGCTGCTGTTCGGCTACGGCTGGCCAGTGTACTTCGCCATTCTGGCCGGCAACCTGGCCGGCGTCGCCATTGGCCGCGTCGCTTGGTACTACACCTCGTCCAAGCCGGTGATGCGCATCATCCAAGCATCGAAGACCGGGCCGGCGACCAATATCATCAATGGTCTCGCGGTGGGGATGGAAAGCTGCGCATTGCCGATCCTGATCATCGTGCTGGCCATCTTCGTCGCCTACCAGACCGCCGGCCAGTATGGGATTGCCATCGCGGCGGTCGGGATGCTGGCCACCGCTGGCGTGACCATGACCATCGACGCCTCCGGCCCGATCTCCGACAACGCCGGCGGCATCGCCGAAATGTCGCACCAACCCCCCGAAGTTCGCGCAATCACCGACGAACTCGACGCCATCGGCAATACCACCGCCGCCACCGGCAAGGGTTTCGCCATCGGTTCGGCGGCGTTGACGGCGCTGGCGCTGTTCGTGGCCTACAAGGAAGCGGTCGAACTGGCTGTCGGCCATCCCGTGACAATGGACATCACCGAGCCACGCGTCGTGATCGGTGTATTCCTAGGCGGCGTGGTGGTGCTGCTGGCGGCGGCGATGACCATGAGTTCGGTGGGTCGAGCCGCCATGGAGATGGTCACCGAGATTCGCCGCCAGTTCCGTGAAATACCGGGCCTGTTGCAGGGCACCGCCAAGCCGGATACGGCGCGCTGCGTGACGATCTCGACCGACGCCGCGCTGCGCGAGATGATCCCACCGGGGCTCATGGCGGTGATCGCGCCGGTGATCGTCGGTTTCTTCTTCGGACCGGTGGCGCTGGGCGGCATGCTGCTGGGCGCCCTGCTGACCGGCATGAGCATGGCGCTGTTGATGGCCAACGCTGGCGGCGCCTGGGACAACGCCAAGAAAGCCATCGAAGCGGGTAAGCTGGAAGGCTCGCGCAAGGGCGGCGATGCGCACGCGGCGGCGGTGATCGGCGATACCGTGGGCGACCCTTTCAAGGACACCAGCGGTCCGGCCATGAACATCCTGGTCAAGCTGCTCTCCATCGTTTCGCTGATTCTGGTGCCTTTCATCACCTGAACGCCGGAGGAACGATCACCGCGCCCAGACGTCCGCGACGGCTGGGCCGGTCATTGCGGCCCGACCCCTCCGGCAAACCGGGGATTTACGCCGGCCGGCCGGCGAACCACTCCGTCAGTTCGTCCAGGCGGCTGACCACCACGTCCGGTTCGACATCCCAAGGATCGAACACCGCCTCCGGTTGCCGCCGGACCCAGGCGGCGCGCAAACCAGCGGCCTTGGCGCCGATCACGTCCCAGGCGTTGCTGGACACCAGCCAAGTGTCACCCGGCGGGTGTCCGGCCCGGCGCGCCAGATAGGCATAAACCGCTGGATCGGGCTTGAAAGTGCGTAGATCGTCCACGCTGACCACATCCTCCAGACACGGCAATACCCCAGCGTTGCTCAGTAAGGCGCGGATGCTGGCCTCCACCCCGTTGGTAAAAGCCATCAACCGATGGCCCTGGGTCTTGAGCGTGGTCAAGGCAGCGGTGACTTCAGAAAAAGTCGGTAGGTAAAGATAGCTTTCCAGCAGCCGGCCCTGATCGGATTCCGGCAAGTCGCAACGCAGTGCCTGCTGGGTATAAAGCAGTGCTTGCCGGGTGCAGGCGTCGAAATCCACGTAGCGCTGCATCAGACCGCGCCGGAACGAATATTCCAACTGTTTGGCTCGCCAAAGTTCGGCGAAACGGACGGCCTGCTCGCCGACCAGCGCTTGCAAGGGTTCGGCCAGCGCCAGCGGGTCCACCAGCGTACCGTAGACATCGAATCCCAATGCGTAGGTTCTTTCCACGTTCTCCATCCATCTTCCTCGTCTGAAGGGCTTGTCGTCGTCGTGTCCGCCCCGGAGATGCTCGCCGCGAATCGCCGCTCGGTCTAAGCCGCCCGTACGACCGCGATCACCCACAGCAACCAGGCCAGCAGAAAGCTCGTCCCGCCCAGCGGGGTGATGGCGCCCAACCAGCGGATGCCGCTGAGGGCAAGCGCATACAAACTGCCCGAAAACAGCAACAAACCCACAATCATCAGGATGCCCGAACCACGCAGCAGCACCGTCGGCGGTACATGCAACGCCAACAGCCCGACCGCCAGCAATCCCAGGGCATGATAGAAATGATAGTTCACCGCAGTCTCGTAAATGGCCATCAGGTCGGGCGCCAGCGTCTTTTTCAGCGCGTGCGCGCCGAACGCGCCCATCGCCACCGCCAACAGCATCCCACAGCCGCCCAGTATCAAGAACATCTTTGCCCAAACCGACATCACGACCCTCCACGGAACTCGGTTGACAGGCGGTTCGTCCGGGTTCTTACCCACCACCCTGGAAGGGGCCAGAAAAGAACCGATACAAAGCTCACACCCCACGCCCGCCATGGCGGCGATAACTCATGTCGCCTTCGATGTCACCCGCGATCTCCATCGATCATACCCCAAAGCGCCTCACCGGCTAAATTCCCCTGGCGCGAACGAGCCGGCCCAGCGGCGGCGCCGCGCAAAGCCATGCCTCCGGCGCGCGGGCCTCACCGATAGCCGATGATGCGCGTCTCGCTGTTCCACTCGCCGAAAAACGGCTTACCCTCCGCCTGCAAGAGCAGTTGCCGATTCCGCGGCATCGGCAACCAAATATTGTCGGAATTGTAGCTCCACCCTCCCTGCGACTGAGCGGTGGCATACAGGTAAAACGACACCTCGCGGCCACCGTCCAGCGCCACCGCTACCCGGAACCGATGAGGTCCGCCCTCGACGTAACCGGTGGCGACTTGCGCGTACACCAGGATTTCGCGCGCCGAATCCGGAACGGTGACCGGGATCGGGTGCATGACCTGTTTGCCGTCCCCTTCGGGAAACCCGCCCAAGGGCACATCGACCGACCGATACGCCTTCCAGACCGCATCGCCGGCCGTGCTCGCCGGCCGCGCCACCACCACGGGCTTCTCCACCTTGCGTCGTAGGGCCGCGACGCTGTTGCGGGTACCCTGAATGTCGCGGCCGACCTCGGCCAGCGACTGGTCGAGCGCCAGCCACTGTTCCCGCCGCTGCTCGACGACCTGCCGTTCCAGCGCCGCCAACCGGGTATCGAGCGCCGTCAGCCTCGCCTCCAGCACGGCTTGTCCCACCGGCGGCGTCGGTTCCGATTCCAACGTCGCGCAACCGGCCGCCAGCATCCCGCCCAGGGCGGACCACACCCAAATCCGTAGCAACTTCATGTCATTTTCCCGATCGTTTTCCATTTGAATGAGCCCAGCATTATACCGACCGCGCCACAGCGGTTCCCGCTCGCTTGCAACCACCGCGGATAGGGTATATTTCACGTGGTTTCACCAGCGTTTCCCGAGAGGAACCCCAGGATGAACGAACTCGATCTGTCCCGACAAACTCCGTTCGGCGCGGATTTCAGCGTCGCCGAATTCGCCGACAACCCGGAGCCGCGCTGCCCCTGCGTGCTGCTGCTGGACAATTCCTGGTCCATGAGCGGCCACCCGATCGCCGAACTCAACGAAGGACTGACCACCTTCAAGGACGAACTGCTGGCCGACAGCCTGGCGGCCAAGCGGGTCGAAATCGCCATCGTCAGCTTCGGCCCGGTCCAGGTGGTCAACGAATTTCAGACCGCCGAGCACTTCACGCCGCCGCAACTGACGGCGCGCAAGGATACGCCCATGGGCCTGGCGATCATCCAGGGGCTGGAGTTGCTGGACCAGCGCAAGACGCTGTACCGCGAACACGGTATTCCCTTCTTTCGTCCCTGGGTATTCCTGATCACCGACGGCAGCCCCACCGACGACTGGAAAGCCGCCGCCCGGGAAGTCCGCGAGGGCGAGGAAAACCGCGCCTTCGCCTTCTTCGCGGTCGGGGTCGAGGGCGCCAACATGGATATCCTTCAGCAAATTTCCGCGCGTCAGCCGCTGCGCTTGAAGGGGCTGCGGTTCCGCGAGATGTTCCAATGGCTGTCCAACTCGATGCGATCGGTGTCGCGCTCGGTGCCGGGCACCGAAGTACCGCTGGGGAATCCCACCGCGCCCGACGGCTGGGCCTCGGTGTGAACGAACCGGACGGCTGGCGCTATGTCCACGCCAGCGTGGCGGGCGTGGCGCATCTCGCCGATGGGATCGGCTGCCAGGATGCCTGCGCGGCCCAACTACTGCCCAGACCGGCATCGGGTCCGGTGCTGGTGCTGGCCGCCACCGACGGCGCCGGCAGCGCCACGCTCTCGGGCGTCGGCGCCGAGTTGGCCTGCCAGACCCTGCTGGCCGAATGCGCGGCCTGGCTGGCGGCGACCCCTCTCGACGGGGATTGGACGCCCGCCGTGGCCGAAACACTGTTCCAACAGGTTCGAAACGCGCTGGAGCGCCTCGCGACGGACACGGCGCAGCCGGTCCGGGAATTCGCCTGCACCCTACTGGGCGCGATGGTGGCCGCCGACCGCGCGCTGTTTTTGCAAATCGGCGATGGGGCCATCGTGATCGGCACCCCGGACGAAGGTTATCGGCCGGTGTTCTGGCCGCAGGGCGGCGAATATGCCAACGAGACCTATTTCGTCACCGATGCCGGCGCCGCCACCCATCTGGAATGCGCGATCCTGACCGAACCCATCGTTGAAATCGCGCTACTGACCGACGGCCTGCAACGGCTGGCACTACACTATCGAACCCGCCAGGCCCACCAACCGTTTTTCCGCCCCTTGTTCCAGCGCTTGCGCGAACATCCCGAACCCGGCTGTCCGACGGTGTTGGTGACCGCGCTGGAACGCCTGCTCGCCGGTCCGGCGATCAACCAGCGCACCCACGACGACAAAACCCTGATCCTGGCCACCCGGCTGGCGGCGACGCAGTCCGTCGAGGGCGCCACCGATACCGGCATCGACTCGCTCCCTCCGGCTGCCGCCTCCAGCGACGCGGGAGCAGCGGCCACCGATCCGGCAAGGACGCCCTATCCCTCCTCCGGGGAAGACGAAGGCGAGGCAACGCCCCCCGAATCCGCGCTCCGGGACGAATCCGGTGACGAGGCTGTATAGCGGCGCTGGCCACCCCGTCGAACCGGGCAAGGCGTTGGGACGTGGTGGCGAAGGCGCGGTCCATGACATCGTCGGCCGACCGGGCTTCGTCGCCAAGATCTACCATCAGGCGGTCGGCGCCGACAAGGCGCTCAAGCTGGAGGGAATGGCTCGGCAGGCCCAACCCAGCCTGCTGGAAATCGCCGCCTGGCCGGTGGATGTGCTGCGCGCCCAGCCGACCGGTCCGGTATGTGGCTTCGTGATGCCCAAGGTCAGCGGCTACCAGGAAATCCACAGCCTGTACGGCC
>JAGRHI010000143.1:12114-21501 GCA_020445045.1 Candidatus Competibacteraceae bacterium
ACTCCTTCCAGATCGATACCGGCAACCGGCTGTTCCCCTGCGATGTCGGCGTACCGCAGTTCACCGCGCCGGAATTGCAGGACCGGCCGTTTCACGGACTGCGGCGTACCCCGGATCACGATGCCTTCGGCCTGGCCTTGCTGTGTTTTCACCTGCTGTTCATGGGACGCCACCCCTTCGCCGGCCGCTATCGGGGCAAGGGCGACATGCCGATCGAGCGCGCCATCAAGGAATGCCGGTTCGCCTTCGGTCAGCATGCCGCCGCCCGCTCGATGGAGTCGCCGCCGCACACCCTGCCGTTCGCCGCCCTGCCGCGTCCGGTCGCACATCTGTTCGAACGCGCCTTCGCGCCCCCCAACTCGGCCCAGCGGCGACCTTCCGCCCGCGAGTGGCTGTTGGCGCTGGAACGGCTCGGCGGCGAGTTGCGCACCTGCCAGCACAGCGCCTTGCACAAATACCCGCAACGGTCGCCGGTCTGTCCATGGTGTACGCTGGAACGGACCAGTGGAACCCTGTTCTTCGTTCCGCCCGTCCATCAGTCGGCGGCTGGCGGCTCTGGCGCCGGCCTCGGCGACGCCGATCTGGAACCGATCTGGAACCGCATCCTGGCGGTGGAGCCACCGACGGATGAGGAGCCACCGGCACCAGCGGCGGCGCAATTGGCGCCGATCACCCCCACCCCGCTGTCGGAACCGCTGCGCCTGATCCGCCGACGCAACGCGCTCAAGGCGGCGGTCATCGCCGGCATCGCCCTGATGGCGATAGCGATCCACCCGCAATTGAGCTGGCTGTGGCTGCCGTTGGCGGTCGTCGCTTGGCCGCTGACACAGGACAACGCGGCGCGGCGGGAACGCCAGCGCCGCCGCATGGCGCTGCTGGCCGCCCGCCGGGAACTGGTGGACCTGCGGACGGCTTGGCAGCGGCACGCCACCACGAAATCCTTCACCGACAAGCTGCAGGCGCTGCGCGAACTGCGCGAGCGCTACCGCAAGTTGGGTGCCGAATACCAACGCGATCTGCGACGCTTGGAAACCAGCCAGCGCCAGCTTCAGTTGCAGGCGTTTCTGGAAGGGCACTTCGTCGATGCGGCCCGGATCGCCGGATTGCGCGCCACCGACCGAATGGCGCTGGAATCCTACGGTATCGAAACCGCCGCCGACGTCACCCCCGCCGCCATCCAGGCGGTGCCCGGTTTTGGCCGACACTTGGGCCAACAGCGGTACGCGGCGCTGCTGAGCTGGCGTCAGGCCCTGGAACGCCAGTTCCGTTACGATCCCGACAAGGGCGCCAATCCGAACGCCGTCGCCAACCTACGCCAACGACAGGCCCAACAACGACAACAGATCGAACGGGAACTGCTGGCGGGTCCCGAGGAACTGGCTAAAATCAAGACAGCCATCCTCAAGCAACGCGCCCAGCTCAACATCGCCCTGATCCGCCAAGCGATGCGAGAGGCGCAGGCGCGGGCCGACCTGCGGGTGTTCCATCCCGCTCTCGGTGTTTTCTGGCGACGCAACGGCGGCTAGACGGTTGTGGCGAAGAGGTGCTGATGGGCAGACGCAACGAACACACGCGCGAGGAACTCCGACAGATCGCCCTGGAGGCTGCCGAGGAACTGGTCGCCGAACAGGGGCTGTCCGGTTTGAGTACCCGCAAGGTGGCCGCTCGCATCGGGTATACGGTCGGCAGCCTGTACATGATCTTTCGCAACCTCGACGACCTGATCGCGCAGATGAACGAACGAACGCTGGACGCTCTGCACGCGCGGCTGGTCGCCGCCGTCGCCGGACAGCCACCGCCGGTCGTCGCCATCCGGGCCTTGGCTCAAGGCTATATCGCCTTCGCGCTGAACGAACCCCATCGCTGGCTGGCGATTTACCAGCACCGCTTGCCGGAGGGAGAAACCGTGCCGGACTCCTTCAGCGAGAAAGTGGCGCGGATGTTCGCGCTGGTGCAGCAACAACTGATGTTGCTTTGCCCTCAACGGCCGCCGGACGACAGCATTTTGGCCTCGCGGGCGCTGTGGAGCGGCATTCACGGTATCTGCATTCTCGGCCTGGGCCAGAAACTGGAAGCCGTCGGCGGTCATTCGATCGAGGAGGTGGCCGGCTCGCTGCTGGACCATTATCTGACCGGCTTCGCCCTGCCTCGGCAACCCACCTCTTCGTGACGCGCCACCCGCCGCCAAAACAACGATTTCCTGATGGGCTACGGCCGCCACGCCGACCCTTACGATTTCTTCAAGGTGCGGCTGGTGGTGATGAACGTGGAAGCCTTGCGCGAGGAAACCCAACGGTTGTGGGCCGAGAAACGATGTAACGGCATAGGCAATTTGGGCGTAATGATGGGGTGAACCACCGGGATGCCGAACCATGCAGCGGCCGCTCATCGTGCTTTTCCTGAAAAAGGGCAAGTGCCAGCAAACTGTCGAGCTAAGGTTATACTTGTGACAGAAGTCCCGTTAATAGCGCTACCACGAGTGATAGGGCAGACGCTGTCCAGCCAGGAGATTCGCCGCGTCAACCACGCCGCGCCTCGTAGCGATAGGTGAGTTCCGGGGAACGGCGAGCCTGGTGGGATTTTCAGGGTAGCGAGGTCAACACTGAATGTTATACTGCTAATAAAGATCAGCCAGATCAAAGAGTTGTTGCCAACCATCATAAATTCGGGTAGATATACAGAAACCGTATAATCACTTGTTAGGGTTTCAAATGAGCAACTGGTACGAATGGGTTTTTAGCGGAATAGGTGTGGTGTTAGTCACGGCCGCGTTTACGTTCATTCGCACAAAAGCTAAGTATTTTACTGGCATACGATTTCTTGATCGAAACGAAATTGATCGTGAGCTTGGTACTCTGCAACAGAGATTTGAAAAGGCAAAAACAAGCGTTTTTATTTCTGGCAATGACTTGAAATTTGTTGCAGAGTCATCATCAAGCTTAATTGACTCGTTGCTGAACCGTAAAATAAAGGTAAAGCTGTTGGCTACAAACCCGGGAACAACGGCAGCGGAAATGCTTGAAAAAATTGATCCCAGATTCAATTCGTCCGGTCAATTCCAGGCCTCAATGGAAGAGGTTCAGAAGCGTTTGGAAAAATGGAAAAAAGATTATCCAAGCTTTTTTGAATACCGCTTATTGCCGTTCTTGCCTGCGTTAGGCTTTTTTATCACTGACCCAAATAGTCCGAATGGCATTGTCAAGATTGAAATATACACCGCAAAAGAGTTTGGCCCAATTAACTCCAGGCCTCATATAGTACTTCATAAGTCATCAAGACAATGGCGAGAGTACTTTATTAAACAGTCGGAGAACTATTGGGATCTGGCCGATGAGTCACAACCCTAACAAGGCGCTCCAGCCGACGCTCGTACCTCGCGCGGCTGAGCTTGGTCGTTAGGCCTCAAAGAGTCGTCTATGGATACCTTTGTGATAAGAACGCTATCTCCAGTCACTTGGGATGATTTTGCATCATTGGTCGAACGGCACAACGGCGTCTGGGGTGGTTGTTGGTGCTTGGAATTCCACGAAGACGGGAGAGCGCGCGGGCTCGATAGAAAGGATAAGAAATTGTGCCACGTTCAACGTGGAACCGCTCATGCCGCGTTGGTTTATAAGGAAAACCGATGCGTGGGTTGGTGTCAGTTCGGAACACCAGCGGAGTTACCACGTATCAAACATCGTAAAGAGTATGAAAATGGTATAGACGCACTCCCAGATTGGAGGGTGACTTGCTTCTTCACTGACAAGGAGTTTCGGGGGAGAGGGGTTTCAAATGCGGCATTGAAAGGAGCATTAACTCAAATTGAAGGCCTGGGGGGTGGCTTGGTGGAGAGTTACCCCGAGGCGGTAGCCGGCCGAAAGGTGTCAGCATCATTTCTCTACAACGGATCACTGTCCCTATTCGAGCATCACGGTTTTGAGCGTGTACGTCGTTTGGGTAAAAATCATTGGGTTGTGGCTAAGCATGTTCGGGAAAATGAGGCCTAACAACACGTTGCAAGGGGCATTATATTTTAAGGAGATAGATGTGAAAATCGATCAGTATCTTTTATTCGTAGCAATCACAAGTACTTTCTTACTATCACCTGGGCCGTCTGTCATGTTGTCAATAAGCAATGGTGTTCGGTATGGAATCAAAAGTGCTTCCATTGGCGTTTTGGGGAATGTTGCAGCATTTCAAGTATTAATACTACTAAGTGCGGTTGGTTTGGGAGCTATCCTTACCGCTTCTAGCGAGATTTTCACTTTCTTGAAATATATTGGCGCGTTGTATTTGATTTATTTAGGTGCAAAAATATGGCGAGCACCTACTCTAAGGCTTAATATCGAGCCTTTGGAATATAAACCGGCGTTAAAGAGTGGCGGCATATTCAAGCATGCGTTTCTTGTCACTAGCACCAATCCAAAAGCGCTTCTTTATGTAAGTGCGCTGTTGCCACAGTTCATTAATGCTCAGCAACTACCATTTCAACAAATATTGATTCTCGGAATTACATCAGCGGTGATTCAGTATCTAATATTCATGTCATATGTTGTAGTTGGACATAAGTCTAGGTGTTGGTTTGAAAGTCCGGTGAGATTGAAGGTTTTCAACAAGATTAGTGGTATAACATTTATGGGATTTGGGGCCGCTTTAGGATTATCTGAAAATAGAATATAACAATGCAACCAAGTTGTTCGCTATCGCTCACTCGGACGCCGCGCAGCGTTAGGCAGCAAAGAGGGCTACATGAAAATACTAGCCATTTCCGGTAGTGCGCGCGAAGCATCCACAAATACGGCTTTGTTGAGAGTCATGAAGAATCTAGCTCCAACAGGTGTCGAGTTGTTAGTTTTGCACAGACTAAATGCACTACCTGTTTTTTCGCCGGATTCTGAAGGAGAGGCAACACCGGCGGAGGTGCGCGAATTTATGGAAGCGGTCTCTACAAGCGATGGCATCATTATCTCAAGCCCTGAATACGTCCGAGCCATTCCGGGGGGGCTCAAAAATGCAATCGACTGGATGGTTTCTCGTTTCGAAGTTATCGGCAAACCTATCGCTTTGGTTCACGCATCCCACCGGGGTGACGATATGCTGGCTTCTCTAAGGTTGGTGCTTTCGACTGTTAGCGAGAATTTCTTGGAACATATGTTTATGCGCATTCCCCTGATCGGAAAATCCCCGGAAGAAACCGAAGAATTCCTGCGGATGCCAGAGTATGAGTCGCAAATTTCGACGTTTATGATTAATTTTGCAGCGGCAGTTCGCCAAAGTGGCGGGTGCAAGCCTAACAATAGACTCCAAGAGACGCTCCGTTTCGCTACGCGCCCCTGAGCCCAAGCATTAGGCAATATGGAAATACAGTTAAAACAGATTGGCAAAAAAGATGAGCCCTATGTATGGCGTGTTTTTGAATCAACAATGCGCAATCACATTGAACAGGTTTGGGGATGGGATAGAAAATGGCAAGAAAGCAATTTCAAGTCTCAGTTAGGAAAATGCCAAACCTACTTGGTTCTGTCTGAAAATAAATATATTGGCTACATTCAGATAGAAACAAAACTTGAAAATACGTTTATAAATATGATCGCCCTTGAGTCAGGTTATCGATCAAGAGGCATTGGCCCATTGGTTCTCGAAGAAATCGAGAAACTAAGAATAAACAAATCATTGAAACTCAAATGTCTAAAATGTAACGAGCGAGCTTTTAAATTTTACCTTAGAAATAATTTCAAAGTACTCGATAAAGATGAAGTTTTCTACGATATGCAGAGAAAGAAAAATGCCTAACAAGCGCATAAACTCGGACCCCAAAAAGCTACGCTACGCTCTGCTTTTTGTGTCCGGTTATGCTTATCGTTAGCCCACAGAAGAACTGAGATGCGTATAAAAGGAAAAGTAGTTTCGTGGAATGAGGGCAAGGGATATGGCTTTATTGTGCCGCTGACTGGCGGAAAGCAAGTATTCCTCCATATTACTGCTTTGAGCAATCGAGGCCGCATTCCCGAAATAGGACAAGTCGTCACATATAGTATTTCTGCTGATAAGCAAGGCCGTCCATGTGCTGCTAACGCAACCTTGGCAGGCGATAGAATCCAAGAAAACAAAAAGAAAAATACAGGAACATTTTCTATTCTATTAGGGATAATCTTTATTGGAATAGTTGGCCTGTCGGTGTTAAGTGGCAAGTTGCCGTTTATCTTACTACTTTTCTACGTTGGGCTCAGCTTATTAACATTTTCGGCGTATGCTTTGGATAAATCAGCAGCAAAAAGTGGAGCATGGAGAACATCAGAAAGCACCTTGCATCTCTTTTCATTGGCCGGCGGCTGGCCCGGTGCATTAATAGCTCAACAGACGTTGCGCCATAAATCCAAGAAAGAATCTTTTCGGTTTGTCTTTTGGGTAACGGTATTACTTAACGTCGGTGGGCTCGTGTGGCTTTTTACCGCCACAGGTGCGCAATTTCTAAATTCGTTACTTAATAGTGTTAAATGGGGCTAACAAGGCAAATGAACTCGGACCCGCAAAAGGCTAGCGCCTTTCGCGGTCCGGTTATTTGCAACGTTATATCTAAGGAGACTCTTATGCGCGCCGTATTGATTGGGGTGATGCTTTTTGCAATGCCCATTGCAAATGCGGATGCTCCCCCAAAATTTTCAAATGAAAAATGCAAGGAGCTATACCAAGGTTGGGTTTTTAATCGGATGTTAGAGGAGTTATGTGAGATTGGTGGCGTGGCTTCTAGGCAGATAGGAATGATGGCAAAATCCTTGTGTGATGACGTGTTAACCGAAGATGATCGCAATAAATATGGTTTAGAAGTGCTGCAAGCATTTAAAAAGGATTTCAACAAAATTGGGAAGGAAGGAATATGCGAAATAGAAGTCCCGCGGTATAACAAAATGCTCGAAAGTTTGTACAAATAGGAAACCAATATGCGGGATGACGGTGAAAGCGATATTAGAAAAGAAAGGGCGCTCCATATTTTTAAGCGCCATATCGATGGAGTCATTCAGAAAACCTACCATTTTATTGAATTCTTCGGGAAGCACCCGTTTATCGTCGGGGTATTGGCATTTTTGGGCATTGCTGGATTTATACTTGCAATAGTTAGTTATCATATGGATCGAAGCGACGCCCAGGCAACAACCGACCAAGTCAATGGGGTTAATGATATTGTAGAAAAAATATATGTCGAAGTTCAGTCTCAAAAGCGGGATTGGCAGGTTATGGATAGAACGTTTTATGGCGTAAAGGTTGGAGGTTCAATACAGCCCGCATACAGTCTTAATTTTGAAAGAATTATACGAAAGGGGAAAGGCGTTACAAAATATATTCAGTGGAAGTTACCAAACTCTAATAGGTTTGCGGTGTCGTACAACAGTGAACAGGATCGCATTCGAAAAATTGATCTTGAATGGGGAGGTGGCAGCAATGGAAAAGATGTTGGAATATCGGATTTTCGATTTGGAGAAACTTCGTTACAAGAAATACGAGATCGTTTAGGTAGTAACGGTTTCAGCTATGCCAGTAAAGTAATGTATACCAATGATGAGGGAATAGTGACCCTAAACGCTTTTGAACTAAAAGATACGCCAGCTATAATTGTTGTCTTTGAAACCTTGATTTCCAACGCAACTAAGGCAAAAATAGATCTTTTGCCAAGAGAGAAGCAAGTATTGGGGGCAATTGGCGATAAATTTATTTTGATTGGCGTGTCAGTTGCAGATGAGGTATTTCTGGATGACGAGTGGGGGAAAGTAAAGCTATACGATCCTGTGAGCAATCCGATAGTATTGAAATAGGATATAACATTCAGTTCAACTCGGACGCTCGCTTCGCTCGCGCCGGTTAACTGAGCGTTAGGCCCTGAAAATAGGTCACCATCATGAAGACAATAGAAGAACTAAAGAAGGAGATAGAGTCTCTTCCGCATCGAGAGTACATGAACTTACTACATTGGATGTCGGAACGTGACTGGGAAGCCTGGGATGAGGAAATTGAAAGGGATTCGGCCGTAGGAAAATTAGATTTCCTCATTGACGAGGCGCTTGAAGAGAAAAAGCAAGGAAAACTCAGGCATATATAGTGCACAAAACAACATATCGTTTTTGGAGTTGCTTCTATGCTTTGCCAAAATCAGTTCAAGAGACCGCACGAAAGAACTACGAACTTTTAAAAGAAAATTCGCGACATCCATCTCTGCGTTTTAAGAAAGTCGGGAAATTTTGGTCCGCTCGAGTTGGTAGTAATCATAGAGCGCTAGCAATGGAGGATGAAGGCGGGTACGTTTGGGTATGGATTGGAACTCATGAAGAGTATGATCACTTACTAAATGGCTAAGTCGCCTAACATTCAAATCCAGCCGACGCCAAAAAGCGCCCCTTCGCTCTGCTTTTTGGCGCGGCTGATTTGAGCGTTATGCCCCAGATAAAGATGTTTATTTTATTTTTTTCAAATAGAAAAGAAGCAAAGTGGTGTCTTTAACTTTGGAGATATCAGTCATGCAATCACAAACAATAGTTGTTGTTCGGGATATAGAAAGAGAGTTTCCGGTTCATGCGATCCCCAGTGGTGAAGTCTATGCCGATTTATGCGACCTACATGAATACTGTACATTCAGTTCAAATGTCTATGAGGAAGAAGGTGACCGTGTTTCTATTCCAGACTGGGTTCTATTTGAACGTCCAAACATACCGCAAAAGCCGCAATGGAAAATAGAAATAGGTGGTTTGGGATGCGAAGCATGGGTTAAGAAAAGATCGGAATCAAACAACGTAGCACTAATCGTTTTTCGTGGAACCGATTTCAAACAGACTGGCGATTGGTTTTCAAATCTAAGGTGGATTACAAGATTTATCCCTTTTACTTGGGACCAATACGCTCAGACAAGAGAGCTTATACCACCACTTGTCGATCGTATTCGTCAAAAATTTGGTGATGAAACAATAATAATGACGACAGGGCATTCTCTGGGTGGCGGATTAGCGCAGCAGGCAGCATATATATCGGAACATATAAAACTAGTGTTTGCCTTCGACGCATCGACTGTCACTGGATATTATGACGTACCGCGGAAGGTCAGAATAAATAATAGTAAGAACATGAAGATTTATAGAGTTTACGAACACGGAGAGATACTCGCGTATTTGCGTCTTCTTTTTAAAGCACTATATCCGGTTACAAGTAAAGACCCAAAGATAGTCGAAATACGGTATAACCTTACATCAGGAAATCCAATTGGCCAGCACAGTATTAAAAATTTGGCATTGGCACTTAATCAGATTGCGGCATCATTGTCTCGGGCATCCCAATAATGATTTTAACTCTATTCAGTTAAGCCAGGCTGAATGAGTGACCTGCATAGGCATAAGTCCATTGCTCACAAGTTAAGGAATT
>JAGRHI010000144.1 GCA_020445045.1 Candidatus Competibacteraceae bacterium
CCTCAATAAGGGACTGAACGGTTACTTCCCAGCTAGGTTCGGAAGAAGTTAAAGCTGGGTTATTAATGAGCATTTCTCGCCAAGGAGGTTTCGGGCCTGTCGGTAGATTCCTGGCGGTTACCATGGCAAAAATATTTAATGGCGCAAAGCCAAGGCAGCTAAATCAGGTATTTGAAGAAGGACCTACAATCGCCCTAAACCTTAAAACGGCTGAAATCATTGGCCTGTATCTTAAAGCTGAAATATTAGCCGCTGCTGATGAGATTTATCAGGAGATTGCGGTTTCCACATCTAATTAGCACGAGTTTTGGATAAACTAAGGGAGAGTGGCCTTGGAGTGACTAAGGCTCCAGGTTGCTCCCACTGTTTTCGGAGAACCGAGTACGCTTCAAGGTACAAAACATGGAGCGTGGAAAATCAGGAGTTGCCGAGGCGCGAAGCATTCCATGTAGCGGACCATCATGCGCCGCCAGCCTATGAAGATAGCTCGCTAGATAGTGAGTGGCGATACCCCCAGAAACGGATCATCACGCCCTTGAGACTGGAGTCGCCACAGTTGACGCTTAGAATATGCCAGTTGCCGATTCTTTGATCATGATAGGCAGCGACGAAGGAGCCCGAGGCCACACCTAGCCTCTTGACCATACTCCAGTAGAACGCATTGGTATTCGTGCAGCATCCCGAGCATGTGTCGGTATCCAGCAACAGCCCTAGACTCCGGTCAGCACCGCCAGTATCCTGGGGCAAGGCCAAACCTGGGCCGAACGCAATTCGCGTCTTGCGCCGCGCCGTAACCGTCGTCTTCTCTGCTTCCATCTTGGATTTTGCCTCGCCGCCCGCTGCTTCGAGGAACACGGCATCCTGAACCGCCTTGAATTTCTCAGAAACTCCAACTATTGAAAGGATGGAAGCCATGAAGATATCGGTAAGGTATTCCATTGAAGTACGAAAGCGGGCGGTTCGGATAGCCCTCTGTGTGGACTTCATATGATCTGGCAGATGTCACATTTCATCTGACTCATTTATGAGTTTGTCAGAAAATCAATACATAATTCATTGGGCAAGCAACCGAATGCAGCAATTCATAAATTATCGTAAACTACGATGCCGTTGGTTTCACCAACGATCTGACTTGACCTTGAAGAAAGATTGGTTTATTCCTAGAAATGAAACTGTCTAACTATCATGCTCCCGTATTGATTTCAACCCGGCTCAAGATACAAGATGTTTAGTTCATTACGGATCAAAATCATTTTATTGATTTCATTGATCATGATGATCACCTCTATCGCGATTATGTACTACAGTCATAAAGATGTAGGTAATGCGATTCTTCAGGTTCAAGTAGAATCGGCTGATAATGTTCTGAGATTAGTTGAGCTGAATATTTCCGCTGGATATAATAGATTATTATCCGATAAAATTGAAATACTCACGAGACTGGCAAAAGAATTAAAAAACTTATCGATTATTTGTAGTACTTTTATCAATGAACAGAAAAAATTGATCGAGAACAATCAGCTAAAAGAAGATGACGCAAAAAATGGTATTCTCGCATGGATTAGAGCGGTTAATTTGGGCAGGGAAGAGTTAATGGTGTTTGATCAAAACTCTATCATACTAGGCCATACAAATCAAAAATATGAAAATTTATCTATCGCAAATATCGAGGAATTGAAAGGTAGAAATTTAGCGACGATTACTCGCTTTGACAAGCTTGACGAAAAAGGGCTATCTGCCGTATTTTATTGGGACTTGGACAAAAACGCGGTAATTAGTAAAAAAATCGGGTATTTTATTCCAATAAAAGAGTGGAAGTGGACATTTGGGGCCATCATTAGCTTCGATGATATTGAAGCTGAAAGTCAAAAAAAGATGGATAAAATCTTGGAGATTCTGACCAAGACTTTTGCTGATATCCATATTGCTAAAACAGGCTACGCATTCTTGTTTGATAGCAACAAAAATATGTTAATTAGACCTCCGAGTTCCCCGCTACTGGAATCGAATCCACAGCTTGGCCATATTAATACATACACAGGAAATTTATTATTTGATGACCTGATAGCTACTGCTAAATCAGAAAATAATTACATCCGATATATAGATCCATTTTCTACTGACAATCGAATCATGGAGGGTTTCGTAAGCTACTTTAAAGCGTTTGATTGGTATATTATGGTTGCTGTTCCCTTGAGGGAAATTCAAGAACCTGGAAAAGTTCTACTAACTCGTCAGAGCATAATAGTTGGCTTGATTTTTTTGGGGGGGCTGATTTTAAGCTTAATTATCGTTTCAAAAATATCGAGTCCAATTAATACCTTGACTGCTTATGCCAAGCAGTTGCCTAATCAAGATTTTACAAATAATACAATAGAATGTGGCAAATTAATCAAGGAATTACCTAAAAAATATACCGATGAAGTAGGGCGGTTAGCCGAGTCGTTTATATTTATGGAAACGGCTTTAATTAAAAATATTAGAAATGCCATTGAGTCTAATGCAGCCAAGGAACGCTTGGAGAAAGAGGCGGCCGAAGAAGCAAATCGGGCAAAAAGCGAATTTTTAGCCAACATGAGTCATGAATTGCGCACCCCATTAAATCATATTATTGGTTTTACGGAATTAATTGTGGATAGGAGCTTTGGCGAACTGAACGAATTACAAGATGAATATTTGAATGACGTACTTACTAGTAGCCGTCATTTACTGTCATTGATCAATGACATACTGGATTTATCCAAGGTTGAGGCGGGCAAATTGGAGTTGTATGTTTCTGAAATCGATCCATCCTACGTTCTTGAAAGAAGTTTACTTATGGTTAAGGAAAAGGTTTTGAGGCATGGAATTCAGCTAAGCACGCAAATCGATAATATACCAAGCCTCATCTACGCTGATGAACGGAAATTGAAACAGATTTTTTATAATTTATTATCCAATGCCACTAAATTTACTCCGGAAGGAGGTAAGATTAAAATTTCCGCAAGGTTGACTGACGCATCTGAAAACGATCAACAGTCTTTGCTTGATAAGCATCGATATCTTCCCCAAGATTCCTCTTTTGACGATGAAAAAAATCCCGCTCGGAAAAGATCCGATGGCCAATATATCGAATTTTCCATATCAGACACAGGAATTGGTATCGCTTTGGAGGACCAAGAGCGGATTTTTTCGCCTTTTGTTCAGGCGGATGGGTCATCAAGCCGAAAGTATCAAGGAACAGGATTGGGTTTGTCGTTAACCAAGAAACTTGTTGAATTACATGCGGGAAAAATTTTTGTTGAAAGCGAAGGGGAGAATAAGGGTAGCACATTCAAGTTTATTATCCCATATTATCCAGTAACCACAAGCTAAGTCGTCAATGAAACAATAAGCATTCATTCTCCTCTCGGTAACAGCTGACACCTTCCAAGGCGCAGATATGGAAAACCTCGCTGGAACCGCATCCCCTGATCGACCGTCATGCACCCGAAACTCATACCAGTTATGTGATCAACTTAGGCTTGTTCACAAAAATGCTAGCGTGGCATGATCACGACAAGGGCGACGATGACGAAAGCCAGAAAGATTTGTCAACGTCTTCATGGCCCCATCCTCTCAAAAGTTGGAACCTCCGGGAAAGTCGGGGCGATTCAATATCGAGAACCGGTATTACGGTGACAACTTACCCGCCACCCCGCCGAAACATCACCAGATGATCGATGTCCAGCCGGATACCGATGCGTTGCCCCAGCGCGTGGTTGTGATGACTGGGTGCCAGACACAGCAACCGCGCGCCACTGGGTAGCTTGAGGGTGTACAAAAACTCCGCTCCTCGAAACGCTCGCTCCACTACCTCCGCCAGCAGTGGGCTATCATCGTCGTGCACCACATCGTCCGGCCGAACCAGCACCTCCACCTGCTCACCCGCCACGCAGCCGCCATCCGCCGGCATCCCCCCAATCTCGCCCAGTTCCGTGCTCACCCGCCCCTCCCCACCCAGCCGGCCAGGCAACAGCACGCCCTGCCCGATGAAATCGGCGACAAAACGGTCGGCCGGTCGGTGGTAAAGGTTGTAGGCACTGTCCCACTGCAACAGCCGACCCTGATGCAACACGCCGATCTCGTCGGCGAAGGCGAACGCCTCGAACTGATCGTGGCTGACCAACAGGCCGCTGGTGCCTTCCCGCAACAGAATGGTCCGCACCTCGCGCGCCAAGCCCTCGCGCAAGGTCACGTCCAAATTGGAAAACGGCTCGTCCAACAACAGCAATCGTGGTCGTGGCGCCAGCGCCCGCGCCAGCGCCACCCGTTGCTGCTGACCGCCGGAAAGCTGGTGAGGATAGCGCCTCGCGTATTCCTCCAGTTCGATCAGTTTCAGCAGTTCGACCACCCGTGCCCGCCGTTCGCCCGTTTTCCAATCGCGCAGACCAAAGGCGATGTTGTCAGCGACGCTCAAATGGGGAAATAGCGCCAGATCCTGAAACATCAGGCCGATCCGCCGCTGCTCCGGCGGCAAGGTCCAGTCGGGCCGACTAAGCTCGATCCCCTCCAGCCGGATGGAACCGCGCCGCAACGGCTCGAAGCCGGCGATGGCCCGTAGCAGGGTGGTCTTGCCGCAACCGCTGGGTCCCAGCAGGCAACCGATGCCGGCGTGGCTCATCCGCAGCGTCAGATCCCGGATGACCTTGCGGGGCGGATAGGCGACATCGAGATCGATCAGTTCGAGAAAGAAAGGCGTCACTGTCCGGTCCTCCCACGACCGATGGCGCGGCTGAGCAGGATCACCGGCCCGACACCAGCCAGCACAATGGCCAGGGCGAAACTGGCCGAATCCGCCAACCGCTCGTCCGAGGCCAATTCGTAAGTCCGCACCGCCAGGGTATTGAAATTGAACGGCCGCAGGATCAATGTCGCCGGCAGCTCCTTCAACACGTCCACGAATACCAGTAACAGCGCGGTCAACAAACTACCGCGCAGAATCGGCGTGTGCACCCGCCATAGCACCGCTCGGGGCGTCGCCCCCAGCGCGCGGGCGGCATCGTCCATGCTCGGCCGGATGCGGGTCAACCCCGCCTCCACGCTGTGCAGCGCCACCGGCAAAAACCGCGCGCAGTAGGCAAACAGCAGTGCGATCAGCGTCCCGCTCAACAGCAGGCCGGTGGACACGCCGAACCAAGCGCGCGCCCAGCCGTCCACGCTCCGATCGATGGCGGCGAACGGCAACATCACCCCGATGGCGATCACCGTGCCGGGCACCGCGTAACCCAAACCGGCGCCGCGCACCGCCAACCGTACCAGCGGTCGCGGTCGCAGGCGTTGCCCGTAACCCAGCAGCAAGGCCAGCAGCAAGATCAGCCCGGCCGCCCCCGCCGCCAGCAACAGGCTGTTTGCCGTCAGGTGCAAGAATCGCTCATCCACCACGCGCGGCGCGGTCCGTGCCGCCCAAACCGCCAAGATACCCGCCGGGATCACGAAACCCAACAGTAGCGGAATCAGGCAGGCCAGCACCGCCAGTCCGCCGCGCTTGCCTCGCAATGGCACGCGCGGCGGCCGGTGCTGGCGGGCAGTGGTATGATGGAAACGCGCTTGCCGCCGCGACAGCCGCTCCATTACCAACAAGGCGAAGACAAACAACAGCAACAGCGTGGCCAGTTGCGCGGCGGCGGTGGCATCGTTCATCCCGAACCAGACCCGGAAAATGCCGGTGGTGAAGGTGCCGACGCCGAAATACTGCACGGTGCCATAGTCGGCCAACGCTTCCATTTGCACCAGCGACACGCCAGCGATCAAGGATGGCCGCGCCAGGGGCAAGGCGACGCCGAGGAAACGTCGCCATGGACCAGCGCCCAGGCTGCGGCTGACCTCCAGCACCGCCGCCGACTGTTCGAGAAACGCCGCCCGCGCCAACAGATAAACATAGGGGTACAACACCAGCGTCAGCATCGCGATCGCGCCCGGCAACGAGCGGACCTCGGGAAACCAGTAATCGTGTCGGGTCCAGCCGAAGATCTCGCGCAAGGTGGTTTGCAGCGGACCGGCGAAATCCAGCAGGCCGGTGTAGGTGTAGGCGATGATGTAGGCGGGAATCGCCATCGGCAGCAGCAGCGCCCACTCGAACAGCCGCCGACCCGGAAACTCGCATACGCCGGTCAACCACGCGGCCGGCACCCCGACCAGCAAGGTACCGACCCCGACCCCGAGCATCAGCAACAAGGAATTCGCGAGGTAATCGGACAGCACGGTATCGACCAGATGCCGCCACACCGCGCCCACCGGTTGCAGCGCGGTGACGAACACGGTCAATACCGGCAACGCCAGCAAGACAGCGACCCCGACCACCCCCAGCGTCCAGCGGTCGGCCCGTGCTCCAAATCGCCTCGCCTCTTGCGAGGCAGGGTCAGGGCGAGGAAGCGTTCGAGCTGGGTCTACTTCCACCCAGCCCGATCCATCAAGCGCACGGCGGCGGCGTTCAGTTCGCCCAGCTTGGCCACGTTCAGGGTATCAGCCTTGAACGTACCCCAGGATTCGAGGGTGGCGCTGGGCGGAATGGCCGGATTGACCGGATACTCGTTGTTGACGTCGGCATACCAGCGCTGCGCCGAATCACTGGCCAGAAACTCCAGTAACTTGAGCGCGTTATCGCGGTTACGGGCATGGGCGGTCACGCCGGCGCCGCTGACGTTGACATGCACCCCGGTGGTCTTGGCATCGGGCCAGAACACCGCCACCTTGGCCGCCGCCGCCTGTTCCGCCGGATCCGACGAGTTCACCATGCCGCCCAGATAGTAGGTATTGGCCAGGGTCACGTCGCACTCGCCGGCGGCCACGGCCTTGATCTGGTCGCGGTCGCCGCCCTTGGGTGGGCGGGCGAAATTGGCGACCAAACCCTTGGCCCAGGCTTCGGTCCCGGCTTCGCCGTGATGGACGATCATCCCGGCCACCAGCGATTGATTGTAAATGCTGTCGGAGGAGCGCACGCAAACCTTGTCCCGCCATTGTGGCGCGGCCAGATCCTCATAAGTGGAAAGTTCCGCCGGCTTGACCCGGTCCTTGGCGTAAATGATCGGTCGAGCGCGGACCGACAGTCCGTACCAGTAGCCCTCGGGGTCACGATAGGCGGCCGGGATGTGTTTCGCCAGCGCCGCGGATTGTACTGCTTGCAGCACGCCCGCCTGACGAGCGGCGACCAGGCGACCGGCATCCGAGGTCAGCAGCACATCGGCCGGGGTATTGGCGCCTTCGCTTTGCAGGCGTTGCAACAGCGCTGCCTCCTTGCCGGTCACCAGATTGACGGTCACGCCGGTCTGTTTGCTGAAATCATCCAGCAAGGGCTTGATCAGATCTTCCTTGCGCGCCGAATAAACATTGACATCCTCAGCCGCCAGCAACGGCGAGGTCAGCAGGCCGAACAACAGACAGAGCACGGGCAATAAAACGCGGGGGTTCGACAGCTTGGGCATAAACATCTCCAGGAATGCAATGGACGCCGAGAATATCCATTTGAGCACGATGACTTTTTAAATGATAGTTGTTCTCATTTACACTGTAAAGACTTGCCCAGCAACCGGATTGATGGAGGTGACACCGGTCCCTGCGTCGCCGCCCTGCTTTTCCGACACCATGAACGATTCCTTTCCCTCAAAAAAAGAGAAAGGAATCGAGGGTCACTCAAGCTCTCGCCAACCGCCCAGCAATCGTGGCGACATGCTTGCCCTGGAACCGGGCGATATCCAACTCATTTTCGCTCGGCTGGCGTGAACCATCACCAGCGGCGATGGTGGACGCGCCATACGGGCTGCCACCGCTGATCTCGGTCAGCGTCATCTGCCGCTGCTCGGAATACGGTACGCCCACAATGACCATGCCGTGATGCAGCAGAGTCGTATGGAAACTGGTCAGCGTGGTTTCCTGCCCGCCATGCTGGGTGGCGGTACTGGTAAATACGCTACCCACCTTGCCGATCAGCCCGCCCTTCATCCACAAACCACCTGTCTGGTCAAGAAAGTTGCGCATTTGCGCGCACATGTTGCCGAAACGAGTCGGCGTACCGAAGATAACGGCGTCGGCCTCGGCCAGTTGGTCGGGTGTAATGACCGGGATGTGGGCGAACGCGGCGCGAGTGGCTTTCGCACCGCTCTTTTCCAGCACGTCATCCGGCATCAGTTCGGCCACCTGATACAACGTGACCTCGGTATCGGTAACTTGCCGCGCGCCCTCGGCGACGGCTTCCGCCATCCGATGGATGTGACCGTACATGCTGTAAAACACCACTTGAATCTTCGTGGCCATGCTGCCTCCCGAAATCAATTGAGATGAAGAATCGATGGAAGTGAAGGTGTGGTGAAATCACGGCGCTCGCCAGGAGCCAACCATGTCGAACAACAATCCCTTGGCCAAGTGGGCGCGGTCGAGGCGCAAACGGCCCGGCTCGTCGATCGCCAAGCCATTGCCCTCGTTCAACCCTCGATCATTGACGGACAATCCACCCCGCGCCACTTGAAACCAGACCAGCCAACCACCGCACGGTTCACACTCCACGGCATCCCCGGCGTCAAGACGGCTACTTCTCGATCTGGAGAATCAGGATTCCAGATGCGCCATGGCGGCGATGGCGTAGTCGCACGGTTCAGGATTGCTTCTCGATCTGGAGAACCAGGATTCCAGATGCGCCGCTCAGACCCACGGCAAGCGCGACCAAACCGCCGCCTCGCTCAGCGTGAGCCGCGCCACTCCGTGGAGAAAGATGAAAGAAATTGGCCTTGATGATTGATACCTGACGGAGAGGCGGCTATCGTTAGAAATCGTGCGTGAATTACCTAACGATGCTGGAATCCGATTTTCTTTTTAGCGCTTGATTTTGAATAATTTTTAAAGAATCATGCGATGCAACAAAACCCTTGGCCGGATGCGCCGAACAGCGTACCGCATTTCTAAATAACTCCAATCCGGAATCTACTGAAGAGGACAATATGATCCGATCCGTACTGTGGCAATTGTTGGTACTAGGGATTGGCTGCATTCTGGCCGGTGGCGCGCAGGCCACCGGCGATCCCGCCGCCGGCAAATCCAAATTCGCAACCTGCGCCGGCTGTCATGCCATTCCCGGCTATACCAACGCCTACCCCACCTATCACGTCCCCCGGCTGGGTGGTCAACATGCCGACTACATCATCGGCGCGCTCAAAGCCTACCAGGCCGGCGAGCGCAAGCATCCCACCATGCATGCCAACGCCTTCCCCCTCAACGAACAGGACATGCAGGACATCGCCGCCTATCTGGCTAGCTTCCCCGCCGCCGCCGCGCCCTACCCGGTTCGGGGCGACACCGCCGCCGGCAAGACCAAAAGCACGACCTGCGCGGCCTGCCACGGCGCGGACGGCAACGGCAACATCCCGATTTATCCCCGACTGGCCGGTCAGCATGAAGATTACCTGCGCAAGGTGCTGGGCGATTATCAGAGCGGCGCCCGCAAGAACCCGGTCATGGGCGGTATGGCCAAGCCGCTGTCGCCGCAGGACATCACCGATCTCGCCAGCTATTTCGCCAGCCAACCCAAAGGCCTGGTGACCGTCCAACAGGAGTGAGCGCCGCTCGGCTCGTTCCGGCCAGAGCTTCCGCACCAACCGCAACTCCAGATCGTCGCTGAGCGAATCGGCGGCGCCCCCCGCCAGTCACTACCGTGAATCGCCACCGCTTCCGGCAGCCGACTGGCGCAGTGCTGTTCTTGACCCTCATACTCCCGTCGGTATTCGGAGCAGGTCCACTCCCGGACCTGCCCATCCGAATCCGGCGCGGAAGTCATCGCGCCGGCGTGCGCGGCATACGCCCATTCCAGTTCAGCCGGCAAGCGCTGGAGCTTGCCCATCCGCGCTGACAACCAAGCCGCGTAGTCCATGACTCGATCACCAGTTCCGCCTTCATCTCCAGTCGGCGAATTTACGCGCCACCGACCGAATGATTACTACCCTAACCAGCCGTCAGCCGCGCCGCCGCCGGCGATTTTTTCCGAACGGCTGGCTGGCGCGTTGATTTCGTATCCAGCCGCTCTCAGAATTGTCAAAGGATATAAAACCAGCCACGACCACGCTCGGGAGACACTCATGCACGTTCATCATTCAGGCACGAAATGGTTCGTCGCCGCCGCGATCGGCGCGACCTTATCAGGGTGCGCCACCAACCCCGACGGCACCACGAACGACCAGCAGGCGACCGTCGCTCAGGGCGCGGTGTTTGGGGCGCTCGTGGGCGGCCTGCTCGGCGCCGCCGTCAGCGACAATCGGGGCCGGGGCGCCTTGATCGGCGCCGCGGCCGGCGGCTTGATCGGCGCCGGTGTCGGCAGTTCCATCGCTCAGCGCAAGGCCCAATACGCCAACGAGGAAGACTTCCTGGTCGCGGAAATCCGCCGTAACCAAGAGTTCATTCAAGAAGCCGATGCCCAGAACCGCCAGCTCTACCAGGAAATCGCCCAACTGGACCGCGAATCGCAACGGCTGGCGCGGCAATATCGGGCGGGCAAAGCCTCGCGGAACGCCCTCGTCCAGCAGAAAGCCACCGTGGAAAAGCAACTCGCCAAGGCCAAACAGATCAACTCACTGGCTGAAAAACAACTGGCCGACGCCGAGCAAGTCCATCAGGAATCCCAACAGAAGCGGGGAACGCAGGATCAATATACCCGACAGTTGGAGTCCAATCTGGTGGAACTGAAGGAAACCCGGCAGAAATCCAGTCAGAACGTCGCCANNCCAGCTTGCAGCGGGTTTACGACAGTATGTCCATCTAGCACAACGTCCGAAGCGTTCCCCTCGCCCGCCATCGGGCAAGCCGGGGATGGGAGATCACGATCATGGCATTCACACGCGGTTACGCCGGTATCTTGAGCCTGCTCCTGCTGGGCGCCTGCGCCGCCGACCCGACCAACGACCCGCATGGCGGCGGATTCTTCGGCGGCGTGCGCGGATTGGCGGCCGGCGATTACGAAATGCGCCAACAGGGCTTGCAAGGGCAACGGGACGACAGTTTGAACCAACTGCGCGCCCTGCGGGAAGAAGGCGCCTATCTGGAAAGCGAACGACAGATGAAAGCCGACGAGGTGGCCGAACAGCGCCGCCAGTTGGCCTCGCTCAAGGCCAGAAACCGAGCGCTCGCCAGACGGGTCGACCAGTTGGAACGATCCAAATCCGCCACCGAGCAGCGCACGGCGGAGTTGCGGCGCAAACAACGACAGTTGAACCGCGACATCCAGGAGTTCGAGGTTCAGCTCGATAAGGGCCAACTGAGCGCCGCCCAGGCCAATTCCAAACGGCTCAGCCTGGAACGGCAGTACGACGCCATCAAGAATCTGTGAGACGCGGGACGTGGGGCATGAACGATGCTTGCCGGATACCGGCACTGTTGCTGGCGACATGGATCGTCGCGATGCCGGCGGCATTGGCCCAGGATAGCGAGCGGAACCGCTATTTCGTCCAGCAAATGATCGAAATGGCCGCCACCAATAACGAGCAGGGGGTGACGGGCATGCAGCGGATGCTGGAACAGAACCCGAAACCGGCGGCATCCGACCCGGCGGCGGCGCGCGCCGCCTTTCAGCGGGGTCTGGCCTTTTTTGGGCAGGATGCGCTGGACGCGGCGCTGGAGGCATTCCAGCAGGCCAGCCGGGACGATCCCGGTAACGCCGACGCCGTCAACTATGCGGGGTTGGTCTACCGCAAGATGGGCCGCTTTCCCGAAGCGGAAGCCGCCTTGCAACAGGCGCTCGTCCTCGAACCCACCCGAGCCGTGGCCTGGTTTCAACTGGCCCAAGTGTACGGTCTGACCAACGACGCCGACCGCGCGCTGGGCGCCTTGGCCAACACTTACCGCTTCGCCCAGAATCAGATGCGCGCCGAGGAAATCCTGCGCAACATCGCCGAAAACGAGGCGGCCGACACCCTGCGCAATGCCGCCCTGGAAACCTTGCGGCTGTTCCACCTGCCAGCGGAAGCCGTCATCGTCCCGCCGCTGCCGGCCAACCCCGACGGTATCGTGCCGATGAACAGCATGCCGAACCCCACCCGCGCACCATGAATGTCCCGCTTTTCGCCTTTCGTGGCGTGGAACTGACGCTGGCGCTGGCGCTGGCGCTGGCGCTGGCCAGCGCTTTGCCCGCCTCGGCCGGTCAATACGAAACGATCGATTATTACGTCCAACAAATGATCGCCCTGGCCAGCGCCAACGAAGAAGCCGGCGTGCTGATCTTCCGGGAACAAATGGAAAACCTGCCACGACCGGAACCGGGCGATGCCCGGCAGGCCAGCCCTTTCATCCAACACGGCCAGGAGCGGTTGGCGAGCGGCCAACCGAAGGAAGCGCTGGCGGCGTTCCGCCAAGCCTTCATCGCCGATCCCGCCGATCCGGAAATCGCCGGCGCGCTCGGCCTGACTTACCTACGGTCGCGCCGTTTCAAGGAAGCGGAGCGACTGTTGGTCTACGCGCTGTCCCTGGCGCCGACCCGTTCGGCGTCCTGGCTCGTCCTGGGACAGGTCTACGGTCAGCAGGGCGACGCCCACCGAGCGACCGGCGCGTTCGTCAACGCCCTCCGCTTCGCCCAGGACCAGCCACGGGTGACCGAACAACTGCGGCAACTGGCCACCGCCGATCCGGCGGATGCCGTCCGCATCGGCGCGTTGCAAGCCTTGCAGTTGGCGCGACCCGCGCCCGCCGCCAAGCCCGTTTTGCCCGCCAGCCCGCCGCCGCCTCAGTCGACCGCGCCGGTCCGGTCGAAGGACGGTTCCAGCCGCGCTCCCGAACAAACCGCCCTGCCCGCCACGACGGCCGGCGGCCTGCTTGGCTCGCTGAAACAAGGCGGTGACCTACTCGGCTCGCTGAAACAAGGTTTGGCCCTGCTGGCAAAGCCGGCCGACTCCGCCACGGCGGAGCCGGTCGCGTCACCGGCGGCGGATAATGGCAATCCGGGGCAACGCATTTACCGACGCGGCATGCCGCTCACCTGCCTGATCGTTACTTTCCAGAATGGCAAAACCGCCAATCTGGGCAGCGGCCTGCTGGTCTCGAAGGATGGATTGGTCATCACCAACAACCATGTCATCGACCGAGCCGAGAACCTGGCGGTCCGCTGCGGCGACCGGGAATCGGTGGCTCGTATCCGCAAACGCAGCAAGGAACCGGACCTGGCCTTGTTGGCAACCACACTCAAAAGCAAGGAAAGCTTTATTCTCAACCAAACCTACAGCCAGGACCTGATCGGGCTGGATGTGTTCGTGATCGGCAACCCCTACGGGCTGGAGAGTACCTTTTCGACCGGCGTGATCAGCGGGCTACGCGAGATCGACGGGGTCCGCTACATTCAGATTTCCGCGCCGATCAGCCCCGGCAACAGCGGCGGACCGGTCATCCTGCGGGATGGCACCGTCATCGGCGTCGCCACCATGGGGCTGAAAGTCGGCCAAAATCTCAATTTCGCCATCGCCGCGGCCGATGTGATTGCGTCCCCGATTTTCGCGCCGAAGCAAATGCAAGTCCGCTCGATGAGCACGCCCTGAACCCCCGCCCGTTCCGATTCGGACGCGCGGGCGGCGATCACTCCACCGCCCCCAGCGCCAGTACGTAGCCTCCCGCCACCAGCAAATCGCCTGGCTTGGCGGCGGCGGCGGTGTCCACGCCGGGGCTGAGCACATCCAGCACCTCGCCCGACGACGCCAACCGGTAAACCGACATGTTCTGGCTTTCCAACTGCACCCACCAATCCTCGCGCCGCGCCTGCACCCGCAGATGGCGACGCGACAGCCCCAGATATTCGGCGCTGATGCCGACCGTCTTGTTCGGTTTGCCCTCCCAGCGCAGGGAGCGCGGATCGGCCAGCAGGCGCGGCGCGATGTCCGCCTCCGAACCACGGCCGAAGCTCACCGCCCGCCCGCGCGGAACTGACAGCGCCAGCGGCGCCGGCAGCCGCACCCAGCCGAGATAATGCCCCGTCATCGCCGACGGCGCGGCGAAGAACTCCAATTCCAACTCTGGAAACGGCCGCCACACGCCCGGCAGTTCCAGCGGCGCCGACAGCCCCACGACCTCGCCAAACAGCCGATCCGCGCTGTCGATCCGCAGCCAGGCAGCGGCGTCGGGATGGTTGTCCAGCACCAACCCGCCCGCGCGGTTGAAGCTGATCCGCCAGTCGCTGATGCCGGCCGCCGCATAGGTCGACAAGCGCTGCAAGGCGACGCCCATCACCTGCAAGCAAGCCGCCGGCCGCCGGGGAATCCAGGTGTGCTGGTCGAGTCCATTCGGCGATGCGGGAGCGGGTGGCGGAGAGGATTCCAGAATGGCGGCCGGCGCCGGCGGCGGTTCCTCGACCTGCTCTGGAGCGCCAAACACCGGCTCGCGCCGGCCCCAATGATCGATCATCGTGAAATCGCCGTCCGCCGGGGCGGATGGCTTCGACCCCGACGCCGGCTTGCCCGAATCGGCGGCCGGGGCGACATGCCGTCGTTCCGGCCGCGCCGGCGATTCCGGCGGCGCCCGCTCCGGTAAGGCCGGGGGTTCCACGTCCGCCGACAGCGCCACGACCCGCAACCGCAAACCGCGACCGCGATGGTCGCGCGCCACGAAACCGCCCTGACCATCGCCGGTCAGATTCAGACAGGCGGGTGGCTCCTCCACCACGTCCACCAGGGTCGGCGCCCCCGACCGCTGTAGCAGCAATATCGATTCGTTACCTGGGAACGGCCAAGCCACCACCGCGCAACTGCTGGCGCGCCGGTCGCCGTTGAGCAGCGTCAACCGCTGGCCAGGATAGATCGATCCCACTTCCCGCCAGTCGTTCTGCCCATCGGCCGTCACCTCGATCCGAAAGAGAGGCGCTTCATCGTCGGCCGGCAGATGGATGGCCCGACCGAACAGCGCCTGCACCTCGCCCGGACGTAACACCGGGTCCGGCTCCAGGCGATAACGAACCACCGCGTTC
This sequence comes from Candidatus Competibacteraceae bacterium, assembly GCA_020445045.1. Lineage (GTDB taxonomy): Bacteria > Pseudomonadota > Gammaproteobacteria > Competibacterales > Competibacteraceae > Competibacter. The sequence continues at coordinate 14,939 of JAGRHI010000144.1, forward strand.
TCGGCCAGATGCCCGCCCAGATCCCGTTCGTGCAGACGCCGCAATTCCCCCAGCAGCAAACGGCGGCCGAACCCATCCTCCAGCCGTTCGTCGCGAATGGCATCACGTTCCGAAATCCGAATGATGACATGGCTGTAATAGGTTTTCTGGCGCTGGCCGGCGGAACGCGCGATCCGTCGCGGATGGCGCCTGAGCGCTTCCAGCAGCAACACCCCCTCCTGGCCGGTCCGAACCCGATCCCACAACCATTCGGCGTTGAAGATGTCCGGCACCGCGCGCAAGGTCACGCAGATGACGTAATCGGAGGCAATCAGGGCATTAGGGTGAGTGGTCATCATTTCCTTCCTCGACCGCGACGGCCAACGTCACGACCGGCAGCACGAATAGCACCAGATGGCTGCCGGCGGCCGAGAGCAGCGACATCGGCTGGCCCATCACCGGCAGAAATCCCAGATTGGTGCCCCATGACACCAAAAAATGCGCGCCGAGCAAGGCCGCTCCGCCGCACAGCGCGAAATAGGCGAAGTCGCCAGGCACCGCCGACCGCCGGGCATCGCGGTCGGTTCGTCTCAGGGCGCGATCGGCGATCGCCAGCAGCAGCAGAATGAACGCCGTCTGCGTGGCCACCAGCAGCAGCGCCGCCAGACCGCCGTAGCGATTCAGGAAAAACGTCGGCGTGAAGTCGTTTTCCACCAGGGGAACGGTCATGACCCGCCCGTTGGCCGTATCGCTCCAGACCGCGCCGGTCCAACCACCGGCCCGGATCGCCTCCAGCGCCCGACGCAATTGATAGCCGGCGTGCGGGTACTGCTCCGGCGCCATCCAGGCTCGAATCCGGATCGGCTGCAAACCCGGCGGCAAGCTGTCCGGCCATTGGCGTAACCCCAGCGCGCCGGTCGTGAGCGATCCGACCAATACGAGCAGCGCCAATCGGCCACCCCAGCGCCAACCCGGCCGGGCCTGCACTGGTCGATAGACCGTCCATGCCAACACCGACGCCAACGCCAACGCCAACGCCCAGAGCAACAACAACACCAGGGGCGAAAAATCGCGCAGGACCACCAGCGCAAAACCGCTCGCCGCCAGCAACAACAGCACCGGCCCCGAGGAACGCAACCATCGGAAAGACTTGCTGGCGCTCCCCGCCCCCGCGCGGACCGTCAAGGCATGAGCCGCCAACAGCACCAACGCCAGCTTGGCCAGCTCGAACGGCTGGAAACCGTTCCAGCCACCTTCGTCGCCAAACGCGGCCTGCGCCGCCAGCAATGTCAGCGCCGCGCCGCCCAGCGCCAGCGACCCCCAGCGCGCCAGCCGAAAATCCAGCCCGTCGACCGGCCGCCAGCGGCGCCAGATGTTCCATCCGGCCCACGCCAGCCAGCCGAAGGCCCCGGCCAGCGCCGCGCCGCCGCCGCCGAAGCGCGGCCAACCGGACTCTTCGGCGCCGGCTCCCAATTGCAGCAGGGTGACCCACCCACCGCCCAGCAACAACGTCAGCACCCCCAGCAAACCAATGCTCCACGGTGAGCGGACCGCCGTCAGCCAAAGCAGCAGAGCCGGCCATGCCAACAAATAGGGCCATAACACCGGAACGGTCGAACTGTTCAGATAGAGACCCAAACCACCCCCGGCCAGCGCCAGCGCGCCCGCGATCCGGCCGCGGTCTCCCGCGCTCGGCCGTTGCCCACCGGTTCGCGCCGGCCAAACCAATCCCAACGCCAGCAAAGGCAGCGCCAGACCCAGTGGCCAAGCCAACGCGCCCAGACCAGGCGGCCATAACCAAGCCACTGGGCGCCAGCGTACTTCCACCGAGGGCGTAATCGGATGTGAGGCTATCGCGGCGGGCCAACGCTGGGCGCGGGCCACGACCGCCAGTTCCAGTGCCGGAACGGTCCGCAACACGCGATACCGGGTATGGCCGATGATCAAATTGTCGCCGACCGCCAGCGGAACGGAACGCCGCCACAGCGATTCGGCCTCTGGCCCGTCCGCCGCCACCGTCACCGCCGGACCGTCCGGCCGCCCGGTCTTGCCGGGGCGCAGCACGAAACCCGAGCCGATGGGTGCCAGCGCCACGATATCCAGTGGCGCCTCCACCAAGCCCAGCCGGTCGGCGCAATGGACACCGCCCCCCAAGCGCAGCGGTCGCCGGACCAAGCCGAGCCATCCCAGGTCGGCCATGCGTTCGCGCCAACGGCTCCGCCAGTCCGGGTAACACTCGGGCAGCGGCTGGCCATCCAAGCGCAAACGAAAACCATCGTATTCCCAACGCCGTCCGCCCTCTCGCAGCGCCAGTCGCCCATGCTTCGCGCCAAGCACGGTAAAGGCTTGACCATCGATGACAAAGACCGCTCCCGCTCGCAGGGGCCATTCCCGAATCGGCCGCTCGTCGCCGCCACGGGCCGGTCGCCACAACACCTGTTTGTCGATGGCGATATTGATCAACCGCCAGCCGCCGCCGACTTCGCGCCGCAGCAGAATATGTTCGCTGTCGGCCTGGGGCGCCCGCAATGCCTCGCGACCCAACAGGACCGTTTGACCCGGTTCCAGGGTAATGGTCAGCATCCGGGGTTCCAACCAGGCCGGTGCCCGATACACCGTCCACCCCGCCGCCAACGCCGGCAACAACCAGAGCAACGGCAACCACCACCGGCCAACCAGCGCCGCCGGCCAGTGAGGCGCGACGGAATCGCCACCGGCACGGAGTCCAGGTTCACTCATCGCCTTCCGCCCCGGCCAGCGCCATCAGCCAAGCCGCCGTCAACTCGCCGCATTCCGCGCCGTCGGAACCGATGGCGGGACTGATCCAACAAGCGAAGGCCAGACGCCGGTTCTCATCCGGCAGCGCACCCGGTTCCAGCCAGCCCACCAGCCAGGCATTCACCATCGCCGTCGTGGCCTCCAGGCTCGCGGCACCCGTCTTCAGATAGAGCGACGGCCGGATCGCATCGAAGCGCGAGCCCGCGAACACGGCGCGCAGCGGTTCTTCGTCTAGTGCCAGCCGCATGCCCCGCCGAATGCGGTCGGTGGCGATGTCGAGCGTGCTTGCCGCCGCATCTTGCGCCGGCTGCCCATTCAGTTCGGTCAACACTCTCGGCGGCGTCCGCTGGCCGGTGGCGATGGCCGCCGCCAGCCCGGCCAGTTGCAGTGGCGTAACATAGATCCCTTGTCCCAACGCCGCGCGCCGAACCTGCCCGCGATCGGTCATCGGCTCCAGCGCCGCCGCGCTGGCTCGCAGGACATCGTTCGTCCTGATCAGACCGGCCGGCAATAAGCCACCATCCAAATCCTGGGCCGAGTCGAAACCGAGTTCGGCCATGATATCCAGCAGCGGCCGCGCCCCCCGCAATGCCGCTGGAGTCAGGGCTCGCGCGCTGGCCAGGCCCGACGAACCCGCGTCGTCCAGCAACGTGGCATCGGTGGTCTCCACCAGCCAAGCGAACCAGCCGCGCGCGGAATCGCGCAAGGCTTGAATCAGCCCATACCGCTGGTCGCCGTGGCCCCGCATCCGTTCCAGCAAGGCATGCCCGCCGCCCGCGTCCTGTTCATCGCAAACCGCCGACGGTTCGCGACCGCCGGCATGATTCGGATCACACGCCGCGTCCGCCGCAAAACCATGGGCCAGCGCGGACGGCCAGCGCGCCAACTCGTCGGCGGTCAAACCCGCCAGCGCCGCCGCCAACCGTGGCCGATGGCCGGCTTCCCGTTCCAGCAACAAGGCATCGACCAGTTCAAAAGCCGAGCCGGCCGAATCCAATCCGTCGCCGTCGCGCTGCCAGGCTCGAATCCACAGCGGATTGCGGCGTGGCCGCACGGCCGCCACGAACGTGGATAGATCGCTCCAGACGATGCCGACCGGCGGTTCCGGGCTACCGGCCACGGCCAAGATATCGCCCCGGTCGGCATCCAACACGATCAGGCTCGCCACGCGTTCCTCCCACTGGACACTGGCTTCGCTCACCGTGGTACTGACAGCCGGCAACCGTTCCAGCAAGGCCCGCCGCGCCGCCCGTTGCAAGCGGGGGTCCACGGTCAAGCGGGCCTCGACCGCCGTTGCGCCGTGCCGGCCCAACCGCGCCAGCACGCCGCCCACCGAACCGGCATGGACCGGGCCCAGGCCGACCAGCGCCGCCAATCCCAGATCCCACACGGCTTCGGTCGGCTGGCCGGCTTCCCACAACAGCGTCCCTTCCCGGTCGCGCAGCGTCACTTCGGCCGGCGCCGGCCGGGACGGATCGCCACCATGGGCCGCCGGTGAATCGTACCAGCGCGGGCGGCCATCGACCCGGCGGATATGGGCAAAGTCGTACCGGTACAAACCGGGGAATACCTCGGCTGGCAGCGGTTGAAAAACCAGCGCCAATTCCGTGGCGCCTTCCCGCGGTTCCAGCCGCAACCAGTGGGCCAGCGCGTCCCGCTCGGCGCAGGGTCGCGCATCCACGCAACGCGGCGCGCTGGCCAGCACCGCGGCATCGGTCACGACCGGGGGGCCACCCACCACCAGCAGTTCCAGCCGCTCGCCGGACCGGGCTGGCCGCGGCAGGCTCAACCGAAACCGCACTGGCCGCCGCTGCTCCAGCGCCGGCCAGCGCGCCACCCGTCGCCAGGGTTGCCAACCATGCGGCGCTTCGGCAAACAAGCGTTCGGCCAGCAGCGGCATGGACCCGGTCAGCATCAGCGGCACCGCCTGCCAATCCGCCCGCCAGTCTCCGCGCAAATCGGCATGTTCCGGCCGCCAGCGCACCGCCGCCAGTAGTTGGCGGGCGTTGAACGTGGCGACCTGGCGGCGCACATAGCGGCCAGTGGCGCTGAAATGCAGCGCCTGATGCAAACGCTGTATTTCAGCATTCCAGGGTCCATCCAGCCAATCGTGCTCGCTGTCGCCGGACGCCAGCAGATCGGGGCGGACGGGGGCGAACGCGCGGCGCAAGGGCAGATCGGCCGGCGCGATGGCGATCCGGCCATCTTCGCCCGACCGCAGCAAACCAGCGGCCAGCGACCGCTCGAACAGTTCGGCGTCTTCGCGGGGCGGTGGCGGCGCGGCGGGCGCATAATGGCCGGGCGCCAAGTGGAATTCCCGCGCCGAACCGCCGTCCGCATACCACACGGTTCGTGGTTCCGCGCCGACCATCCCGGCCTGTTCCGGTGGAGGGCCGTATACCTCGATCCGCAGCCGCCCGAGCGGACAGGCGCGGTCCTCCAACCATCGCACTCGCAGCGCGCGATCCCAGCGGCCGGCGACCACCGGGCCGGCGTTCCACAGCAACCAAAGATCACGCCGGAATGCCAGCGCCGGTCCCGTGCTCGTTTCCGCCGTGTCCGCCAACAGCAAGACCGGCCGGCGATCAGACAGGGTCACCCGCAACGACCCCGCGTCGGCATACGGTCGCGGCGGCCCGCCCGCCGGTTCCGTGGTCACGGCGAAGGCCGGTACGTCCATGCCGTCGGGACCGTCGTCCAGCAATGGGTTCTTCAAATCGTCATCCATTGGCCGGGAGGGATACGCGGCACGATGAGCGGCGGCTTCCCGCAGCCGTGACCAGTCCCAGCCGACGTATAGCGGCGCCATGACGGGTCCGGCGGCGGAATCGACGCTTTGGTCGCACAAAGCCAGGTTCTGCTGACCGAGCGGCCGGTCCGGTCCTCGAACCAGCAGCAGCCCGCGGCGTAGGGTAATCGGCTGAAATCCCGCGTCGGCGGGAATGGTCACCGCCTCCGCCGGCAACCCCGTCGGCAACCGCGCCGGCGGCGCCGGCAGGGGCGTCGGCCGGGTATAAATCGCCGCCAGTTGCGTCCACAAGGCCCCCACGCCGAGAATCATGCCCAGCGCGAACAGAGTGGCTGGCAGCCACCGGCGCGCCGCGGCGCGATTCAGTGTCGATACGGATTTCATGTGCAATGATATAAATAGCGGAGCCGCTTGACCCGGCGGCTGTCGATTAGTTTACTGGATTACCCTTCTGTCCCGAGAATGGCCAGTCTGGAGAACGCCCCATGCAAAATGGTGAACGGATCGCGATCAACGGCCGAAGTTACCGGCTCGGCGCCATTCTTTCGCCCGGCGCCGGCAGCTACGGCCAAGTCTGGGCGGCCACCGACGAGACCGGGCGCGCCGTCGCCCTGAAGTTCATCAACACCGAGGCGATGTCCCAGGCCGATCCCGCCCTACAGGGTCACTGGCGCGCGCACCTGGAGCGGGAGATCGCATTTCTGGACGGCCTGGGCGCCGAACAGTCGCGGCATATCGTCGCCCTGCTCGACCACGGTCAAATCGACGGTCAGCCGGTGCTGGTGCTGGAACGGTTGCAGGCCAACCTCGGTCAGTGGCTGGCACAGCAGCGGCGGGACGGCGCGCCGCCCCAGGAACTGGATCGCATTCTCGACTGGGCCAGGCAAATCTTGACGGGCCTGGCGGTCATCCACCGCGCGGGCTTCGTCTACCGCGATCTTAAACTCAGCAACATCCTGATCGGCGGCGACGGCGATCTGCTCAAGCTGGCCGATTTCGGTTCGCTCAAACGTGAGAACGGTGACAGTACCCGCTCGTTCATCGGCACCCCCGCCACCATGGCGCCGGAGCAGATCTTGCCGGTCGGCCACGGCGTGGGCGGCTGCGAGTACGCAGTGGATTACCGCGCCGATTATTATGCCCTGGGCCTGCTGCTGTTCAGTCTCATCACCGAACAGCCGACCACCGAAGCCCAGCGCCGACTCGGCCAATTGCTGGCCCTGCACGGTCAGGAAGGCGCCGGCCAGCGGGGCGAGCAACCGGGCGGCCTCACCGGGGACGAACGGGAACAACTGCGGCGCTCCATCGAATTCTGGACGATACCGGCGCTGCCGGAACACGGCCACGGCGGCGCGGCGACCCTGTTGACGGATCTGATCGAGCAATTGCTGGCACGCGACCCCGCCGACCGGCCAAGCGACGGCGTTGCCATCCGCGCCGCGCTGGACGCGGCGCGTCCCGGGCAGCCCATCCCGCCCACCCCGATCACGGAGCCGAATTGGGACTGGCCGCTGGCGGCCGATCCGCCGCGCCGGCACCCGCGCCACGCCACCGCTCCGACTTTCTCGCCTTGGTTACGGCGGTCGGTGGGATTGGCCGGGATGCTCGGGTTGGCGAGCGTGTTGGCCTGGACGCTCCTCCTCCAGCCAGCCGGTCAGATCCGACAGGATCGCGAGCAATCGCCGGACGCCATCGCCAGCGCTCCGGCGGCATCCGATGCCGCGCCACCGGCGGGACCGACCGTGTCCCCGATTCCGGCGCCCACGGTCGCCGACTCGCCACCACCGCCAGCCACCACCGCCGCGCCGGAATCGCTCCAGGATGTGGACGCCGCGCCGGTCGCGGACCATACCGATCCACCGGCGCCCGCCGAAACCGATGCCGAAACCGAATTCGAAACCGGACCGGCTACAACCATCGCCGCGCCGAACGAGGCCGAACCCGTCGAACCCGTCGAGCCGGTGGTTATCGTCGCTCCACCCGAAATCGTGATGCCCGCCACGCCGGAACCCGTCCCAGCGGCTCGGCCCAAACCTTCGACCAAGGCTAGGACCGCCAAAGCGGCCCCCGTCGCACCCATCGTCGAGGAAAACGCGCCAGCACCCGCTTCGCGGATCACGAAATCGGCATCGAAACCGATCGCGCCAACAGCGGCGACCTCCACCCGCGCCCACCGTGCCGCAAAAATCACTCCGGCCACCCGTGCCCACCGCACCGCCAAGGCGGCGCCCGCCGCCCGCACCGTGAAAGTCACTCCGGCCACTTCCGCCCGCCGCACCGCCAAGGCGGCGCCCGCCGCTGCTTCGCGCGCGACCCGACCCGCCGCCGTGCCCGCCAAACCACCGGTCGCCCGCGCCGCGCCTCGGCCACCACAACCCACGTCGCCAACCCTGCCGCCGATCGAACTGAAAGCGCGCTCGCAACCCACGGCGCTGACGCTACCGCCGATCGAACTGAAATCGCGCTCGCAATCGGCACCGCCAGCCCTGCCGCCGATCAAGATGGTGAGCCGCTCCAACAGCACCGCGCGAGCCACCGCTCTCACCAAACCGCCCACCGCGCCGATGAACCGTTCCAAGCCGGCGACGGGCCCGACCGGCGGCGTTCGCGGTCCGGCCGAAACCCTTACCCGCTGGGTCAGCCGCACCAGCAAGGCGGTGGGCTCGGAAGTGCAACGCGGTCTGGAAAGCGCCAGCCGGGCGCTGAACGGCAACGGCGAGACCGCTCAGGTCGAACGCCGCGATCACTGGTCTCCCCGCTATGGCGAACGGTCGGATTCCCTGCCGCTACGGCGGCGGGAATATCGCTGATCTCGCAACAGGGAAACCAATACCTTTCCTTCATTTCTGAATGCGGCCCAAACACCCGATTGCTAGCCGTCGTCGCCCGCCGCCGGTCCAGGCGGCAGTAGGCCCACTTCGGGACGGCGAGCCCGTAGCCACTCGTGAAACAGCCGGGCCAGGCGCGGAGCCTGCCGATTGTTGGGGGTATGAATGAAGACATACGGCTCCCGGCCCTCGTCCAACCAAAGCGCGAGTTTATCCAGCCAAGGCGCCAGATAGGGCTGGTTCGCCTCGGGGATGGGATGGCCGATGTAACGGATGAATGGGCGTGGACCCAGGCTGATGGCGTGAACCGGCAAGCGCGGTTTCCTACCCTGGGCGGTGCGGGTATCCAGATCGGTTGGGTCGGCGTCGAACAAGGCGCGGCTGTCCAGCATGACTCGGTCGAGATCGAGATCCCGCAACAATCGATTCAACTGGCGCTCCGCTTCGCCCTTGGCGAAGAAGGCGCGATGCCGCACCTCGACCGCGTACTGCAATCCGGCCGGCAGCGCGGTCAGATAATCGCGCAACACCGGCAGATCCTCCGGGCCGAAGCGGGGCGGCAATTGCAGGAAGCTCGGACCCAACCGCCCGGCCTCCGCCAGTGGTGTCAACCGGTTCAGGAATTCCGCCGTTTCCGCCGCGACGCCACGTAGCCGCCGCTCGTGGCTGATGACGCGCGGAAACTTGAAACAGAACCGAAACCCCGGCGCGGCCTCGTCCCGCCAGCGCAAGACGGTTTCCGGCCTGGGCAATCCGTAGAAACAGTTGTTGCCTTCGACCGTGTCGAACACCGTCGAGTATTGGCGCAGGAAATCGCCCGGCTTGGCGGCGGGGGCGAACAGCTCGCCGACCCAGTCGCGATTGCTCCATACCGGACAGCCAAGGTGATAACGGGCGAGCGTCATGATCGATCCTGCTGACGTGAAGAGAAGCAGGCCTGTCATTCAGCCCCAGGAAGGCGGAGATCGAGGACCAAACGAAATAGCCCGGCGGAGCCGGGCTATTTTCATCGATCTCAATCCTGAACGCTTAGTCCATGGAGCGGATATTGGCTGCTTGTTTACCTTTGGGGCCAGTAGTTACATCGAATGAAACCTTCTGGGCTTCCCTAAGGGTTTTGAACCCTTGCCCCTGAATGGCCGAGAAGTGCGCGAATAAATCCTCGCCACCATCGTCCGGGGAAATGAAGCCAAAGCCCTTTGCTTCGTTAAACCATTTAACAGTACCACTTGCCATGTCTTTAAGATCTCGAAAAAGATTGAAAAAAATTGAGCAGCCGCTCATGGACACAAGAGTTAAAATAGAGGAACTGACGAGCCGAATACCGAGTAAGAAGGGTTTGCAGCGAATGGACAGATAATCTACTTAAAAATCTTGCGCCGATCACTATAGGGCACGGGACCAGACAAAACAAGCGTCCATTGAAAAATCCCATGAAAATTAGACCAATCAAGTCAATATGTTCGCTTCGATGACCATCCATATCCATCCAGCTCTCGATCGACCCGACATGGGTAGCCGGGCGGTCGCCCTCAATATCGGCTGTTCCTGATAAAATTCACCATAATACAATTAGTTAAAATAATATCTAACCAAAATATTCCCTCAAAGCGCCGTTACCTGGACATCGACCGTCAGCGTCGGGATCTGGCCCTTGGGTCCGACGAAGCTGCCGGCAACCGGCGGGACCGCTTCCGGATGACGAGCCACCGCGACCGGGATATGCCGACCGCCAGTCAGCTCGCCGGCGGTCGGATCGAAACCTTTCCAGCCCGGACCGGGCAGATAGACTTCCGCCCAGGCATGAGTCGTCGCGCCGCCCGCCCCGAGTTCGGGAACATGCGAATAACCGCTGACGAACCGACTCGCCAGACCGAGAAAACGACAGGTTTCGATGAACAGGGTCGCGTAATCGCGACACGATCCGCTACGGATGGCCAGGGTCTGCTCTGGCGACTGTACGCCAGGTTCCTCGCGAATGACATACTTGAATTCCTTGGCGATGATCTGGTTCAGTCGATCCAACAGCACATAGGTTTCCACTTTGCCGCGCGGCAGATTCAGGCTGTTGAACCAATCGCGCACCGTCGGTTGCTGATCGAGATAAACCGGTTGCTGGAAGGGCGCGAGATCGACCCTCTCTCCCTGGAGGTACTCGAACGGATAATGGACCGCGTAGTCCTCGACGATGAAATCGAGCGGCGCCACTTCATAATGCCGGATGATCACCTCGCTGCCGATGGTCAGTCGTTGCGCGGTCTCCGTAAAGCTGACCACGGCCACCGAGTTGTCGAACACATCGCGATGCCACTTGACGCGGTGGGCAGGCGAAATATCGAGTTTCGAAGCCTCGATGCGCACGTCGTGCCCCTCGCGCGGACGAAGCAGCAGCCGATGCGGCAGCAACGTTACCACGCCGAAAAATTGATAAGCGGTGAGATGCTTGATCTTCAAACGCTGCATGTTTCATACCCTACTGATTCAGTTTGGAATTCAGCCTAACACCAACCCCTGACCGTTCGCGATCGTCGCTCCGTTCCATATCGATATCGCATGCAATTGCCGACAGCCAGTCTATAGTTTTACTGCTTGTCGATGGTAGGCGAACGGACAGACAATGCCGACTTTCGACACCTGCCCCAACGGCATTTGTTCTCCACGACACGGACGTATAACCACAACCAACCACCAAAGGACCTCATCATGACGAT
>JAGRHI010000145.1:0-4794 GCA_020445045.1 Candidatus Competibacteraceae bacterium
TTCATTATTCTATGTTGCATAACGCTACAGGTAACAGGCGCGAGCGCGTTAGCGCGAAGCGTCCTTGTTGACCTGTTTGTTATGGTTCTTCTCTGACTTCATCATCGCTTCATCTGCTACGCGCTCAAGCAGAAACGGAAGTTCCTCCATAAGCATATAAGCTTCTTTTCTGTTACCAAATAACTCCTCCATGATTGGGCCTCTTAGTGATGTTTCTGCCATCATTTGCAGATCCTTGATCACCTCGCGAGCGCCAGTCCAGTCTCCGGCTGTTGCGCGTCGGTACGCCTCCATTCCTATTTCATATAACCATGGGAACGTATCTCTATAAACACTCAACACAATCAACAATGAAATCGGACCGGATGACCTTTTGGGAAGCATATTAGTTAATTCCCGAACGACAAAAGGATCGACAATACGATTACTCTTCAATGACTTGGGGCTATTGAGAAATTCTTTTGCGATCCTTTGAGGCAAGATATCAACTCTTTCCATAAGCTCATGAAATAATTTGCTATCAGGGCCACTGGTAAACACGATTCGTTCTTCCAGTTTTGACAACCCATTTTTCATCGCTGTAATTGCCGAAACAATATCTGCCAATGACCTCTCTTCAGGGTTGTCGCTCTGGCGAAGAGTTTGAAGATCTAGGGACAATGAAATCGGTGTCTCAATATCGTTTGGGTCTTTCTCTAATGCTTTGATTTGATCCACGATGGCAGTTTTGGCTTCATCAACACTATCCAAATCCTTGTGGTCAAATTGAACGGTTCTAGTACCGGCAACGTCAAAAGGAATCCTTTCTCCTTTCTGGATGATTTGTACAAGAGGCTTTCTTATTGCGTGCCTGATAGCCAACTCATAGAAAACATTTGGATTTGTCTCACTCAAATCAGCAATCACCAAGGGGTCGCTAATCACATGCTGAATTACTTGGCTTGTAATAATGCCTGGCTTATCAATTTCGTCAGCACGAATAGCTTTATATCCACACTCTTCAACGGCTGGCCTAATTATGTGCTTTAACACCTGATTAGAGCGTTTTCTGGTGTCTGATTCGGCCTCGCCAATTGGAGATATATAGTCTTGCTAATAGTAATCTGGACTCAGGATATTAAGCATCTTATTGATTTTGCCTAAATTATTTAAAAACCTATTTTTTATAACCCGAAAAATCAAAGACTTACTTAATATGGCATGTCCGGATCAGAATTAGGAAGTCTATAACAAAACATTCCTTTTCCTTTTCTTTGCTCATTAGCTGACCTCGATATTTCGATTAATGACCATAACGCCAAGCTAAGGGGCGCGCAGCGAAGCGGAGCGTCGCCTTGAGCGCTAGGTTATGCAATTTTCTCTCATCCTATTTAAGGCGTTCTTCATAAAGTTGTTTAATCTCTTGCCAGCGTTTGAAATCTAGCCGACTTGGCCAAGGCTTCAACCGAAGACTATATACAACTCCGAAATCAGAATGGTCACATAACTTCTCCATTCCGAATCCCTCGCAGGTGCGCTTTCCATCTGCGGTAAATGCATTAGCCAGCATTTCTTCAAATAGAACACCTCTTTCCGCAAGAGCTTGTAGATTGTCAAAAAAGGAGTCCAGTAATTTCCTACCCGCCCCAGAAAATTTTGGATCAGCACCAATGAGAACAAAATACCCCTTATAGATACCAGGGACATCAAACGGAACAGTGTTATCTATTGTTACCTCTGAATCTAGCAAGTGTCCCCTTTTTGCTCTTTCGTAAGAATCCTCTATAAGTGCGAAGAAACTGTAGTAACCGATAATTTGTCTATCAATCGCTATTGCCGACCAACCGTCAACATCACGCATAAACAAAGGCGCCCATTGATCTACTGTTCCTTCACGCGAATCCGACGTAAGTTCGTCGCCAAGAATTTTCCTGTCCAAAGCGATCAGTTTCTTAAGGAGCTTTTCGCCGTTCCAGCCCCATGACAAAACATCGACCGATGTGATTACACGAGGAGATTCTGGATTTTTCTGTTTCCGAAACCAATCCAGCGACCACTCTGTGCCTTTGCTGAAAATAGCCCCCAATACAGCACCTATGATCAGCAATGCGACTTCGCTCATTTCCTATTTTCCTGCATAACAAGTGATTATGTGGTTTCCGCCTATCTACCACCATCTACCATGATTGATAGGAACTATTTGATTATTCTAGCCTTTAATAGCAGCATAACATTCATCGCCAGCCATCCAGTCCCGGAAACCCTGCTCCGCTCGCCGTTCCCAGAAACTTGCCTGTCGCCACGATGGCGCAGTTGGCGCAGCAAAACATTCTACCGGGTAACACCTGCATTCTCACCAGTGGCCGCGCCTTTACTTAGGCATTTGTCACAAGGATAGCCTTTCGCCAGCGGATGGGTGGAATTTGGCCGCTTTTTGAGAATAGCAGCTAAAGCCACTGCATTTAGCGGCTCCATGATATTTCGCAGCCTCCATTCTCGACCAACGTTCAGTACTACAAATTTATATTTTTAATTATCAATATGTTATTTCAAATTTCTCCAGTGGCATAAGTGTTGCTGATTCGGGTGGCGAACACTTGATCGATGGAGCTATTTCATTCCCTGGAAAGGCATTTTCTCCAGAAATGGCGTCATGGCTCATCGGTCGCGAGCGATCTCCCAGCACCCGCAACCCTTATTCTGGAGAAACCCCCATGAAGGCCACGATTCCCATCGACAACCCCGAACGCCTGCGCCTGGAGCGACAGCACGAAGGCCAGGAAAACTGGCGGCTGTGGGGGCCGTATCTCGCGGAGCGGGCCTGGGGCACGGTCCGCGAGGACTACAGCGCTCATGGCGAAGCCTGGGAACATCTCGACCACGACCAATCCCGTTCCCGCGTCTACCGCTGGAACGAGGACGGTCTGGGCGGCATCTGCGACGAGCAACAGCGGCTGTGTTTCGCGCTCGCCCTGTGGAATGGCCGCGATCCGATTCTCAAGGAACGGGCGTTCGGCCTGACCGGCAACCAGGGCAACCACGGCGAGGACGTGAAGGAGTATTACTTCTATCTGGACGCGACGCCTAGCCACAGCTATCTGCGCTATCTGTACAAATATCCCCAGGCCGAATATCCCTACGGCGGGTTGGTGGAAGAAAACCGCCGTCGGGGTCGCCTGGACCCACCGTTCAACCTGCTGGATGCCGGGGTTTTCAACGATAACCGCTATTGGGACGTGGATGTGAATTACGCCAAGGCCGGTCCGAAAGAAATCCATATTCGCATCGCGGTCGCCAACCGGGGAACCGAAGAAGCGACCCTGCATCTGTTGCCGCAACTGTGGTTCCGCAACACTTGGGCTTGGGGCGACGAGGAGAAGGAGCGGGCGCTGGCCGAATTGCGAGGCGATCCGGTTTCGCCGGATCAGAAAGCAATCAAACCGGCTTTGCACGCGATTCCAGCGCCGGCTGGTGCCAGTTGGGCGGTGCGCGCCGAGCATCCGACCTTGGGCGCCTATCACCTGTACGGCCGGCAATCCGCCGAGCCGCTGTACACCGAGAACGAACACAATGCCCAGCAGTTGTGGGGATTGACCAACGCCACGCCCTACGTCAAGGACAGTTTCCACCGCCGGGTAGTCAACGGCGAGCATGGTGCGGTCAATCCCGCGCGGGAAGGCACCAAGTTCGCCGCTTGGCACGCGCTGACCGTGGCCGGCGGCCAACAGGCCGAGATTGAGTTGGTGTTGAGCGCCGCGCCGCTCGCTCAACCCTTCGCCGCCACCGCAACGGTCTTCGCCGACCGTCAATCCGAAGCAGATGGGTTCTACCGCGATTTGCTGCCCGAAGCCTCCGACGAAGACTGGCGCATCCTGCGCCAAGCCTCGGCGGGTATGATCTGGAGCAAACAGTTCTTCCATTACGATGTGGCCCGCTGGCTGGACGGCGACCAGTTTCCGCCGCCCGACGGCCGCAAAGGGGGCCGCAACCGCACTTGGCGGCACCTCAAGGCATCCGACATCATCTCCATGCCCGACAAGTGGGAATATCCTTGGTTCGCCGCTTGGGATTTGGCCTACCACTGCGCCGCGCTGTCGCTAGTGGACGTCGATTTCGCCAAAGACCAGATCGAGTTGGTACTCAAGGAAAATTATCTCCACCCCAACGGCCAGATTCCCGCCTACGAATGGGCGTTCGGCGACGTGAATCCGCCGGTGCACGCGATGGGTGCTCTGAAAGTATTTCGCGCGGAACGGGTGCAGCGCGGCCAAGGCGATCTGCATTTCCTGGAGCGGGTGTTTCACAAGCTGCTGCTGAACTACGCCTGGTGGATCAACCGCAAGGACAGCGACGGCAACAACGTGTTCGAAGGCGGCTTTCTGGGGCTGGATAACATCTCGGTGTTCGACCGCTCCCATCCGCTGCCGGCCGGCTTTACTCTCAAGCAGGCCGACGCCACCGGCTGGATGGCGATGTTCGCCCTGAACATGACCGTCATCGCGTTGGAACTGGCGGCCGAGGATCGGGAATACGAAGACATCGCGATCCAGATTTATCAACAGTTTCTCGCCATCGCCAACACCATCGCCGGCCACGCCGGCCACGAAGTGCCGCTGTGGGACCCGGAAGCGGGTTTCTTCAAGGATTTGATGATTTGCCCAGACGGGCAGACGCAGCGGATCGATGTCTATTCCTGGGTCGGGTTGATTCCGCTGTTCGCTTGCGAGGTGGTGGACCGGCGCATTCTGGCGAAGGTCCCCCGGTTCCGCGAACTGCTGCGTCAGCACCGTCACGGCGTGTTCGACGGCAGCATCA
>JAGRHI010000145.1:4904-9056 GCA_020445045.1 Candidatus Competibacteraceae bacterium
GAATTCCTGTCGCCGCACGGCATCCGCAGCGTCAGCCGCATTCACGCCACGCATAAGCACCTGGGCACGCTGCCCGGCGTCGGCGAAGCCATCATCGAGTACGTGCCCGGCGAATCCAACTCTGGTCTGTTCGGCGGTAATTCCAATTGGCGCGGCCCGATTTGGCTACCGACCAATTACACGCTGGTGCAGGCGCTGGAGAAGTTCCACCGCTTCCTGGGCGACAATTTCACCATTGCCGTGCCCAGCCTGGGTAATCGCGAGCTGAATTTGAAGGAAATCGGCACGCTGATCGCCGAGCGGCTGGTGGACATCTATCGCCGCGACGCGAACGGACGGACGCCCGCGTTCCCTGCCGACAGTCCGTTCCAGCACGATCCACACTGGCGGGATTTGCTGCAATTCTACGAATATTTCCACGGCGACACCGGCCAGGGTTTGGGCGCCGCCCACCAGACCGGCTGGACCGGCCTGCTGGCGAATCTGGTGATGCGACGCTATCGGCGGGACATCCCGGTCTATTGGAGCCAACAGATGGCGACTGCGGGGACAGCCGTCCAGGCATCCCGACAGCCGATAGCGATCTCGACTCCGGCCACGAGCGCGGTGGAGGGC
Source organism: Candidatus Competibacteraceae bacterium (assembly GCA_020445045.1). Lineage (GTDB taxonomy): Bacteria > Pseudomonadota > Gammaproteobacteria > Competibacterales > Competibacteraceae > Competibacter. The sequence continues at coordinate 5,520 of JAGRHI010000145.1, forward strand.
TGAGCCATGTTGACCGCAACTGTCGCCGCCGTCCGGTACCGCCGGGCCAATGTCATCGCGGCCTTCCTCAAGCGTGTGGACGAAGCGCTGCGCGTCGCCGAAGTCACGCTTTATCCCTTCCTCGATCTAGCGATCCGGCTGTGGTTGGCGCAGGCGTTTTGGGTGTCCGGCGTGCTCAAGCTGGCCAACTGGGACACCGCGCTGACGCTCGCCACTTACGAATACCCGGTGCCTTGGCTGGACCCGTTCACCGCCGCTGTGTTGGGCGTCACCATCGAGGTGCTCGGCTCGATGCTGCTGGCGTTCGGGCTCGCCACCCGGCTGGCCGCGATTCCGCTGCTGATCCTGACGCTGGTGATCCAGTTCGAGTACCGCGCCCTGGATCAACACCTCTATTGGGCCGCGCTGTTCGGTTGGTACATCGTCATGGGCGCGGGACCGATTTCCTTGGATCGGCTGCTAACTTCCGGTTTGGCATCTTCGGCATTGCCGTTGGTCAAGCCGCTGGGCCGACTGTACGCCATCTTCACCCGCTATCTCGGTCCAGTCTATCAACTTGGGCTGCGTCTCTGGCTGGCGAGCTTGTGGTTCGTGCCGGTTTTGGTGGGGCGTTCGCTGCTGGAGGCTGTTTTGGGGTTCGTCAGCCCACTGCTGGCGCTGGGGCTGGCGACCCGCTTGGCTGCGATCGGCGCGATGCTGGCGCTGCTCGGCTCCGGCGTCATGGGCACGGACGAAATCCAGACGATCAACCGGCTCTATCCGCTTTTCCTGCTCGGGCTGATCGCGCTGCGCGGACCGGGACCGATTGCCGCTGACACCGTTCTGCAACGGCAATTGGCCCGCTGGTTCCCGCCGCTGGAAAGCTGGTCTGACGAGGCGCTGACCGACGTGCCCCATGTGGTGGTGGTCGGTGCCGGTTTCGGTGGAATCAAAGTAGCGCACGGCCTGCGGTTGGCGGCCTGTCGAGTCACGGTCATCGACAAGCGCAACTACCATCTGTTCCAACCGCTGCTGTATCAGGTGGCGACCGCCAGTTTGTCGCCGGCCGACGTCGCCACCCCGATCCGGGCGCTGTTCCGCGACCAGCACAACGTGCGGGTGTTGCTGGGCGAGGTGACGGACGTGGACGCCACTGCACGCCAAGTAGTCCTGGGCGACGGTACGCCTATCGGTTACGACTATCTGGTGCTGGCCACCGGCGCGCGTCACAGTTACTTCGGACGCGACGACTGGGAGCCCTATGCGCCGGGGCTGAAGCGCATCGACGATGCGACCGCCATCCGCCGCCGCCTGCTGCTGGCCTTCGAACAGGCGGAGAACTGCGCCGATCCCGAGGAACGGCAGCGGTTGCTGACCTTCATCATCGTCGGCGGCGGTCCCACCGGCGTGGAACTGGCCGGTGCCATCGCCGAACTGGCTCAGCATGGGTTGACCGGGGAATTCCGCAACATCGACCCGGCCCAAGCGCGGGTGTTGTTGGTGCAATCGGCGCCGCGTTTGCTACCGGCATTCCCCGAGCAACTCTCGGAGGTGTCGGCGCAATCGCTACGGGCGCTCGGCGTGGAAGTGCTGACCAAGAGCCGGGTGGAGAAAGTGGACGCCGACGGCGCGCTAGTGTCCGGCCAGCGGATCGGTTCCCGCACCGTGTTCTGGGCGGCGGGAGTGATGGCCTCGCCCGCCGCGCAATGGCTCAAGACCGACGCCGATGCGGCCGGTCGCCTCAAGGTGGGGCCGGATCTGAGCGTGCCGGGTTTGCCTAACGTGTTCGCCGTCGGCGACACCGCCCTGAGCGAAGCTTGGGACGGCAAACCGGTGCCGGGACTGGCGCCGGCGGCTAAGCAGCAGGGCGTTTACGTCGCCCGCATCATCAAGGCCCGCCTGGAAGGACATACCGGCCTGCCGCCGTTTCGCTACCGTCATCTGGGCAATCTGGCCACCATCGGCCGGCAAGCGGCGGTCGTCGATTTCGGCGGGTTCAAATTGAGTGGGGCGCTGGCATGGTGGTTGTGGGGCGTCGCGCACGTCTTCTTCCTGGTGGACCCGCGCAAGCGCCTGTCGGTCGCCATCGAGTGGTTCTGGGCCTATCTCACCTACAAACGCGGCACCCGGCTCATCACCGGCGGCAAAGAGTAAGGAGCATCGACATGATCAAGCAAACGTCGCCGAGCGTGCCGGCGGTGCTCACGGTGTATCTCATCGCTTTCCTGCAAGGTCTGACGTTGGTCAGCTTTCCGGCCAGCAGCGCTGTGCTGAGGCAAATGCACGGTTTCACCGACGCCCAGTACGGCGCGATCTTTCTACCGCAAGTCACGCTGGCGGTGCTGGGCGCGGTGGCTGGCGGGACGCTGGCGCGCCGTCTGGGTCTGCAACCGTTGCTTTGGCTGACGGCGGCGGGCAATGGCTTGTCGCAACTGGCGCTGGCGGCAAGCTTCTGGGTCATGCCGGCGCTGGCGTTTCCGGTCATTTTGGCGGGAACGGCGCTGCTGGGATGGAGTTTCGGTTTGGGCGGCGCGCCGCTGAACAGCTATCCGCCCCGATTCTTTCCCCGACGCACGCCGGCTGCTGTCGTCGCTTTGCATACCCTGTTGGGGCTCGGCTTGATGGTGGGTCCATTGCTGGCCGACGGTTTCGGTCGGGCCGGCTGGTGGGTCGGGTTTCCGTTGTCGCTGTTGGGGCTAAGCGCGGCGCTGGCGCTGGCCGCCGCGACCGTGCGGTTGCCGTCGGAGGCCGGCGGCGAGATGGAGGAGCGTCGCGTCGAGACGAATCCGCCGCTGATTTCCGGGGCGTTCTGGACGTTCGCCGCCATCGCGGTGCTGTACGCCTTTGCCGAGGGCACTTTCAGCAATTGGGCGGTGATTTATCTGCGCGAGGCCAAGGATCTGTCGGCGGTCGTGGCGGCGCTGGCTCTATCGGTGTTCTGGGGCGCGATGGTGATCGGTCGCCTGCTGGTCGCGGTGCTGGTGGTCCGCATCGCGCCGCTGACGATCTGGTTGGCGTTGCCGGTGTTGATGATCGCGGCGTTTCTGCTGCTACCGGGCGCCTCCACGCCAGCGCTGGGTCTGGGATTGTTCGCGCTGGCGGGATTGGCCTGTTCGGCTTTCTTTCCGCTGACCATTACGCTGGCGTCGGAGCGGTTTCCCGAGCATGTGGCCTGGGTCTCGTCCATGCTTATCGCCGCGCTGATGGTGGGGGTGGGGCTGGGTTCGTTCGTGATCGGTCCGCTGCGAGAATGGCTGTCTCTGGAACAGATCTACCAGTTTTCGGCCGCTTATCCCATCGCGGTCATCGGACTGGCCCTGTGGCTGGCCGGTTCGCGGCGGCGGTTGGCGGTCGAGGTTCAAGTCTGAAGCAGGCGGGCTTCCGGCGACCCCGCGCGACATTCCCATCGGGACCGCCTATGCGATCTGGACCGGCATCGGCGCGGCGGGAACCTTCGCGGTCGGCATCCTGTTTTATGGGGATTCCGCCAGCGCTGGGCGGCTGGTCTCCGTGGGCTTGATCATCGCCGGCATCGTCGGCCTGAAACTGGCGCACGGC
>JAGRHI010000146.1:0-7386 GCA_020445045.1 Candidatus Competibacteraceae bacterium
GGTAGACACGCTATCTTGAGGGGGTAGTGGCGCAAGCCGTGCCGGTTCGAGTCCGGCCATCGGTACCAAAATTACAGGGCCGAAAGTATCGCGGGATCGCAACCAGATGCTTTCGATATTTGCCGGGCACCTTGATGTTGTTTACAGGCTCACGCTAGGGAATGCAGTGCGGCCATCACCATGAGGTTTATGATTCATGCGGCGTTTTAACTACAATAAGCAACACGCCTCGACTGCCTTTCGTATAGCGTCCGTGGAGTATTCCAGGATCGTGCCACCAAAGCTTGTCGGAAACCCTCATCGCCGATTCAAGACCTCTAACTAAAGCCACCGCAGCGCTTTCTTCCGGCCCGCCATGTCGAAGGTGCGATCCTGATGTTGTCCAATTATCTCCCAGTCCTGATTTTCGTCGTCATCGCCATTGCAATCGCCACGATTGCCATCAGCTTCGGTTTTTTCCTCGGGCCACGCCACCCCGACAGCGAAAAATCGTCGGCTTACGAGTGCGGTTTTGAATCGTTCGAGGATAGCCGGATGAAATTCGATGTCCGCTATTATCTGGTGGCGATTCTTTTCATTATTTTCGATCTGGAAATCGCGTTTCTGTTTCCTTGGGCGGTCGTGCTCGACAAAATTGGCTTGTTCGGTTTTGCGGCGATGGCGGTTTTTCTCGGCATCCTGGTGATCGGTTTTATTTATGAGTGGAAAAAAGGAGCCTTGGAATGGGAATAGAAGGCATTCTTGAAAAAGGCGTGGTGACCACCACGGCCGACAAACTGATCAACTGGGCACGCACGGGTTCGATGTGGCCAATGACCTTCGGCTTGGCTTGCTGCGCGGTGGAGATGATGCACGCTGGCGCGTCTCGCTACGATCTGGATCGATTTGGCATTGTGTTCCGGCCCAGTCCTCGCCAATCCGATGTGATGATCGTCGCCGGTACCCTGTGCAACAAAATGGGGCCAGCCTTGCGCAAGGTTTACGATCAGATGGCCGAGCCGCGCTGGGTGATCTCCATGGGATCTTGTGCCAATGGTGGTGGTTATTACCACTATTCCTATGCCGTGGTGCGCGGTTGTGATCGTATCGTTCCAGTGGATGTTTACGTGCCTGGCTGTCCGCCGACGGCGGAAGCGTTGCTGTACGGAATCATTCAATTGCACGATAAAATACGACGCACCAACACCATAGCCCGTTGAGATAATGCCCCATGGCCGACACTCTCCAAAATCTCGTGGAAAAACTCCAAGCCCGGTTTGGCGACATTCTGTTGGAATGTAAACTGGACCGTGGGGAAGTGACCATCGAGGTTCCACCGGAAAGACTCATTGAAGTGTTTACCGCGCTACGCGACGAACCGGATTTTGCGTTCGAGCAGGTCATGGATATTTGCGGTGTCGACTATCAGGCTTACGGTGCCGTGGAATGGGCGACCGGCGAATCCTCCAACAAAGGTTTTAGCCGTGGGGTGGTCGAACGGGCGACCGGGCGCGCCGCCGCGGCCATTCAGCACGTCGTTGCCGATCGCCGGTTCGCCGGCAAGGGGCGTTTTGCCGCCGTCTACCAACTGCTGTCGGTGTCGCGCAACCAGCGGCTGCGCGCACGCGCATTCGCGCCGGATGACGAACTGCCGGTGGTGCCCTCGGTGGTGGCGTTGTGGGCGTCGGCCAACTGGTACGAGCGCGAGGCGTTCGATCTGTACGGCATCGTATTCGAAGGTCACCCGGACCTGCGGCGTATTCTTACCGATTACGGGTTTATCGGTCATCCGTTCCGCAAGGATTTCCCATTGATCGGTCAAGTTGAAATGCGCTACGACCCCGAACGTGGTCGCGTGGTGTACGAACCGGTCAGTATCGAACCGCGCGTGTTGGTGCCCCGCGTCATTCGCAATGACAGCCGTTATCTGTCCGAGTCTCACTGAAGGAAAACCGCTGATGCCTGAGATTCGCAATTACACTCTGAACTTTGGGCCGCAGCATCCGGCCGCCCACGGCGTGTTGCGCCTTGTGCTGGAGATGGATGGCGAAGTGGTGCAGCGCGCCGATCCGCATATCGGCCTGCTGCATCGCGGAACCGAAAAGTTGGCGGAAAGCAAGCCGTTCAACCAAAGCATCGGCTACATGGATCGGCTCGACTATATGTCGGCGATGAGTAATGAGCATGGTTACGTGCTGGCTGTCGAAAAGCTGTTGGGTATCCAGCCACCGCCACGAGCCCAGTACATCCGGGTCATGTACGCGGAAATAACACGAATCCTCAATCACCTGTTGTGGATCGGCGCGCACGGTCTGGACATTGGTGCCATGACCATGTTCATTTACGCCTTCCGCGAGCGGGAAGATTTGCTGGATTGCTACGAAGCGGTGTCCGGGGCACGGTTTCACGCAACCTATTTCCGGCCCGGTGGCGTTTATCGCGATTTGCCGAATGCGATACCCAAGTACGAGTACGAGCTTTCCAAGTGTCACAGCAAGAAAGACGTGGATGCGCGGAACGCCACCCGCCAAGGTTCATTGTTGGATTTCATCGAAGCCTTTACCGAGCGTTTTCCCGGTCGCGTGGACGAGTATGAAACCCTGCTGACCGACAACCGCATCTGGAAGCAACGGACGGTTGGCATCGGCGTGGTGACTCCCGAACGTGCCTTGCAACTGGGTTTTTCCGGTCCCATGCTCCGGGGATCCGGCATCGCTTGGGATCTGCGCAAGAAACAGCCTTACGACGTTTACGATCAGATGGATTTCGATATCCCGGTTGGCGTCAATGGCGACTGCTATGATCGCTATCTGGTGCGGGTCGAGGAGATGCGCCAATCCAATCGCATCATCAAGCAGTGTGTGCAATGGCTGAAGGAAAACCCCGGTCCGGTGATCCTGGACGACCACAAGGTCGCGCCACCGCCGCGGGAAAAGATGAAAGAAGACATGGAGGCGCTGATTCATCATTTCAAACTCTTCACCGAAGGCTACTGTGTGCCCGAGGGCGAGGTTTACGTGGCTACCGAGCATCCCAAGGGCGAGTATGGGATTTACCTGATTTCCGACGGCGCCAACAAGCCTTATCGGCTCAAGGTGCGGGCGGCGGGTTTCGCCCATCTATCCTCCATGAATGAGATGACTCGCGGCCACATGCTGGCCGATGTCGTCGCCGTCATCGGAACCCAGGATATCGTGTTCGGGGAGGTCGACCGCTGATGAGCGCACGTAAAAGTGATTTGTTGTCCGCTCACGCCCGCGCGGAAATCGATCATTGGATTGCCCGCTATCCCGTGGAGCGGAAACAGTCCGCCGTGTTGGCCGCCCTGCGCGAAGTCCAGCACGAGAACGGCGGCTATCTCACCACTGAATTGATGGATGCGGTGGCCGAATATCTGGAGATGCCGCCGATCGCCGTCTACGAGGTGGCGACCTTTTACTCGATGTTCGAATTGAAACCCGTGGGCCGACACAGCATTTCGGTTTGCACCAATATTTCCTGTATGTTGCGTGGGGGCGACGCCATCCTGGCGCATATCGAGAAGAAACTGGGTATTCGGCTGGGCGAAAGCACGATGGATGGCAAGTTTTTTCTGAAGCGGGAAGAAGAATGTCTGGCGGCATGCTGCGGGGCGCCGATGATGCAGGTCGATCATGTTTATTACGAGCACCTGACCCCCGAGAAGGTGGATCAGGTGCTGGATAGCCTGGAGTGAACCGCGATGGCCAATGAGGTTTGTTATCGAACGCTCGGCTTGGACCAGCCGTGGTCGCTTGAGACCTACATCGGCTTGGGGGGTTACGATGCCTGGAAGAAGATTCTCGCTGGGCAATTGACCTCCGACCAGGTGATTGACGAGGTCAAGAAGTCTGGGTTGCGCGGTCGTGGTGGCGCTGGCTTTCCGACTGGATTGAAGTGGACCTTCATGCCGCGCAATGCGCCTGGCCAAAAGTATGTGGTTTGCAATTCCGATGAATCCGAGCCAGGTACCTGCAAGGACCGCGATATCCTGCGGTTCAATCCGCATGCCTTGGTCGAGGGCATGGCGATCGCGGGTTTCGCCACAGGCTCCACGGTCGGTTACAACTACATGCGCGGTGAGTTTCTGGACGAACCCTACCAGCGGTTCGAAGGCGCGGTGAAGGAAGCCTACGCCGCCGGATTGCTGGGCAAGAACATCCAGGGAAGTGGCATTGATTTCGATCTGTACCCAACCCTGGGCGCCGGTGCGTATATCTGTGGCGAGGAAACCGCTCTGCTGGAATCGCTGGAGGGCAAAAAGGGCCAGCCGCGCTTCAAGCCGCCGTTTCCGGCTAACTACGGCCTCTATGGCCGACCGACCACCATCAACAATACCGAATCGTTCTCCTCGGTACCGTCGATCCTCCGTAGTGGCGGTGAGTGGTTCGCCGACTTGGGAACCACCAATGCGGGGGGCACCAAGATCTTTTCGGTCTCCGGCCATGTCGACAAACCGGGCAATTTCGAGATTGCGTTGGGAACGCCATTCGTCGAACTGCTGGCCATGGCCGGTGGGGTCTGGAAGGGACGCAAGCTCAAGGCGGTGATTCCCGGTGGATCCTCGGTGCCGGTGGTGCCGGGCGAGATCATGCTGAAGGTCAACATGGATTACGATTCCGTGGTCAAGGTCGGTGGCTCGATGCTGGGTTCGGGCGCGGTGATCGTGATGGATGAGGCCACCGATATGGTGCGCGTGCTGCAGCGTGTTTCTCGATTCTACTACTCCGAATCCTGTGGCCAATGTACGCCATGTCGCGAGGGTACTGGCTGGCTGTACCGGATGGTGACCCGCATCGTCGAAGGCAAGGGTCGGCCCGAAGATCTGGACTTACTGGACAGCGTGGCAAGCCGAATCGAAGGGCGCACCATCTGCGCGTTGGGTGACGCTGCGGCCATGCCGGTTCGCAGCTTCGTCAAACACTATCGCCATGAGTTTGCCTATTACATCGAGCACAAGCGCAGCATGATCGCCGGCGCGACGGCGTTGGCCGCCTGAGCCACAAAATCCATAACACGGTTGCAGTGGATAAGAGATGAGTGAGGAACAGGTCAACATCGAAGTCAACGGCATCCCGCTGAAGGCTCGTAAGGGCGCGATGCTTATCGAGGTCACCGATGCGGCGGGTATCGCCATCCCCCGTTTTTGTTATCACAAGAAACTGTCCGTTGCCGCGAATTGCCGGATGTGCCTGGTCGAGGTGGAAAAGGCGCCCAAGCCCTTGCCCGCATGCGCCACGCCGGTGATGGAAGGCATGAAAGTCTACACCGAGTCGCCCAAGGCGCTTGCCGCGCAAAAGGGCACCATGGAGTTTTTGCTGATCAACCATCCACTGGATTGCCCGATTTGCGACCAGGGTGGCGAATGCGAATTGCAGGACATGGCCCTGGGTTACGGCGCCGATGTGTCGCGGTTCGCCGAACGCAAACGGGTGGTCAGGGACAAGAATATCGGGCCGTTGATCGCCACCGACATGACGCGCTGCATTCACTGCACTCGCTGCGTGCGCTTTGGCGAGGAAATCGCCGGCTTGCGCGAATTAGGCGCCACCGGGCGTGGCGAGTCCGTGGAAATCGGTACCTACGTGGCGCACAGCGTCGGTTCGGAACTGTCCGGTAATGTCATCGACCTGTGCCCGGTGGGCGCGCTGACCGCCAAGCCGTCCCGCTACCGGGGTCGTTCCTGGGAATACGTGCAGCATCCCGCCATCGCGCCGCACGACTCCGTCGGGTCCAATATTTTTATTCACACTTTGCGTGGCCAGGTCATGCGAGTGGTGCCGCGCGAAAACGAGGCAATCAACGAAACCTGGATTTCCGATCGCGACCGATTCAGCTATGAAGGCATATACAGCGATGATCGCTTGGGCCGTCCTTGGGTCAAGGGCGAGGAAGCCGATTGGGAAGTGGCCTTGGAAACGGCGAGCAAGGGTTTGCGGGAGGTGATCGCCCAGCATGGCGCCGAAGCGGTTGGGTTCCTGTTGTCGCCGACCGCCACCGTGGAGGAGTTGTATCTGGCGCAGAAGCTAGCGCGCGGCTTGGGTGTGGCGAATGTCGACCACCGGTTGCGGCAGGCCGATTTCAGCGATCAGGATACGGCACCGGTGTTCCCTTGGTTGGGACAGGAACTGGCGGATTTGGAGAAAGTCGGCGCGGCGCTGCTGATCGGTTCCAACGTGCGGATGGAGCAACCGCTGGCTGGTCATCGCTTGCGTAAGGCGGCGCTGGCGGGTGGTCGAATCCTATTGATCAATCCCCGTGACTTCGAGTTTCTCTTCCCGGTCGCCGCCAAGGTGATCGCCGATCCCGCCGGCATGGTGGCGGCGTTGGCTGGCGTGGCGCTGGCGGTCGCGGAATTGCAAGGCCAGGCGCTGCCGGCGGAACTCGCCGCCTTGGCCGGCGAGGTGTCTGCTGGGGAAACCGAACGCGCCATTGCCGATCATCTGGTCAATCGGGCGCCCGCCACCGTGCTACTGGGCAATCTTGCCGTTGCCCATCCGGCCTTCGCGCAGCTGCGGGCGCTAGCCAGCTTCGTGGCTTCTTGCAGTGGCGCGCGCCTGGGGTATCTGCCCGAAGCCGCCAACTCGGCGGGTGGGTGGCTGGCCGGCGCGCTGCCGCATCGCTTGCCGGGAGGGGTGCCGGCGCCGACGGTGGGCCTGGATACGCGGTCGATGCTGGGGACGCCCCGCAAGGCTTATGTACTGCTGGGCGTGGAACCGGAATTGGATTGTTGGGATGGCGCTGCGGCGCTGAAGGCCCTGCAAGCGGCTGAATGGGTGGTGTCGCTCAATCCGTTCGCCAGTGCCGCCAGCAAGGCCTATGCGCATGTGGTCTTGCCGATAGCTACTTTCGCTGAAACTTCTGGTAGTTATGTCAATGCCGAAGGTCTCTGGCAGAGTTTTTCGGGGGCCAGCAAACCGTTTGGCGAGGCGCGACCCGCTTGGAAGGTGCTGCGGGTTTTGGGCAACCTGTCTGGTGTGGCCGGTTTCGATTACGTTAGTTCCGAGGAAATACGCGCCGAAGCCGAGAACACCTGCGCCCAAGTCCGGCCTGATAATACACTGGATTCCGCTAAGCCCTTGGTCCCCTTCAAGTCCGAAGGGTTACATCGGGTGGCGGAAGTGCCGATTTATGCCGCCGATTCGCTGGTCCGGCGCGCACGATCCTTGCAATTAAGCCCACTGGCGCGGCCGGTCGAGGTGCGGCTGCATCCGGATGTGGCACGGGATCTAGGTGTGGCCGAGCGCGAACAGGTCCAGGTCCGCCAGAACGGCGCGGCGGTCGACCTGCCGCTGGTGCTGGATGAAAGTGTGCCCAAGGGTTGTGCCTGGATTCCGGCGGGATTGCATGCCAGCGTGGCACTGGGTCCGGCGGTTGGCCCGGTGGCTA
>JAGRHI010000146.1:7500-7677 GCA_020445045.1 Candidatus Competibacteraceae bacterium
CTTTCGCCGAGCGCAAGGTCATTGGTTACATGCAAGTTCGGATCGGCCCGAACCGAGTTGGTCCCAAGGGATGGTTGCAGCCCATCGCCGATGCCATGAAGCTGATGTTCAAGGAGATCATCATCCCCACCCGCGCTGATCGATTCCTGTTTCTGCTGGCGCCGGTGGCCGCGTTCG
>JAGRHI010000147.1:0-143 GCA_020445045.1 Candidatus Competibacteraceae bacterium
GGCGTCGGCGAAGCGGTACAAGCGCAGGTCGAGCACCCGCACTTCGTGTTGCTCGGGAATCGCGGCGGCCAGATAGCCGAACTCCAGGGGTTCCAGGCACTGAAAGCGCTGGAGGCCAAGCACGGTTCTCAGGTGAGCCTGGG
>JAGRHI010000147.1:155-4776 GCA_020445045.1 Candidatus Competibacteraceae bacterium
ATCGGTCGTCCTCGAAGTGCGGGAGCATGACCAGAATATAACCGAATCCCGAGCGGTTTTGTCGGGATAGGCATCCGACTGGCGCGCGCTTACCCGTGTCCCGTCAATAGATGTCGTGGCTTGATGCCCACCGCCAGCACCGCCAGCAGATAAGTGCCGGCGCCGGCCGTGACCAGCCAGGTCAGATGCCACAACCGAGCTCCGGCGCTGGCGTGCAACCATTGCTCCAGATGTCCCGCCCCGAACACCAGCACCAACCCCATGGCCAGGTTGGCCGCGCCCAGTTGTATCAGGAACGTCGCCCATCCGGCGCGTGGTTGGTAGATGTCGCGCCGCCGTAGGTTGACGAACAGCAGACCGGCGTTAAGAAAAGCGGCCAGCGAGGTGGCCAGCGCCAACCCGGCATGGGCCAGCGGCCAGACCAGAATCAGCACCATCGTGGTGTTGGCGACCATGGCGATGACGCCGTACTTGACCGGACTGCGGGTATCCTGGCGGGCATAGAAACCGGGCGCCAGCACCTTGATCAGCATGAACGCCACCAAACCCAGCGCGAACGCCATCAGGCTGCGGGCCGACATGATCACGTCGCGGGCATCGAATTCGCCGTACTGAAACAGTGTCGACAGGATGGGAGCCGCCAGGATCGTCAGCGCCACCGTGGCTGGAACGCCGATCAGCAAGGCCCAGCGCAACGCCCAGTCCAGCGTTTGGGAAAAGCCGTCGGTTTCGGCGCCGGCGTGCTGGCGGGACAGCTTGGGCAGAATCACCGTGCCCAGCGCCACGCCGAAAATGCCGAGTGGAAACTCGACCAGCCGGTCGGAGTAGTACAACCAACTGACGCTGCCGGAGACCAGGAACGAGGCGATCAGGGTATCGATCAGCAGATTGACCTGCGCCACCGAGGAGCCGAACAAGGCCGGCAGCATCAGTTTCAGTATCTGCCGCACGCCTTGGGAGGCCCAGCCCCAGCGCGGTCGCGGCAGCAGTTTCAGCCGCAGCAGGAAAGGTACTTGAAATCCCAATTGCACGATGCCGGCGATGAATACGCCCCAGGCCAACCCCATCACCGGTTGCGTCATGCGGGGAGCTAGCCCCAGCGCGGCGGCGATCATGGTCAGGTTGAGCAGCACCGGCGTGATCGCCGGAATGGCGAACTTGCCGCAACTGTTCAGCACGCCGCCGGCCAGAGCGGTCAGCGAGATGAACAGCAGGTAGGGAAAGGTGATGCGCAACATCTCCACCGTCAGTTGGTATTTGTTGGCATCGACGGTGAAACCCGGCGCGAACAGCAGGATCAACACCGGCGCGGCCAGTACGCCGACGGCGGTGATGGCGAACAGGATCGCGCCCAGGGTACCGGCCACCTGATCCACCAGATCCTTCATTTCCGCTGGGGAACGCTGGGTCTGGTATTCCGAGAACACTGGCACGAAGGCTTGCGAGAACGCGCCTTCGGCGAACAGCCGGCGCAGGAAATTGGGAATGCGAAACGCCACGAAGAAAGCGTCGGTACCAGCGCCGGCGCCGAAGGCTTGAGCGTAGACCATGTCGCGGATGAAGCCGGTGACGCGGGACAGCGAGGTCATGGCGCTGACCACGCCGGTCGATTTGAGAAGAGCCTTGCTCATGGAAGGTGAGGGCCTGCGCTGGACGGTTCGGAAGGCGCGGATGATAGCGGGATTGCTCCGACCTGTCAGCGCCATGCCGCGCTTGGGGATTGACAGTACGGCGAAAACTGTCAATATTCTCAATCCTTTTTAGCGCCGCATCCATGGCTAAAATTATCTTTTTGAGTTTTAAGGAGTATTTAAGTTGGCTAATACCGCTCAAGCGAAGAAGCGTGTCCGTCAGGCGGAAAATCGCCGCCAGCATAACGCCAGCATGCGTTCCATGCTGCGCACCTATGTCAAGCGCGTTATCAAGGCCATTCAGATTGGCGACAAGGCAAAAGCCGAATCGGAATATCGGACGGCCGTGCCGGTGCTCGACCGCATGGCGCGCAAGGGCTTGATTCACGCCAACAAGGCCGCCCGTCACAAGAGCCGCTTGAATCAACACATCCGCGACATGCCGTCGGCCTGATTTGTCTTTATTGCCATCCTCGTCGCGCCCGCGCTTCTCCTTGTAGCGGTTTCGTTTCCGAATTCAGTGGTTCGGTCCAAAGCAAAAAGGCTTGCCTCCGAAAGCAGGTAAGCCTTTTATCGTGACCGCGTTCGGCCAGCATGCCGGGGAAGCGAAGGTCGAGCCGCCATGCTGGGTTCGACCCGGAATCGGTTACTTTGCCTGCCAGCCGTCGTCGCGCGCCCCGTAACCGTTCCAATAGTAATTGGGCCGGGGGTTATAGCCGTAGCCGTAGCCGTAGTCATCACCGTAGTTATCGCAGTTGTAGTACGAGACGCCACCCACGACCACCGCGGCGCAACCACCGGTCGGCGGAGGTCCTGGGGGACCGACCACCACCGGCGGAGCCGTGGCATCGGCGATGGCGGAACCGACCAGCGCGCCGATGGCCAAGCCGATCACGGCCGCGCCCGCCGCTCCGCAGTTCCAACAGTCTCCCCGATAGCCTCCCCGGTAACCTCCCCGGTAGCCATGGTAGCCATGGTAGCCGTAGTGGTCGCCGTGGCGTCCCGCCGGGTATCCTCCCCGGTATCCACCGTGATAACCGCCGCCATACGGCCCATCCGCATGCGCGTTGTGCAGTGGAACCAGCAGCATCCCACCGGCGACCGCGCCGGCGAGCATCCAGTGTTTGATCGCGTTCATGGTTGTGTTCCTTTCGGTCAATCCGTCACGTCGTGGTACTTGGTCGCGCCTTACGACCCGCTTCAGGTCCGGCTCAAGGTTATAGACCTCGCGCAAGAGCCGCCGTTGTTCACTACGTGCCTTTTTCGTCTGACGAGCGATAAAACGCCGCATGGTCGCGCAATGTGGGTCGTCATCTTCCAGGATCAGGGCAATCGGTGTGCGCGGGGTGGCGCCGAATGCCCCCGGTTCGCGCGGCCGGGTGGTCATTTGCTCGTCGAGAGCACGGACGTACCGGTGGCGCTGGCCGGCTGGCCGACGAACGCTCGGAGCGGGTGGAGCGGACTTGATCGCGCGGTCACGGCTCGGCAAGCCCGCTCCCGCCGTTCAGTCGAACAGCCCAGCCACCGACAAGTAGCGCTCGCCGGTATCGTAGCAGAAAGTCAGCACGCGGCTGCCGTCGGGGATTTCCGGCAATTTCTGGGATACCGCCGCCAGCGACGCGCCGGAGGAAATGCCGATGAAGATACCTTCCTCCTTGGCGCAGCGCACGGCGAACTTGAAAGCGTCGTCGTGGGCCACCTGAATGACGCCATCCAGAATGCGCGTGTTCAGCACCGCCGGCACGAAGCCGGCGCCGATGCCCTGAATCGGGTGGGGGCCGCGCTGGCCGCCGCTCAGTACCGGCGAGGCGCTGGGTTCGACCGCGAAGGCTTTCAGATCCGGGAAGCGCTCCTTGAGCACTTCGGCGCAACCGGTGATGTGGCCGCCGGTGCCGACCCCGCTGATCAGGTAATCCAGCCCGTCTGGAAAATCGGCGAGGATTTCCTGGGCGGTGGTGCGGCGGTGAATTTCGACGTTGGCCGGATTCTCGAATTGCTGCGGCATCCAGGCGCCCGGCGTGCTGTCCACGATTTCCTGGGCTTTCTCGATGGCGCCCGGCATCCCCTTTTCCTTGGGCGTGAGGACCAGTTCCGCCCCCAACGCCGCCAGATAGCGCCGCCGCTCCAGCGACATGGATTCCGGCATGGTCAGGATCAGGCGGTAACCCTTGGTCGCGGCCACCAGCGCCAGGGCGATGCCGGTGTTGCCGGAGGTGGGTTCGACGATTACGGTATTGGCTGCGATCAGGCCGCGTTGTTCGGCGTCCTCGATCATCGCCAGGCCGATGCGGTCCTTGATACTGCCACCGGGATTGGCCCGTTCCAGCTTCATCCAGATTTCGACGTCGCGATCGGCGAACAGCCGGTTGATACGGACATGCGGGGTATTGCCAATCGTTTCCAGAATGGTATGCGCTTTCATGGTTGCTCTCTATCGGGCGGGGTTGCATCGGTTGCCGCACTCTTGCCGGAGGCGGCGGTCAGTATCCGTGATGAGGGTGGTCGCGCCGGATCGCCTCGGGTTCGAAGGGTTTGGGTGCGGTGCCGGAACGGAGTCCTGTAAACTAATCGGCCATTAACTGCTACTGGCTATTTAAAAATAGCAGGAGCGACCAGCCAAGCATAAAGAATAACAAAGCATTTTTTTATAACCTTGAGTGAAGTTGCCTGGGTCGTCGCTCGTCTGTAAAGGAGATCGTGCATGTCCGAAGCTCGTTTTCGCGGTACCGACCGCTATGTCGCCACCGACGACTTGATGATGGCGGTCAATGCCGCCGTGACATTGGGTCGGCCATTACTGGTCAAGGGCGAGCCCGGCACCGGCAAGACCCAACTGGCCGAGGAAGTCGCCAACGCCCTGAACCGGCCGTTTATCCAATGGCACATCAAGTCCACCATCAAGGCCCAGCAGGGGTTGTACGAGTACGATGCCGTCTCCCGGTTGCGCGATTCGCAATTGGGCGACGCGCGGGTGCATGAGATCGGCAACT
>JAGRHI010000148.1:0-4956 GCA_020445045.1 Candidatus Competibacteraceae bacterium
CCGGACATCATGATCACCGGACAAGGCAGATGGTCGCCCTCGCTCCATTCCTTCAGCAGGGTGATGCCATCGGTGTCCGGCATCCAGATATCGAGCAGGATCAGATCGGGCCGCTGGGCGCGGCGGGCTTCGCGGGCCGCGGCGGCATTCTCCGCGATGGCGACGCCATAGCCCTCGTCTTCCAGGATTTCCTTCACCAGATCGCGAATGTCCGGCTCATCATCGACCACCAGAATATAAGATGCGCTCATCCGGCCTCCTTATCGGCATTTAACGGCACGGCGGGACCGGTGGACGGGACCGGGGACCCGGCGCCGCCGCGCAGCGGCAGCCGGACCACGACCCGGGCGCCGCCATCCGCCGGCGATTCCAACTGGATCCATCCCCCGTGTTCTTCGACGATTTTCTTGACGATGGCCAATCCTAGTCCGGTTCCCTTGGGTTTGGTAGTCACATAGGGCTCGAAGGCGCTATTCAGGATGTTGTCGGGAAAACCGGGGCCGTCGTCGCGCAGACTCAGTTGGGCGCAATCGGCGCCGGTCACATGCTCGCGGGCGGCGCCGATCCACAAGGTCGAACCGTGGCCGTCGCCGATGGCTTCGATCGAATTCTTGACCAGGTTGTGCAGCAACTGGCGCAGCCGCCCCTTGTCGGCGTTGATCGGCAGCGGCTCGTGGGCCAGATCCAGCTTGATCTCCACGCCGGCCGGATAATCGCGGTACAGATAGAGCACCTCGGCAATGAATTCGTTCAGTTCCACCGGCTCCAGTCGCAGGCGCGGCGGGCGGGCGTATTCGTTGAAAGCGTCCACCATCTCCTTCATCGCCTGCACCTGTTGGATGATGGTGTGGGTACCGCGATCCAGCACCCGGCCTTGCTCCGCATCGAACTGCTTGAGGTACTTGTGACGGATGCGCTCGGTGGCCAACTGGATTGGCGTCAGCGGATTCTTGATTTCGTGCGCCAGCCGGCGCGCCACCTCGGCCCAAGCGGCGTCGCGTTCGGCCTGCATCAGATGGGTGATGTCGTCGAAAACCACGACGTGCCCGCCGCGCAAACCGACCGTGTTCGGCAGCGAACTGCCGCGACACATCAGAATGCGCCGGCCAGAGCCACTGAACCAGCTGATCTCCTGCCGCCAATCGCCGGTCTCGGCGAACCGAGGCGCGATCGCTTCCAGAAAATCCTGCAACACCGGCTGCTCGATCGCGATGTGCTGGCTGTGGGCGCCGACGAACGCCTGTAAGTCCACGCCCAGGATTTGGCTGGCCGCCTCGTTGCAGGTTTGCAGGCGGCCGGCCTGATCGATGGTCAGGACCCCGGACGACAACCGCGCCAACATCGCCTCCAGATAGGCGCGCTGGCTTTCGACCAGTTCCTGGCTGTGCTGCGCGGCGTCGCGCGCCTGCGCCAGGTTGCGGGTCATCTGGTTGAAGGATTGCACCAGGAAACCCAACTCGTCGGTGCTGGCGCGTGTCATCAGTTGTTTGTCGAACTGGCCGGCGGCGACCGCCTGAGTGCCATCGGCCAGTTCGCGCAACGGCCGCACCAGGCGATGCGCGGTGTGGAACGCGGCCCAGAACGCCGCCAGCACCGCCAGCAGCAGCGCCAGCGACAGAATCAGCGTAAAACTGGCTTTCAGCGGCGCCCGCAGGAAGATCAATTCCTTATAGCTATCGAAGGCCGCCTGCACCGCGTCGGCCAACAGGCTGAGCCGGTCGGTCACCGGAAACAGCGCTTGCAGCAAGCGATCCTCGTTGCCGAAGCTGGTGACCCGCACCACCACGCGGATATGGAACCCCTTGTCGCGGATCGGCTCCAGGCCAACGTAATCGCGACCTTGCCGCACCTGCAACGACACCGCGTCCGGCGGCGGTTCCGGCAACGCCGACGATGGATAGGCGGTGGCGGTGGCGATGATGCGACCGCCACGACCGAACAGGGTCAATTCGGAAGCCTCGCCGAAATCGAGCAGGTCGTCCAGACGCCGGGCCGCCTGTTCTCCGTCGTTATCGGCGACGCTGTCGGCGATCCGCGTGGTCTGCTTGAGCACGTCGCGCATCCGCAGATCCAATGCGGTGCGGCTGAGCTCCAGGGCATCCTCCAGGCCGCGGTCCACCTGCACGTTGAACCAGCTATCGATGCCGCGCTGCAGGAAATTCAGCGAGAAACCGTACACCAGCGCCACCGGCGTGATGGCCAGCACGGCGAAGATCCCCACCAGCCGCAAGATCAACCGCGCGCCGGGCACCCGACGACGGTACAAGCCGAGCAAACTGATCAAATTGTAAAGAATCAGCGCCGCCAATGCCGCCAGCCCGACGGCGCTGGCCAGCAGCAGCCAGGCGTATACCTGTTCGAAGTGGGTCGAGTTGGTGGTGGCGCCCGCCACCACCACCAGCATGACCAACAGCAACCCCAGTAGCACCAACACGGGAGACAGCCCTTGGCCTCGGGCGAGCCGGCGGATCAAAGCGGCCACGTATACCACTCGCTGGTCAGTTGCCAATCCTCGGAGAGATAGGCGAGCAAGCGCAACGGTGTCGGCAAGGAATCGAGAGCGAGTTGCGCCCGCAAAGCCCCTTCGTACCGCTGATCGGGCGCCAGCAGGCTGCGATCGAGCAAGGGGAATTCGTGAATCCGGCCCATGAACCGCAGCGCGGCCGGACGGGTGGAGAAGTTGCGACGCTCACCGCTGTTGAGATTGTGGACCAGGTATTGTCGGCTCAGCGCATGGTATTCGAGACGGAAGCGTTGCACCAACGAATAAACCGTTTCATCCCACACCCACGCCCGCCGCCGGCGCACGTCCATCAGCAGTTCGATGGTCAGCGGCACCCCGTTTTGCAGGGCGTCCAGCGCTGGCTCGCTAAAGCTGTATTCGATTTGGGCGTTCAGACGGTAAACGCCTCCGTCCAGGCGGGTGCTGGCCTCGATCACATCGAAACCGGCTGCTTGGGCGTCGGTGGCTCTCAACAGCGCCAGCAATGCCAACAACGCCAGCAGTCCGCCGCGGAGCCGGATCGGAATCAGGGCGCCGGCCGACATGATTCCTCCGAGGTCGCGGCCTGCTTGCCAAGCACGGCGTAATAGAAGCCATCCATGCCATTCTCGCCCGGCGGAATCTGACGGCCATGCGGCAAGGCGCGACCCCAGTCCGCCACGATCGGCTGCTCGTGAGCACTCGGATGGGCGGCGAGAAAAGTCGCCACCACCCGCTCGTTTTCCGCGCGCAGCACCGAGCAGGTCGCATACAGCAACCGGCCACCCGGCCGCAGCAGCGGCCACAGCCCGGTCAGCAGTGCCTGCTGGCGTTCGGCCAGCGCGGCGATATCGCGCTCGCGACGCAGCAGCTTGATATCGGGATGGCGGCGGATCACCCCGGTCGCCGAACACGGGGCATCCAGCAGAATTCGATCGTAAAGCGCGCCGTCCCACCAGTCCGCCGGCCGCCGGGCGTCGCCCGCGAGCAGGCGGGCATTCAGCCGCAACCGGGCCAAGGTATCGCGCACCCGCTCCAACCGGCCGGCGTCGCAATCCAGCGCGGTCAGATCGAGATCCGGCGTACATTCCAACAGATGCCCGGTCTTACCGCCGGGCGCGGCGCAGGCGTCCAGCACCCGCTGCCCCGGTTGAGCCGCCAACAGCGACGCCGCCAGTTGCGCGCCGGCATCCTGAATCGACACCCAACCCTCGGCGAAGCCCGGCAATGTCGCCGGATCGGTGGACGTGGCCAGGGTCAGCGCGGTTTCGACCGCCGCCGGCCCGGCGTCGTAACCCGCCGCCGCCAGCCGTTGCCGGTACGCCTCCCGATCGAGCCGAAGACGGTTGATCCGTAGCGTGAAAGGCGGACGGACATTGTTGGCGGCGACGATGGCCGGCCAATCGTCCGGCCAATCCCGTCGCAGCCAGTCCAACAACCACCGCGGATGGGCGGCATGGGCTTCCGCGTCCGCCTCGATCAACGCCTCCAGTTCCGCGCGGCGGCGCAGCGCGCTTCGCAGCACCGCGTTGACCAGACCCACCGCCCAGGGCTTGCGCAAGGGGCGGACGGCGGCGACGGTTTCGGCCACCGCGGCGTGTTCGGGAATGCGCAAGTGCCACAACTGGTAGAGACCCGCCAACAGCAAACCCCGAATCACCTGTTCGTCCGGGGCCAGCGGTCGCGCCAGCAATCGATCGAGCAAAAACCGCAACCGCGGCTGCCAGCGGCAGACGCCGTAACACAGCTCTTGCAGCAAACCGCGTTCGCCCGGATCGACATGTTCCAGCGCCGACGGCAGCACCGTGGCCAGCGACTCCCCCTCGCCCAATACCCGACCCAGCGCTTGAGCCGCGATGACGCGGACGTTCATGCCGCGCCCAGCCGCCGGCCGGCCAGTCGGTGGGCGTTCAGGAACGCCGCGGCCGGCAATGGCCGGCCGCCGGGTAGTTGCACTTCGGTCAACCACAGCACCCCGGAACCGGCCGCAACCACGATACCCGCCGGGTCTTCGCGCAGGACCGTGCCGGGCTCGGCGGCCACCGGCTCCCGCTCGGCCCGAGCCCGCCAGACGCGCAGCGGCCGGCCGTCCAGCCAGGTTCGGGCAACCGGATAAGGGTTGAACGCCAGCACCCGCCGTTCCAGCTCCAGCGCCGGCCGGGTCCAATCCAGGTCGGCCTCGGCCTTGTCCAGCTTGGGCGCGTAGGTGGCGAGGGCGTCGTTCTGCGGTTCGGCGATCAGTCGCCCGGCCAGCAGATCCGGCAGCGCCGCCCGCAGCGTCTCGGCGCCCAGCGCGGCCAATCGGTCGTGCAACTCGCCGCCCGTCATCCCCCGCGGAATCGGGCAGCTGGCCCGCGCCAGCACCGGCCCGGTATCCAGACCGGCTTCCATGCGCATGAGGCAGATGCCGGTCTCGTCGTCGCCGGCCAGCAGTGCCCGCTGAATCGGCGCGGCGCCGCGCCAGCGCGGCAACA
>JAGRHI010000148.1:4974-10003 GCA_020445045.1 Candidatus Competibacteraceae bacterium
GCAGCCCAGTCGCGGGATCGCCAGCACCGCCGGCGGCAAAATCAGACCATAGGCGGCCACCACCAGCAGATCCGGCGCCAGGGCCGCCAGCTCGGCCCAAGCGGCGGGATCGCGCAAACCAGCCGGCTGGTGGACCGAAATACCGGCGGCCCGCGCGCAAACCTTAATCGGACTGGCGCGCAACTGTCGGCCACGCCCGGCCGGTCGGTCCGGTTGGGTATAGACGGCGACCGGCGCGCGGCCGGCATCGATCAGGGCTTGCAGGGCGGGCACCGCGAAATCGGGGGTACCCGCGAAGATCAGACGTAACGAAGCGACGGTCATGCGGTCGGTGGTTTGGCGGAGGCGCCACTCGTTTCTGGAAAACAGGTGGCGTCATTTGGCAAGGCGGGCACGGCGCCGGACGCATCCATGCTCAGGACGCGTGCGATTCCAGTCGGGTCTGTTTTTCCAGTTTCTTGCGAATGCGGTCGCGTTTCAGCGCCGACAGATAATCCACGAACAGCTTGCCGTCCAGATGATCGATCTCGTGTTGGATGCAAACCGCCAACAGGTCGCTGGCATCGAGTTCGAATGGCTCGCCGTCGCGGTCCAGCGCACTGACCCGGACCCGCTCGGCGCGGCGGATGGTCTCGTAAAAGCCGGGTACCGACAGACAACCCTCCTCCATCTCGCTTTCGCCTTCCCGCTCCAGCACGGTCGGATTAATGAACACCAGGGGCTGATTCTTCTCCTCGGAAACATCCATCACCACGATGCGTTTCCGAACATTGACCTGAGTCGCGGCCAAGCCGATGCCCGGCGCCGCGTACATGGTCTCCAGCATGTCGGCCACCAGCGCGCGCACGCCGTCGTCGACGATTTCCACCGGCAGCGCCGGTTTGCGCAGCCGGGAATCGGGATAATGCAGTATGGTCAATTGGGCCATGGTAGCTCCACGAATGCGTCGTTCAGTCGACTCACTTAGCTTTTGCATACGGAAATCATACGAGAAACCCCGGCATGGGGGCTATACTTTAGCGCGATGGGGGTGATTCGCTACACTCCCGCCCGTTTCTTCGGAGGATGAGCAAGGATCATGAACATCTCGCGTTCCTCGAACGTCACGCGCTCCTCAAAACAGCTTGGGACTGCCCTGTCGCTGGCGGCGGTGGTCCTGCTCGGGGCGTGCGCCCAAATGCCTTCCCAACCCGAATCCGGCCCCGCCGCCGCCGAACCGCCGCTGATTTCGGGATCGGCGGCGGGAACCGTCGGCGCGGCGCCGGCACCGGTCGCGCTGCGGCAGGACCACCCCCAAACCTATACCGTGGCCCCCGGCGACACGCTGTGGAGCATCGCCGGACGGTTTCTGCGGGACCCCTGGCAGTGGCGGGAGATTTGGCGGCAAAACCCACAGCTCCGCAACCCGAACCGGATCTACCCTGGCGATGTGCTCCAGTTCAGTCACGACGCCGACGGTCAGCCTCGGTTGGCGGTCGGCGAACGCGACGAGGTTCCGCTGATCAAACTGTCGCCCGAGGTTCGAATCGAGGAATTGAACCAACCGATCCCGCCGGTGCCACGCGACGCGGTCGAATCGTTCCTGACCCGCGCCGTGATCCTGAGCGAATCCCAATGGAAAGGGACGCCCTACATCGTGGCCGACGACGACGATCAGGTCGTCTACGCCGACCGCGACCGGGTCTACGCTCGCGGCTCTCTTTTCGACCAGCCACGCTATCAGGTGTTCCGCCCCGGCGAAGCGCTGCGCGAACCGGGTTCCGGTCGCTACCTGGGCACCGCCGGCGTCTATCTGGGCGAAGCGATCCTGGAACAGGACGGCGATCCGGCCACGTTCACGCTGGCCAGCACCATCGCCCCGATCCGGGCCGGCGACCGGCTGCTGCCGATCGAGGCCGAACGCGAGCTTTACAGCTTCGAGCCGCATCCGGTCCCACCGGACACGGAAGGCTCCATCATCGCCAAACTCGACACCGACGTTACCCAGATCACTCAGTACAGCAGCCTCATCGTCAATCTGGGCGCTCAGGAAGGCATCGAACCCGGCCATGTGCTCGCCATTTATGGCAAGGGACGGGAAGTCGAGGACCCGGTCTCCGGCGGCAGCGTCAAGCTGCCGGGCGAACGAGCCGGCCTGTTGATGATCTACAAGGTCCACGATCTGGTCAGCTACGGATTGGTGATGCAGGCCGAGCGCGCCATCCATTTGCAGGATCGGGTAACCACCCCCTGAACCATAACGCCACGCCTCCGGCCGCCGAACCGGCCTGGCTGCTGGCACTGTTACGGGTACCAGGCATCGGGCCGACCCGTTTTGCCCGGCTGCTGGCGCGTTACGGTTCGGCGGCGGCGGTTTTCGCCGCCGACCACGCCGAACTGCGGCAACTGGATCTGCCGGCCACCGCGCTCGACGCGTTGCGCCAACCCGACTGGCGGCGGGTGGAGCAGGACTTGGCTTGGCTGGAACGGCCCGACAATCACCTGTTGCCACTGGGCGACCCCCGCTACCCGCCGTTGTTGCGACAAATCGACTATCCGCCACCGCTGCTGTTCGTCCACGGCGACCCCGACTGTTTGCGGGCGCCGCAACTCGCCATCGTCGGCACCCGCAATCCGACCCCGCTCGGCCGGGAAACCGCCCACCATTTCGCCGCTCATCTGGCTGGCGCCGGTCTGGTCATCACCAGCGGCCTGGCGCTCGGCATCGACGCCGCCGCCCATCAGGGCGCGCTGGCCGGTGGCGGCCCAACCATCGCGGTGATGGGCACCAGCCTGGACCGGGTCTATCCCGCCAGACACCGGGATCTGGCCCACGCCATCGCCGAACGGGGCGCCCTGTTATCGGAACTGCCGGTCGGCACGCCGCCGATCGCCGAGAACTTCCCTCGGCGCAACCGCCTGATCAGCGGGCTGGCCCTGGGCGTGCTGGTGGTGGAAGCCGCCCTGCGGAGCGGTTCGCTGATCACCGCCCGCCAAGCCCTCGACCAGGGCCGAGAGGTATTCGCGATCCCCGGTTCGATTCACAACCCGCTGGTCAAGGGGTGCCACGCTCTGATCCGGCAGGGCGCCAAGCTGGTGGAGACGGCCTCCGATATCCTGGAAGAGTTGGGCGCCCTTGCGGCATTCGTTGGCGACAGGTCCGAAACCCCAGCCGCCGCATCGCCAAGCTCGGAAATATTGGATGAAGACTACCGACAACTATTGGCGGCGATGGGCGATGGACCGCTGGCGGTCGATTCGTTGGTGGAACGCTGCGGATTGACGGCGGAAGTGGTTTCCTCCATGCTGCTGATTTTGGAATTGGAAGGTTATGTGGCAGCCGTCCCCGGCGGTCTGTACTGCCGCCTGAAAGCCTGAAAGTCGGCCGCCCGAACCGGCGGTCGCCCGCGCCCACGCCGGACGGCGGGGGTTCTTGTCCTTCCCAGATGAGCGCTGGAATGAAAGAAAACGTGTTGGACGTGCTGATGTACCTGTTTCAGAACTACATGGGCGACGATGAGGATACCGATCCCGACCGTGAATCCATCCAGACCGAACTGCTCGCCGCCGGTTTTCCCTCGCGGGAGATCCAACAGGCGTTCGAATGGTTGGACAGCCTGGTCGACCGTCAGGCGATCACCCTGCCGGTCAACCCCAGTTCCTGCCGTATTTACGTAGCGCCGGAACTGGCGAAACTGGACGTGGAATGCCAGGGTTTCCTGCTGTTCCTGGAACAAAGCGGGATTCTCAATTCGGAAACCCGCGAGCTGGTCATCGACCGAGTCATGGCGCTGGAAGCCGACGATATCGGCCTGCACCAGCTCAAATGGATCATTCTGATGCTACTGTTCAACCAACCCGGCCAGGAAGAAGCCTGTGCTTGGCTGGAAGATCTGGTGCTCGATAGCCCGCCCGGCTACCTTCATTAAGCGCCAAAGCGCCAAGCGTTCGTCAGGTCTTTCCGTCGTTCGCTTGAATTCTCGCCGCGTCGATCGATCGATCGGTCGTGGCGAGGGCATCGCCTTCTCGGGCCGGAATCCGATCCGGCGCCACCCTTACATCAGTCACCCGCAGTGATTTGTCATGAGCAAGAACTTGGTCATCGTGGAGTCGCCGGCCAAGGCGAAAACGATCAAGAAATACCTGGGCAAGGACTTCGAAGTGCTGGCCTCCTACGGTCATGTGCGCGATCTGGTCCCCAAGGAGGGAGCGGTCGATCCGGAACACGACTTTGCCATGAAGTATCAGGCGATCGAAAAAAACCTGCGTCATGTCGAGGCCATCGCCAAGGCGGTCGCCAAAGCCGACGTCCTGTATCTGGCCACCGACCCGGATCGCGAGGGCGAAGCCATTTCCTGGCATCTGCATGAAATCCTCCGGCAGCGCGACCTGCTGAGCGACAAACCGGTACAGCGGGTGGTGTTCCACGAAATCACCCAGCGGGCGATTCTGGACGCCATCGACCATCCCCGCCAGCTATCGCTGGATCTGGTCAACGCCCAACAGGCCCGCCGCGCGCTGGACTATCTGGTCGGCTTCAACCTATCACCGCTGCTGTGGAAGAAAATCCGGCCCGGTTTGTCGGCCGGTCGGGTCCAATCGCCGGCGCTGCGGATGATTGTCGAGCGCGAGGAGGAAATCGAGCGGTTCCAGACCCGGGAGTACTGGAGCCTGGAAGCCGACGCCGCCAAAACCGGCCAGCCGTTCACCGCCCGCCTGCTGGAGTACGCCGGCGAGAAACTGACGCAGTTCAGTATCGCCGACGGCGCGCGGGCGCGGGTCCTGGAACAAACCCTGCTAACCGCGGCGCGCGCCCAATCGGCCGAATCCGGGGCATCGGCGGCCGATCCCGCCGCCATCGGCCGGTTGCGGGTCGCCAAGGTGGAACGCAAGCAGCGCAAGCGCCATCCCGCCGCGCCGTTCACCACCTCGACCCTGCAGCAGGAAGCCTCGCGCAAGATGGGGTTCTCCACCCAGCGCACCATGCGGGTCGCCCAGCAGTTGTACGAGGGCATCGACACCGGTGGCGGCGCGGTCGGCCTGATCACCT
>JAGRHI010000148.1:10167-10713 GCA_020445045.1 Candidatus Competibacteraceae bacterium
CCGACCTCGGTCGCGGTCGCGCCGGAAACCATCCGCGCCCACCTCAACGCCGATCAGTACGCGCTGTACGAGTTGATCTGGAAGCGCACCGTCGCCTGTCAGATGATCCCGGCCACCCTGGACACGGTCGCGGCGGATCTGGCCTGTGGCGCCGGCAACAGCTTCCGCGCCACCGGTTCGGTCGTCGCCGACCCCGGTTTCATGGCGGTCTACCGCGAAGGCGTGGACGACCAGGCCGACGACATCGAAGGGCGGATGCTGCCGCCGTTGCGAACCGGTGAGTGGGTCGATCTGCTGGCGCTGCGGCCGGAACAGCACTTCACCGAACCGCCGCCGCGCTTTTCCGAGGCCAGCCTGGTCAAGACGCTGGAAGAATACGGCATCGGCCGACCCTCGACCTATGCGACGATCATCTCGACCCTGCTGGCCCGCGAATACGCGGTGCTGGACAACCGCCGCTTCAAACCCACCGACATCGGCCGCATCGTCAACCGCTTCCTGACCCAGCATTTCACCCAATATGTGGATTACGACTTCACGGCCCGG
>JAGRHI010000149.1 GCA_020445045.1 Candidatus Competibacteraceae bacterium
GGTCGTGCGCCGCCGTGGCCGCGGCAAGATAGACCGTGGCGAGCACCGCGAAAATATACGCCTGGATGATTCCGGTCAGCAGCTCCAGCGCGTGCATCAACACCGGGAAAAACAGCGGCGTAATGATCAGCAGAATCGCTCCCACCACGGCGCCGCTCATCACGTTGCCGTAAAGCCGCACCGCCAATGCCAAGGTGCGGGCCAGCTCGCCGACCAGATTCAAGGGCAGCATGATCGGGGTCGGTTCCAGGTAGTCCCGCAGATACGCGCGCCAGCCTCGCCGCCGGATGCCGAACAGCGGCACCGCGACCAAGACGCACAGCGCCAGCGCGGTGGTGGTGGACAACGAGCCAGTGGGCGGTTCGAAACCGGGGACGATGGCCAACAGGTTGCAGGTGGCGATGAAAACGAACAAGGTGCCCACGAACGGCAGATAGGGCGCGGCGTCCCGCCGGGCAATATCGCGGATTTGTCCCTGGATACCCTCGACCAGTACTTCCAATAGGTTTTGCCAGGGCGACAGCGTGGCGTCGGCGGCCAGCCGGCGGGTGATCCACCGGGCCAACAGCACCAGCAGCGCCATGACCAGCCAGGTAAACAGCAAGGTGGCGCCGATGCGGATGAAACCGAATTCGAACCAGATGGTTTGATCGGGACTGATGGTCATGCTCGTGACTCCGGCATCGGTCGCAAATAGCGCGTCAGCACGACTCGCGCCGCAATAAAGGTCAACAGCGCAATCCCCAGCCGGATCAGGTTGCGATCCGGGCCAAGGATCAAATAGAACCCGGTCAGGCTGACAGCCAGCCGCAAAACGAAACTACCAGCCACCCACCAGGCGGGATGAGGGTGGCCGGGCAATCGCCGCAGGGTGAACCACAGGCCGGCGAAATAGAACAGGCCCAGCAGCCATCCACCTAACGCGGCCAACAGCCCCATCCCATTCTCAATCATGGGGTTCCTGTTTTTTCAACCATTGCCAGGCGGCGGCGCAGCCAAGCACCAGACCCGCGACCAGCAGCGTCAAGGTCCAGGAATGCCGGCTGGGCCAGTTCCGGTCGAACCACAACCCCAACAATGCGCCCAGGACGGCCGGTAGCGCCACCGTCCAGCCGACGATGCCGAACAGGCCCAGGCCGAACCAGACACTGGACCGATCCGTCTCGCGCGCCCGCAGCTTACGCGCCGCCTTGCGCCCCACCTGGTCTGGCAGCGGATCGGGCAGCGGGGATGCGGCGGCCGGCGGGCTCTTGACCTTGCCCCTCTCCGCTTTTTTTCCTCCAGAAGGATTGGGACCGTGGGGTTGAGTCATCGACCGCCCTCCCCCAATTGCAGAAATCGCCGAATCATCCCTGCCTCCAGCCGGGCCAAGGCGCCACGGGCCGCTTTCTCCTGATCGTCGAGTTGACGAAACTCGGTGTCCACCACCTGCCGTAATCGGCGAAGATCGCCCTCCCGCACCGCCCGCCGCGCCGCGATCAACACTTCGGCGCCGCGCTTGCTCAGCACGCCCTGATCCACCGCCACGAACTGTTCCAGTCCGGCGGGCGTGGTGAAGCCCACGATGCCCGGCACCAGCGCCGCCACCCAATCGCGATGCCTCGGCAATAGACAAAAGGCGCCTTCCAAGCCTTCGGCACGAACTTGGGTTGCGGCTTCGTCCACCAAGGTTTGGGTCGGGGTCAGTACCTTCAACTGGATCATCGTCGCGCCTCGTCCAGGGTACCGATCATGTACAGATCCGCCTCGGCCCAATCGGCGCAACCATCGTTCAAAATGCGCTCGCAGTCGTCCAACACTTGCGGTAACGGCACGCTTTTACCGGACCGACCGGTGAAGTGTTCGGTGGTGAAAAACGGCTGGGTCAGATAGCGCTCCAACCGCCGGGCGCGATTGACGGTGCGCCGATCGGCCAACGACAACTCCTCCAGACCGAGCATGGCGATCAGATCCTTGAGTTCCTCGTACTCGGCCAGGGTCTTGCGCACCGCCTGGGCAATCCGATAATGACGCTCGCTGACCAGCGCCGGGGTCAGCAGCTTGGAATCGGAAGTCAGCGGGTCCACCGCTGGGTAAAAACCCTGACTGGCGCGTTTGCGGGACAGCGCCACCGAAGCCGAAAGATGGGCGAAGGTGTGGGCGGCGGCGGGATCGGTAAAATCGTCGGCGGGCACGTAGACCGCCTGCACCGAGGTGACGGAACCGCCGGCGGCGTTGCAGATGCGTTCTTCCAACTCGGCCAGTTCGGTGCCCAGGGTCGGTTGATAGCCCACCCGCGACGGGATGCGGCCCATCAGACCGGAGACTTCGGCACCGGCCTGAATGAAACGGAAGATGTTGTCGATCAGCAGCAGCACGTCGCGGCGGGCGCTGTCACGGAAATACTCGGCGAGCGTCAGCGCGGCGTGACCGACCCGGAAGCGCGCGCCTGGCGGTTCGTCCATCTGCCCGAACACCAGCACCGCGTCCTTCAGCACGCCAGCCTCGCGCATCTCGCGATACAGTTCCTCCGCCTCGCGGCAGCGTTCGCCGATACCGCAGAACAGGCTGACACCCTGGTAGCGGCCCACCATGTTGTGAATCAGCTCGGTGATGACCACGGTCTTGCCGACCCCGGCCCCGCCGAACAGCCCCGCCTTGCCACCACGTTCCAGCGGGCAGAGCAGATCGATGACCTTGATGCCGGTCTCGAACATCTCCAGACCGACCCGGCGTTGCGCCAGCGGAATCGGTGGTTGGTGAATCGAGCGTCGTTCGCCGTCCGCCAACGCCGGACCCTCGTCGATGGTCTGACCGAACACATTGATCATGCGCCCCAACAGTTCCGGCCCGACTGGCACGGTCAGCGAACCGCCGCAATCATGTACCGGATCGCCGCGCGCCAAACCCTGGGTGGGCGTCAGGGCGATGCCACGCACCGTATCGGCCGCCAGGTGGTCGCTGACCTCGATGACCACCGATCGATCCCGGCCAGCGCGCAGTCGCTGCCGCAGGGCCGGCGGATGGTGGGGAAAACGCGCGTCCACCACGCTGCCGCGCACGGCGATCACCACCCCTTGCGGTTCGGTCACGACGCGGGTGGGTACTGATGAGGCTGAGATGGCCGGCATCGAATAAAACCTCCACACAAACCGCCCCGCAACCGCAACGGTGCCGGCGGCAAAGGTACTGCCGCGCCGAGGCCAAGCGGCTCCATTCCGAAGGACGGATTCGACGGCGATAGACAGCGCTCAATCCGGCGAAACTTGCAAACCGAAACTTTAACGACTATCGCTTAGCTAACCCTACATCAAGGAGATAACGATGAAAACCCTACGCTCGGTCTGCATGGTGGTACTGCTTGCAATGTCGCTCTCCGCATGGAGCGCCGACGGCTTGATTGCCGTCAAGAGTCCGTTCAGCCCCAAGGAAACGATGGATCGCCTGGAAACCCTGCTCCAGCGGAAGGGCCTGACGATCTTTGCCCGGGTCGACCACGCGGCGGGGGCGAAGAAAGTCGGCAAAACCCTCCGTCCGACCGAGTTGCTGATCTTTGGCAATCCGCAAGGTGGCACGCCGTTCATGGAATGCGCGCAAACGGTCGGGATCGACCTGCCGCTCAAGGCGCTGGTCTGGGAGGACGCCACCGGCCAGGTCTGGCTCGG
The DNA here is from genome assembly GCA_020445045.1 of Candidatus Competibacteraceae bacterium. Taxonomy (GTDB): domain Bacteria; phylum Pseudomonadota; class Gammaproteobacteria; order Competibacterales; family Competibacteraceae; genus Competibacter. Next base: position 3,645 of record JAGRHI010000149.1, read on the forward strand.
CTACAACGATCCGGCATTCCTGGCCGCGCGCCACGGGGTCCCGGAATGCTCGGTGGTGGCCAAACTGCAAAAGGCACTGGCCGGTTTCGCCCAGGAAACCGTTGCCGATTGAGCGGAGACATCCGCCCGGCGATGATCGTGCTTCAGGATTCCGCGCCGGCCAAGCGCACGCTGGGTTTGATCGCGATGCCGCCCCGGGGCCAGAACTCTCCCCGCACCTCCAGCCATTTCGGTTGCAGGAACTGGAACAGATCCCGGGCGATGCAGTTGACGCTGTCCTCGCTGAATTCGCCCTTGTTGCGAAAACTGAACAGGTACAGCTTCAGCGATTTCGATTCCACCAAGAACTCGCGGGGGCTGTAGCGAATGCCGATATGGGCGAAGTCGGGTTGTCCGGTCAGCGGACACAGGCAGGTAAACTCGGGACAGTCCAGTTCCACCACGTAATCCTGCTGGGGATAGCGGTTGTGGAACCGCTCCAACACGGTCGGGCTATAGGTTTGTGGGTACTCGGTCTTGGACTGACCCAGCAGCGTCAGGTTTTCGGTATCGGACATGGCAAGCTTCCGGCGGTGAAGGTGTGCGGGATGGCCGGTTCGACCGCCCCGCCGGACAGCATAACGCAATCCCAAAAAAAGCGGGGCGACCCGAAGGCCGCCCCGCTGGCTTGGGTGTAAACCCGATAAAGATTAGCCGAGATCCTTGATGCCCTGGATCATCCCGGCCGCAACCTTTTGCGCGTCGCCGTAAACCATCCGGGTGTTATCGGCGAAGAACAACGCGTTCTCGATGCCGGCAAAGCCCACGCCCTTACCGCGCTTGATCACCTGCACGTTCTTGGCGTAATCGACGTTCAGAATCGGCATCCCATAGATCGGGCTGGACTTGTCGGTGCGCGCCGCCGGATTCACCACGTCGTTGGCGCCGATCACCAACGCCACGTCAGCGGTGGAAAACTCTTCGTTGATCTCGTCCATGTCGAAGATCAGATCGTAGGGAACGCCGGCTTCCGCCAACAGCACGTTCATGTGGCCGGGCATCCGACCCGCGACCGGGTGAATGGCGAACTTGACATCGACATCACGTTCCATGAGCAGCTTGCACATTTCCCAGATCTTGTGCTGCGCCTGGGCCACCGCCATGCCATAACCAGGAACGATGATGACCTTGCTCGCATACGCCATCTGAATGGCCGCATCCGGCGGCTCCATCGGCTTGAGGCTACCCGTTACCGCCTGCGCCTCGCCACTAGCCAGCGCCGCCCAGTTGCTGAACAGCACGTTCGACACCGAGCGGTTCATGGCCTTGGCCATCATCAGGGTCAACAAGGTACCCGACGAGCCGACGATGATACCGGCAATGATCATCGCCGAGTTACCCAGCACAAAGCCTTCCAGCGCCACCGCCAAACCGGTGAAGGCGTTGAACAACGAGATGACGACCGGCATGTCCGCGCCACCGATCGGCAGGGCCATCATGGCGCCAAACGCCAACGCCAGCAGGAAGAACACCGAAATCAGGGCGCCGTTGGAGCTATGACCCAGCGCAATGACCAAGCCGAGCACAACCGCCGCGCCGAAGACCGCCGCATTGAACTTCTGCTGCCCAGTGAAACGAAACTTAGCATCATCCTTGAAGAACTTGAGTTCCTGCAGCTTACCAAAAGCCACCACCGAGCCGGAGAACGCCACCGTGCCGATCAAAGCACCAGCCACCGCCATGATGAAAACATGGGTTTCCGGCGCTGCGTCGCCATGATTCTTGAGCAATTCCACCGCGGCAATCGCCGCCGCCGCGCCGCCACCCATGCCATTGTAGATAGCGATCATCTGTGGCATGGCGGTCATCGCCACTTTCTTCGCGCCGTACCAGGCGATGGCGCCGCCGATGACAATGGCAGCGATCATCAGTATGTAATTGCCGGGACCGGCTTGAATCTGCGGATGAGTAAAGCTGACCACCGTCGCCAGCACCATGCCGTAGCCCGCCCAGACAATGCCGCTGCGGGCGGTCGTCGGATGCGACATCCGCTTGAGGCCGACGATGAACAATACGGCCGTCAGGAAATAAATCGTTT
>JAGRHI010000150.1 GCA_020445045.1 Candidatus Competibacteraceae bacterium
CCGGGAGGGGAATGAACGGTTACGTTGACATCTTTAACCAGTTGCTCACAAACTTGATTCAAGGAAGCCATCTGCAAGTTCTCCTCATTTTAGAACGGGTTGTTAAACACACCTTACTTAAACAAACCTCACCGCAGTATCTTTGCCAAAGAATCCGCAGTGTTACGACCAGCACTCAATAACATTCCAAGATTCGTACTCTTGGAGGAAATACAGGTCAGCATCAATATATCATTGATGCGCAAAGAAACAACACGACCATCACTGTTTTCCAAAATAACAAATTGACAAAGCTGCTGTAAAGACTCTTTGGCAATGCTCTCACCGAGCGCCAACAAAGAGCTATTCATTGTCGATATTTTATGAGTCGGCAAGTCACGCTTTAGGGAATACGCAACTTCATGGCCATCTACTGTCGAAATGAGCGCACCATAAGCACCAATACACGCACTCATAAACTCAGCCAGCTTTGCTTCACTTTGCGCCAACTGTTCTTTAGTATAATTAACAACAATCAAATCTTCGTATTCCATGCTCGGTTCCTGGGTTTCTACTTCAGTTTCATCACTTGCAGATTCAATCTCTGAAACCAACTGAGTAGAGTCAGTTATATCAGCTTGCTCGTTTGCCTGTTTAGCATCGGCCGGTTGTGGTGGCGAATCTGTTTTTTCTTTTTCGATCAAATCCACCGGCGTTTCGGAGGCATGGATAGGCTTTTTTTCTGAGCCAATGGACTTGTTCTGGCCTTTAAACCCCAACAGGGCGCTTAGTTTATCTCTTGTAAGCTTCATGGCTGGTTGTTTTTCCTTATGCATTCACGTATTGAATGGGCCACATATGCCAATCTTGAATACTACACTCAACAAGGAAACACGGAAATCACTGAAGCCAGAGCATACACAGCTCATGAAAGTTCCAAACATGTCAATAAAGCATTTAGCAAAAAAAGCACATCATCTTTATTACGAGCATCAATAGCAAAGGTTGGAAAAACCTGACCACGCTTTTGTAAAAGCTCTTGATAATCATCAATACTTGGAGTGTCTTTAATATCCGAACAAGTCACACCGATAACCGCATCAGTTTCGTCAATAAAATCGGCAAAGTTATCCAAATACGCTTCTAAATCTTTAAGAGGCTCTGGGCGTCTATTATCGACCAGAACGATTAAACCCAGACCACCTTGCACCAAAATTTCCCACATGAATTTGAAGCGTTGCTGGCCCGGAGTTCCATATAATCCAATTTTCTGGCCATTATCCAAAGTAATTTGGCCAAAATCCATGGCTACTGTTGTTTTTTCCTTAACCTTTGCCAAACCGTCAGTGGAAAACACATCCGTGGAAACCGGAGGGAACTCGCTGATCGTTGCGATCGCCGTTGTTTTTCCAGCCCCAGGTGGCCCGGTAAAAATAAATTTAATTTGCTTCATCAGATCCCCAATCGACTACGAATTCTACTGAACAAGCTACGTTTCCCAGTGTTTGATGGTTTTTTCCCAGGCACCGAGGTAGGCTTCCCTTGGTATTCCAAATAACCCAAGGTACGACAAGCATTAATAAAATCAATAACATCCTCGACAGGAGCCTTAAGATGATCGGCAAAATAACCGATATTACCACCACGTCTCAACAACGCCGTAAGCTTCAAATGCAAGGGATCTTGGCCTAACTTCTTCAGATCGGGCCAGCGATTCAATCGATAGGATTCAGTAAGAGATAAGCCATCAAACAAATGGCCGGCGGATATGGCCAAGGCTGCTGTCCAGAGTGGCACATCCAAATCTTGTGCCTTAAGGTTTTGTACCACTTTAGCAAGCTGATTATGATGGACTTCTTCTATTTGCATATTTCCAATAGGGGAGGCAAGCAAATCCTCTATTTCCATTTTGACAAGATTGGTGGTGTAATAGCGCCGATGCTCTATATCGAAAATGACCGAACGTCCAACCCTATCGATAATTTTTATTATTTTATTTTGATTACCATATAGAACTTCCAGAACCCGACGAACTCCGACGGACGCACTTGTGGCATCAATTTTCTTGGTATCGATTTTCTCGTCCAGCGAACTAGACTGAGGAGCTTGAGGAAATTCTTGCTCTTTTTGTTCCTGAAAACGACTGAGGAACTGCTTGCTCGCCTGCCGCAAAACTGGCACCAGCTCCGCGGACCGCAACGGACGAGGCAAGACCAAAACATTTTCCGGAAAGCCTTCAGTCCTACCACTGAATGCGATCAACACTTGGCGCTTGTTTTCGCGCGCCCAGTCCTTCAATTGAAGGCGCCCTTCCTCGCTATCGGCATCGACCAGCAAAGCCGCCGCCGTCTCCTGGTTGTTGGTGTGTTCCCAACTCGCCACTTCATCAGCTTTGGTCAACTCTAAAAATACTTTCAGAGTCAACTCATTACTACGGGATAAATAGCTGGTGAAAAGCTGTAGTCTTTGTGGCATTGGCAGTGGTTACAAATGAGGTTGTCAACTATGGTAAGCGCCCAAAATAACCGCCAACGAGACAGATTCAAGGCACGGTGGCTCATACGCCGGTGCGCGGTCCACACCCGGTGAGAACCTCAGTGGCGGAGGCACAGGCAATACACCGCACCTGATATCTTCCACTCACTACAAAGCCCCGACCGATTCCAAGGCGTTCGGCTTCGACCGTGAAGACGGCAGGCAGGATCGTCCCGCACCACCCGCCTTCACCCTTCAACTCCGATCACTAGGATCTGGGCTCGTAACCGACTGATTTTGCTTGCGAGCAACGAACCACTCTTGTTTTATTCACACGAACGTAGCTTAGTATAGACATGAAAAAATAAAAAATCCAATTTCTTTGTATTATAAGTTACGCAACTGAAACCTTAACTTTATGAATTACGCAATTGAAACCTTAACTTGCTGATTTACATTGAAACCCGATCATTCGCCGCATGAGTTTGATTCATTTAAAAATCAATAAGTTAACTATCAAGCCCTTTATTAACCATACAAATTATATGATTTTAAATTGAGACATTTGCGATTTCATGAAAACCATCAAAATGGCGACGCGGAACATTGGGTGGTTGAGGCAAGCCCGCCAAACGCCTAACCCCAACCACACTCGCTCAATCAGTACTGACTGGCGACGAAATCCCAGTTGACCAGATTCCAGAACGCCTCGACGTACTTGGGACGCGCGTTGCGGTAATCAATATAATAGGCGTGCTCCCACACATCGCAAGTCAACAGCGCGGTCTTACCGGAGGTCATCGGCGTGCCGGCGTTGCTGGTGCTCATCAGTTCCACCGAACCGTCCGCGTTCTTGACCAGCCAACCCCAGCCGGAACCGAAGGTACCGACCGAAACCTTGGTGAATTCCTCCTTGAACGCCGCCAGCGAACCGAACTTCTTATCGATCGCCTCGGCCAGCGCTCCGGTCGGTTCGCCGCCACCGTTGGGCTTCAGGCAGTTCCAATAGAAGGTGTGGTTCCACACCTGCGCGGCATTGTTGAACAGACCCCCCGACGACTTCTGGATAATCGCCTCCAGCGGCAGTTCTTCGTATTCGGTGCCCTTGATCAGGTTGTTGAGGTTGGTGACGTAGGTCTGGTGGTGCTTGCCGTAGTGATATTCCAGGGTTTCCGCCGAGATGTGAGGCTCCAGCGCGTTCTTGGCATAGGGTAGTTCGGGCAGTTGATGAACCATCGTCATCTCTCCATTGATCCAGTGGGTGATAAATGAGCCTTCAGGGTTGCAGCGCCCAGTTAGAACCTGGGGAAGGCATTAAAGTTTTACCGCCGACCCGCGGTCCAAGCGGCAAGGCCGGGCTAGTCTAGACGCCGGTTCCAGCCGATGCAACGCGGGTTTCAGCCAAGCGGGGTGTGTTATTCTTGCCGCCAGACCGGCCACCGGACCGGTATGAAGTCGGTCCGCACGCCCTGCGTTTCAGCCCACGGAGACCGAACCAATGAATAAGCTCCCCCTCATTCTCGCTTTTCTCGCCGCCTTGACCCTCACCGCCTGCGCCGGCCTGGGTGGTGGTTCCAGCGGCGACACCAGTGCCGGCACCAGCCTTGGCGACAATGCGCGCCGCGGTCCTCAAGTCAGCGATTCCGAAATCACCTCATCCATCAAGAACGCCTTCCAGCAGGATGACCTGTTGTCGAACGCCAGCATCACGGTCACTTCCGACCAGGGTATCGTCAGCATGAGCGGCCGGTTGACCGCCCGTGCCGCCAACCGCGCCATGTCGCTGGCCCGCGCGGCGCCCGGCGTGCGCCGGGTGCTCTGGTCCAGCATCGACTACATCCCCGAATAAGCCGGAATTTTTCGGCCCATCCCACAAGCACGACGATTCCATGTGCGGCATTGGCGGTGAACTGCGCCTCGACGGCGGCGCACCCAACGCGGCCTTGATGGGGCGGATGCTGCGGCGTCTGGCCCGGCGTGGCCCCGATCATGAAGGCATCTGGTCCGACGGCCCCCTGTTGCTGGGTCACCGGCGGTTGTCGGTGATCGACCTCAGCGATCGCTCCAACCAACCCATGGTGGACCCCGAACAGGGGCTGGCGCTGGTATTCAACGGCGCCATCTACAACTATCGGGAACTACGGCGGGACCTGCTGGCCAAGGGCTACCGCTTTTTCTCCGAGGGCGACACCGAAGTCATCCTCAAGGCTTACGCCGAATGGGGCGAACAGTGCGTCGAACATCTCATCGGCATGTTCGCTTTCGCCGTTTGGAACCTGCGCGAGCGTACGCTGTTTCTGGCCCGCGACCGCTTGGGCATCAAGCCGCTGTATTACAGCCACACTCCACGCGTCTTCCGTTTCGCCTCCAACAGCCAAGCCCTGCTGGAGGCGCCGGATGTGGATACCACGATCGACCCGGTCGGCCTGCACCATCAATTGACCCTGCACGCGGTCATCCCCGCGCCACGCACGATCCTGCAAGGCATCCGCAAACTGGCGCCCGCGACCACGCTCAGCATCGATGCCAGCGGCCGGGAAACCAGCCGGGTCTACTGGCAGCTGCGCGCCGAACGGCCGGATACGCCGCGCACCGAGCGGGAATGGCTCGACGCCGTACACGATGCGCTGCGGCTGGCGGTGCGGCGACGGCTGGATGTCGCCGACGTGCCGGTGGGCGTGCTGTTGTCCGGTGGGCTGGATTCTAGCCTGCTGGTGGCGTTGTTGGCCGAATCCGGGGTGCGCGACCTGCGAACCTTCTCGGTCGGCTTCGAGGATCAGCCGGAAGAAAAAGGCAGCGAATTCGAATACTCCGACCAGGTTGTCGCCCGCTACCAGACCCGCCATCACAAATACCTGATCCCCAACGACCGAGTGCTCGAACGCCTACCCGAGGCGGTCACCTGCATGGCCGAGCCGATGGTCGGTCAGGATGCAGTGGCGTTTTTCCTGCTGGCCGAACAGGTCTCCCAGGCGGTCAAGGTGGTGCAGAGCGGCCAAGGCGCCGACGAAGTGTTCGGCGGCTACTTCTGGTATCCCCGGATGGCCGCCGAGACCGGCGACGACCTGGAGCGGTTCCGGCGGCACTACTTCGACCGCGACCACGACGAGTGGCTGAGCACGGTCGCGCCGGCCTACCACGGCTCCGATCATACCGCGCAACTGATCGCCGAACGGCTGGCGGAACCGGGGGCCGAGGAATACCTAGACCGGGTACTGCGGCTGGATGTCACTACCCTGATCGTGGATGACCCGGTCAAGCGGGTGGATAACATGACCATGGCCTGGGGACTGGAGGCCCGGGTGCCGTTCCTGGACCACGAATTGGTGGAACTGGCAATGCAACTGCCGCCGGCATTGAAGATCGGTGGCGGCGGCAAGTATGTGCTGAAAAAGATCGCCCGTGGGCTACTGCCGGACGCGGTGATCGACCGGCCCAAGGGCTATTTTCCGGTGCCGGCGCTCAAGTTCGTGCGTGGGCCGTTTCTGGCGTTCATGCGCGACATCCTCGACTCGCGCGCTTGTCGGGAACGCGGCCTGTTCCAGCGCGACTACCTGGATCGGCTACTGGCCGAGCCGGAAGCACACCTGACCCGACTGCTGGGCAGCAAGCTATGGCACGCGGCACTGCTGGAGCTATGGCTGCAACTGAATGTGGACTCGGTTGGCCGGAGCGGCGCGCCCTGATCGCTTCCAGCCTGATACCCACCATGCAACCTCTCGCGCGCCGCCGGTCTAAAATCGCGGGTATCCATCCAGGATAGCAATACCGTTTTCTCGCCGAATCACTCTCTAACCCGAGGTCATGCAATGGACGTCTTGGAACTGATCAAACAGCAAGTGGAATCCAATCCGGTGGTTATCTACATGAAGGGCACCCCGGAGAGGCCGCGCTGCGGTTTCTCGCAGCGGGCGACCCAGGCGCTGGCGGCCACCGGCCTGCCGTTCGCCTACGTGAACGTGATGGAAGATCCGGAGATTTTCGATAACTTGCCGCGCTACGCCGACTGGCCCACTTTTCCCCAGATCTATGTCGGCGGTGAACTGATCGGCGGTTGCGACATTACCTTGGAGCTTTACCAGAGCGGCGAACTGCAAAAGCTGATGGAAGAAGCCGTCGGCAAGTCCAATACCGTGACTGATACGCCGTCCGCCTGAACCGATTGTCTCGCCCACCCCGCCCGGCTCCGCCGGGCTTTTTTGCGATTGCGCGATATGAAATATTTTATCGTCCAAACCTATACAACCGCTCCATGAATACTACAATAATCAGTATTCGAACTCCACGATCAGGCTCCTCAAGATTCACAACGCGACTTGAAGCCACCTTATTTATTCAGGATCGGCCTTTGCTCCGAGAAAAGCGTCGGCCCCTGGTCACGGTCGAACGAGGTCAAGCAATCATGCCTAGTTATCTACAGCAGATCGCCTCCCGGTTCGAAGACCTCGAACCCGACAAAGCGCGGGAACTACTTCGAATCGATGCAGCTTACATACGCTTCGGGCTGAGCGACGGCGTCCCCGGCGATCCGCGCGACGGCGCGGCCAACCGCTTGCTGCGCCATTTGCCGAGGATGGCGCGCATGCGACATTTTCGTCTATACCGAATCGGCATTGGCGAACGAGCGGATGGCTTCTATACCCACCAAGCGGTCGCCCTGCTGGATGTCCATCAACTGCCCACGCCGGGCAATACCCTTGCGGTGCTGGACCCAACCGGAAGCGTCGCTACCCACGCCACGGCCCGGGAACACGATTTTCACCAATATTCGTTCGAGGCCTGGCAAGACTTGCAGCGCCACTATGGACGCGGTTGTGCCTTGCTCACCCATCACCCAACGCCCCATCAGCCACCCCTGGAACCGCCGTTCCCCAACCCGCCGCCTGCCCCCGTATCCCGGCTTTGCCGTTAGGGACACCACGACACCCAGACCCGCGCGCGGCGGGTCTTTTCGATCCTCACCCACAAAATTCTCATGACACCATTGCGGTTTATGCACACTTATTGAAAAATACGAATCATTCGCATTCGCAGGGTGTGCTTGCATGAACTTGATCTGCCTTTCCGACCTGGCCATCGGCCAGCGTGGCGTCATCGAAGAAGTGGAGACCGAGGAGCAATTCCGCTGGCGGCTACAAGCCCTGGGTTTTCGCATCGGCCGAGAAGTACGGTTGATTCGCCAGGCGCTGTTCGGCGGACCGTTGCAAGTCCGAATCGGCAGCGTCAACGTGATGCTGCGCCGGCATGACGCCGCTTTCATTCATCTTCGAACCACGGGATGAAACGCATCGCCCTGCTGGGGATGCCCAACACCGGCAAGTCCACCTTTTTCAACCGCTTGACCGGCGCCGGCGCCCGCATCGGCAACTGGCCGGGCATTACCGTCGATCTGCTGAGCGCCAAGATCCTGCTCGGCGCCGAGATGGTCGAAGTCGTCGATCTACCGGGCCTTTACGATCTGCACGGATTCGCCGAGGACGAGCAGGTGGTGCGGCGTTTTCTGCTGAACAATTCGGTGGACCTGCTGTGCGTCATCCTGAACGCCACCCAGATCGACCAACAACTGCCGCTGGCGCTGCAATTGCGCCGACTGGGACTCAGGGCGGTCGCGATCATGAACATGACCGACGAAGCCGAACAGTTGGGCATCCGCTTCGACGCGGCGGCGCTGGCGGCGGGACTGGACTGTCCGGTCTGTTTCATCAGCGCCAAATACGGTCGCGGCTTCCCGGAAGCCCGCGAGATGCTGCGGCATGTCCTAAGCCTGGATCCCCCCACCGCCTCCCCTGCCCCGCGGGCCGATTTCGCCGCCGATGAGGCGCTGATCGCCGAAGCCGAGAAGTTGATCGCCCGCTCCGTCAAGATGCCGCGAGTGCTGGAATACGGCCTGAGCGAGCGTATCGACCGCTTTGCCCTGCACCCGGTGCTTGGCGTCCCGCTGTTCTTCTTGGCCCTGTTCCTGCTATTTCAGGCGGTCTATACCTTGGGTACACCGCTGCAGGATGGGGTGGCCTGGCTGCTGGAACAGTTCCGCGAGTCGGTACTGGTGCATTTGCAGGCGATTCTGCCCGGCGGACTGTACGGGCTATTGGTGGAAGGCGTGTACGACGGTTTGGGTACGGTCGCCTCGTTCGTGCCGGTGATCGTGTTGTTCTTTCTGGGCATGGCCCTGGTCGAAGACAGTGGCTACCTGTCACGCATCGCCTTTCTGACGGATGCGCTGATGGCGCGAGTCGGTCTGGACGGGCGTGGCTTCGTGATGCTGTTGATGGGATTCGGCTGCAACGTGCCGGCGCTGATGGGCACCCGGGTGATACGCGCGCGTGGCCTGCGCTTGCTGACCATGCTGATCATCCCCTTTTCGCTGTGCTCGGCCCGGCTGCAAGTCTTCCTCTTCCTGATCTCGGCACTGTTCAGCCCGACCCAAGCGCCGCTGGTACTGCTCGTGCTGTATGCGGCCAGCTTCCTGATCGCCTTCGCCACCGCCCTGCTGTTCAAGAACCGGCTGGGCGGCGGCGAGCCGCTGTTGATCGAGCTACCGCCCTACCGGTTACCGACGTTCCAGCAGGTGGTGCTGCGCGCCTGGCACGAAATCCACCATTTTCTCAGTCGCGCCACCCGCTTCATCGTCGCGGGGGTGGTGGCGATCTGGTTGCTGACCCACCTGCCCGCCGGTGTGCCGGCCGGTGGACCCGAGACCCTGGCGGGAATGTTCGGCGGCTGGCTGGAACCAGTGCTGCGGCCAATCGGCATCGACCAGCAGATGGCGGTGGTGCTGCTGTTCGGCTTCGTCGCCAAGGAGATCGTGCTGGGCGCGATGGCGGTGGTCTATGGGGTGCAGGGCAATGCCCTGGCACAATTGACGGCCCAGCACATGGACTGGGTGCAGGCGTTCAGCTTCATGCTGTTCACGCTGGTCTACGTGCCCTGCCTGTCCACGGTGGCGACCCTGCGCGGCGAATCCAAAAGTCTGGCCTTCACCAGCGTCAGCATCGCTTGGTCGCTGGTGCTGGCCTGGCTGCTGAGTTTCATCTTCTATCAGAGCGCGCGATTGCTGGGGTATTGACCGCCACGATCCCGCCACCGACCGGAATCGCGCTCAAACATAAAGCCCCACCATCTTGCGCCAATGCTTTGGGCTGTGCGCCCGCCCCTGCCAAACGTGCATGGCGTTCCAGACCCCTTTGTGCCACAGCGACTCGCTAAGTTGTCGATTATTGTCCAGAAACGGATCTCGATCGCCAATCGCCAGCACTACGTCCAGACGCCGCAGACGATCCAGCAGATACGGATCGGACAGATTCGGCACGAAGTGGCTGGGGGTATTGAAATAAACCTGATCGTCGTAATGGCCGTCGAACAGATTATTGAAGTGCTCGACCGGCTGCGTCAGATCGAAACGACCGCTCAACGCCACCACCTTGTGAAACGCCTGCGGATGACGAAAGGCGAAGTTGACCGCATGGAACGCTCCGAAACTGCAACCGTGCGCAATGACGCAAGGGTGACCGTTCTTCGCCCACATCAGCGGCAGCACTTCATTCAACAGATAGGATTCATACTGCATGTGCCGGTGGACACGATCCCAGGG
>JAGRHI010000151.1:0-2815 GCA_020445045.1 Candidatus Competibacteraceae bacterium
GCCAGCCAGAACAGACGAGTCAGGCTCACCGGCGGGGTCGCCAGTGGTTGCGGAGCATGGATGCGGGTGGCGGCGATGGGTACCAGCCCCAAGGTGAACAGCATGGATGCAACGGCGAAAAGCGTCAAAGCGCCCGTGTCGCCGGTCAAGATCAGGTATTGTCCGGCGGCCAGGCTAGCCAGTGTCACCATCATGTAGATGGCGAAGATGCGGCCGCGCGTATGGTGTGAGGATTGTTCGTTGAGCCAGCTTTCCACCACCGTGTAGACGCCGACGACCGCAATGCCGGTGATCACTCGCAGCGCCGCCCAGGCGGCCGGGTGGACGATGAGCCCATAACACAGCACGGATGCCGAGCCAATCGCCGCCAGAGCCGCAAAGCCGCGAATGTAGCCCACCCGGCGAATGAGCGCCGGCACCAGAAAGGTGCCCATGACATAGCCCAGGAAATAGGCCGCCATCAATGCGCCGATGGCGGTGTTGGTAAAGCCTTCCAGCCGTGCCCGGATGCCCAGCAGAGTCCCCAGCAGGCCGTTTCCCACCAGCAAGGTTCCCAGGCCCAACAATAACATGGCGATGGTGCCGAACATGCAAGTTCAACTTTTGGCGGTGGAATTAAGGCCCCTCTCCCGGCTGAGGGAGAGGGGCATGGGTAAGGGAAGCATCCCTCAATGAGTCGGCAGGTCGATGCGCACCGTATCGCGCAACACACCATCCAGGCCGCCGAACACGGTCAGCCGTTCGACCTTATCGACCACCTTCTCCAACGCTTCCAGTTCCTTGAGGCGCAGCAGAATCGGGTTCTCCTCCATCAGCTTCGCCGTGTTGAGCAGCGAGCGGGTGGCGGCGACTTCCTCGCGCCGGCGGATGACGTTGGCTTGCGCCGCCTTTTCGGCGGTCACCACCTGGTTGAGAATGTCCTTCATCTCACCGGGCAGGATCACGTCCTTGATGCCGACGGTTTCCAGCGCCAGCCCGTGCGGTTCGACCCGTTCCGCCACGTGGTTCCGCACGACTCGATCCAACTGGTCCTTGTCGCCGAGCAAGCCATCCAGCGGCTGAGTGCCGATCGCCTGCCGCAAACCGAACTGCAAGGTCCGATACAAGTACTCGGCGATGTTGCCCAGGTCACCGCGCGCCTTGACCGGGTCGGCGATGCGGTAGACCGCCGACAGGTTGACCCGCAGACTGACCTTATCCTTGGTCAGGATTTCCTGGCCGGAGACTTCCACGGTCTGCAAACGCAGGTCCACGGTTTCCACCTTGATCACCCGGTTGAAGCGCCAGAAGGCGTGCAGACCGGGTGGCAGGACGCGGACCAGTTCGCCATCCACCAGCAGCAGACCGACGTGCTGGTCTTCGATCTCGGCGGTCAGGATGAAGCCGGTCAGGGCCTTGGCCAGCATCGCCGAGGGCCGCGCCAGCAGGGTGGCGTGTGCCCGCGACAGGGCGTAATCGCTACCGATATCCAGTAGCTCCACCTTGACCTCGACCGGACCGCGCCAGTACGCCTGCCGGGTCGCCGGCGGCAACACGCCCGCCAAGCGGCCGTTCTTGTAAATCAGGCCGACCTGATGTTCGCCGGTTTCCACGACCTGGAAGTGCTGCTCCACCAAAGCCGGCTCGGTCCGCAGCAGCACATCCAGCCACGGGTGATCGAACTCGGCCACGCTCAGGTCGTAACGTTGCACCTCGTGGCGGCGCAGCGGATCGAACCAGCGGTAGACGCCCGGTTCCAGCATGGCCGCCAGCCGGCGGTCGAACAGGTGCAGCCCACGCTCGTTTTGGGCAATGACGATTCGTTGGAACCCCAACATGTTGATTCTCCTTGTGAGTCTATGCTCAGTCTTCCTGTTCCGCCGCATCCGGCGGGTGAGCGTGGCGTGTTGCTATCGGCACCGCTTCCGGTCCGCCACCGCCGAAGGTCAGAATGTCATCGTGATTGGGCTCCCGCTGGTCATTAAGTGAACGAATAGGGTCGTAAGGATTGGGAGCGCGCCCCACGTCCGTACAGCGGGCGATGGGGCGGACCGGGCGGATGAGCGGCGGGCCTGCCGCGACGCGCGGCATCCCTACCCGCCATCGCCGCAACCGGCTGGCCGCTCATCGGCATCGCTCCGTTGCCCGCCGCGCAAAGCCGCGCGGGCGCCGCGGGTCGGTCCTCAACGTCACGCCGAAGCGCAAGGTCAACGACTGCCCGCCGGGACGGCTCCCGGATGTTGCGAGGATGAGCGGATTCGAACCGCAAGCCTGTTCAGGGCCTTATCCAGTGAAAAGGAGGGAGTCGAACCCTCGACCGGCTGATGATGAGTCAGCTGCTCTCCCACTGAGCTACTTTCCTCGCTTCGAAGTTCCACCGGCGCCCGACACACGCCGTGCGATCTGAGCCTAGGCGCGCCGGACCGGCATACCGAACCGGTACCGCTGCGCGACGGTGGAGCGACTTCGAACTTGTCCCGCCTCGTCCACCAGCGGGCGAGACAGAAAAAATCCACAAAATGTAAAACCCCGGAAGGCGCACCGCCGACCGGGGTTTTTTATGTTCCCGCTCGAAGGGTTGCCTGGCGCGGACCCTTCGAGCTGAATCTCATGGGATCTACGTCGGGTCCACCGCTGGCGCGCAGCCACGCATCGCCGGTGAAAGCCGGCCAGCAATGGATGAAAAATGGGGGTTACGAAGTTTCTGGTTCATAGGGCGGCGCATTATAGCCAGAAAAAAAATCAGGTCAAGCATTGCGTTGATCGGTTTCAAATGCTTGCCGCACTTCGGTGATCGCCGCCAGCCGTTCCCGCCGCAGCGCCTCGGCCAGCGCCA
>JAGRHI010000151.1:2983-9467 GCA_020445045.1 Candidatus Competibacteraceae bacterium
GCAGGGCGTCCAAACCCAGCAAGGTTTTGAGCAGGGTTCGCGGGCGCAGATCCAGCGCGCGATGGCAGTGGGTGTGGTAGCGAGCGGTCACCACGGCCAGTTCGCGATACAGATGCGGAACCCGCAACCGTTGGCAGAACGACCGGACCAGATCGGCGCCGCGCTGTTCGTGACCGTGATGGCTCGGCCACTCCTCGGGCGGGGTGGTGCCCTTGCCAAGATCGTGGACCAGCACGGCGAAGCGGGTGGCCGCGTCCGCGCCCAAGCGCGCGGCTTGAGCCAACACCATCAGGGTATGGATACCGGTGTCGATCTCGGGATGGTGCGCGGGGGGTTGCGGCACGCCGAACAGCCGGTCCAGTTCCGGAAAGATCCGCGCCAGCGCGCCGCAGTCGCGCAGGGTTTCGAAAAAACGCTCCGGCCGCGATTCGCTCAGGGCGCGCGCCGTTTCCGTCCAGACCCGCTCCGGCACCAGATGATCGACTTCACCATTGGCGATCATGGCCCGCATCAGGTCCAGCGTTTCCGGCGCGACCCGAAAGCCCAGCGGCGCGTAGCGGGCGCTGAAACGGGCGACGCGGAGAATCCGCACCGGGTCCTCGGCGAAAGCCGGCGAGACGTGGCGCAACCAGCGGGCTTCGAGATCGCGGGCGCCATGGTAGGGGTCGATCAGGCGGCCGTCAGGGTCGCGGGCCATGGCGTTGATGGTCAGGTCGCGGCGCTGAAGGTCGTCCTCCAGCGTCACTTCCGGCACGGTGTGAACACTGAAGCCGTGATAACCGGGCGCGGTCTTGCGCTCGGTGCGGGCCAGCGCATACTCCTCATGGGTGTCCGGGTGCAGGAATACCGGAAAATCCTTGCCGACCGGCTGGAAGCCGCGCGCCAGTAACTCGGCCGGCGTGGCGCCGATTACCACCCAGTCGCGTTCCCGGACCGGCAGCTTTAACAACTCGTCGCGCACCGCGCCGCCGACCAGGTAGATTTCCATGTTGTTCGTGCTCATCGCTTGTTCGATCATGTTGGATGGTTGTCATGATACCTGACGGGCCGCCAAGCGGGTTTTGTGGTCCGCTGGCCCGGCGAATTTTCGGATAGGCAATGGGGCCGCGAGCGATTCGATCGATACTCTGGACACTGGCGATGGGAACCGGGTTCGCCCTGGTCCTGTCCGGCTGCGCCGAACTGGCTTATTACCGGCAGGCGGCGGCGGGGCAGTGGAGCTTGTTCCAAGCCCGCCGGCCGATGGCGGCGGTGCTGGCCGATCCGACGCTTTCCGCGAAGCTGCGCCAGCGCTTGGCAACCGCTCAGGCTTTGCGCGCGTTCGCCAGCGCCGATCTGGCCCTGCCCGACAACGGCAGCTATCGGAGTTACGCCGATCTTGGGCGGCCCTGGGTGGTCAAGAACGTCTTCGCCGCGCCGGAGCTGAGTCTGGAGCCGCGCCGCTGGTGTTTCCCGGTGGCCGGTTGCCTGAGCTATCGCGGTTATTTCGAGGCCGGGGCCGCGCAAGGCTTGGCCGATGAACTGCGGGCTAGCGGCGACGATGTGTATGTCGCCGACATTTCCGCCTATTCGACGCTGGGCTGGTTCGACGATCCGCTATTGAACACCTTCATCGGCTGGCCGGTCGGGCGGTTGGCGGAACTGATGTTTCACGAGCTGGCTCACCAGCGTCTGTACGTGGCCGATGATACCGCCTTCAACGAAGCGTTCGCGACCGCGATGGGCCGGTTGGGCGCGGAACGTTGGCTGGAACGGCACGGCACGCCGCGCGAGCGGGAGGAATATGCTGCCGATCTGCGCCGCCGCGAGCAGTTCCTGCGGCTGACGGCGGACGCTCGCGAACGACTGGCGGCGGTGTATGCGTCGTCTGGCGGCGAAGCGGCGAAACGAGCCGCCAAACAACATATCCTGACGCAATTACGCGAGCATTACCGGGAACTCAGGCAAGGTTGGGGCGGCTACACGGGCTATGATCATTGGTTCGCGCAAGATCTGAACAACGCCAAGCTGGCGGGGGTCAGTACCTACCATCGACAAGTACCGGCGTTTCTGGCCTTGTTCGAGCGGGAAGGACGGGATTTCGCGGCGTTTTGTCGGGCGGCGGAAGTCATCGGACAGTTGCCGCCGCCGGCGCGGGAGGCCAGATTGAGGGAGTTGTCGCTGCCTTTTCTAGCTTTTCAGTAATGGAACCGACATTGCATGATATCTAAGGTATCCTCCTTGACCGCGTAAACGAGCCGATGCTCCTCGGTAATCCGTCGTGACCAGTAGCCACTCAGTCCATATTGCAGCGGTTCCGGTTTTCCGATACCGCCAAAGGGCTCTCGCCGGATATCGTCGATCAGCCGATGAATTCTACGAATCATTGTCTTATCGGTCTGTTGCCAGTATTGGTAATCATCCCAGGCGCGCGGATGAAATCTAATCAGCATCGGGCAACAGTTCCCGTATTCGCATATTCCGATCCACGCGGTGGTCGTTGATCGCCTCCATGAGTCGCGTTGCATTGGCGGGCGAACTCAAGAGGTAGCTTGTGGCGTCCATCTCTTCGCGAGGAGGATGTTGCAAGCGCTCGAATTCTTGGCGTGTGATCCGATCAATGAAATCGGACTGAGTTTCGCCAGTCAGGGCGCACACGACTCGCAGACGCTTGTGCGCTTCCTCGGTCAACCTCAGAGTGGTTCGCTTGATATTGCCATCCATTGAGTAGACCTCTTCGTTGGGAGCCTTTCGGATGAACAAGACGGCATTGTATGCTTTTTGTGTCTCAACGGTCAGTTTTTGGGCTGATCCGCGCTGAGTGCAACTTTGATAAAGGTTAATTCCGCAGTGACTGAATCCTCACCCCTCCTCGAAGTTCGCGATTTGGCCGTTTCTTTCGGCGCGACCACGGCGGTCAAGCAGGTGTCGTTCACGCTGGAGCGCGGCCAAACCTTGGCGCTGGTCGGGGAGAGCGGTTCTGGCAAATCGGTGTCGGCGCTCTCCATCCTGCAATTGCTACCCTATCCCCATGCCTGGCATCCCGGCGGGAGCATTCGGCTACGCGGCGAGGAGCTGATCGGCGCGTCGGCGGTCCGGTTGCGCGAGGTGCGCGGCAATCAGATCGCCATGGTGTTTCAGGAGCCGATGACCTCGCTCAACCCGCTGCATTCCATCGAAAAGCAGATCGGCGAGACCCTGTCGCTGCACAAGGGATTGAGCGGCGGCAAGCTCAAGGCGCGGATCGTGGAATTGCTGGATCTGGTCGGTTTGCCCGACGCCGCGCATCGCCTGAACGCCTTGCCGCATGAGCTGTCCGGTGGCCAGCGTCAGCGAGTGATGATCGCCATGGCCTTGGCCAACGATCCCGACATCCTGATCGCCGACGAGCCGACCACTGCCTTGGATGTCACCATCCAGGCGCAAATCCTGAAGTTGCTCAAGACATTGCAGGCGCGGCTCGGCATGGCCATTTTGTTCATCACCCATGATCTGAGCATCGTCCGCAAGATGGCCGACCGGGTGTGCGTGATGCAGGCCGGCGAGGTGGTGGAAACCGGCGCGGTCGCCGAGTTGTTCGCCAACCCGCGACATCCCTACACCCGGCAATTGTTGGCCGCCGAACCCAGGGGCGAGCCGCCACCGGAAAGCGACGATGCGTCGGAAGTCATGGCCGGCAACGATCTCAAGGTTTGGTTTCCGCTCAAGCGGGGATGGCTGGGGCGAGTGGCCGATCACGTCAAGGCGGTCGATGGGGTCAATGTCCGGGTGAGGGAAGGACAAACCTTGGGTGTGGTGGGGGAGAGCGGTTCCGGCAAGACCACCTTGGGGTTGGCGCTGCTGCGGTTGTTGTCCAGCAAGGGCACGATTTGTTTCCAGGGTCAGCGTATCGATGAGCTGTCTGGCAAGACGCTGCGCCCGTTGCGCAAGTCCATGCAGATCGTGTTTCAGGACCCCTTCGGTTCGCTCAGCCCCCGGCTGTCGGTCGGCGAAATCGTCGAGGAAGGTTTGTTGGTGCATGGATTGGCCGGCGACCGCGCCGCTCGTCATGCCCGGATTGCCCAGGCACTGGAGGAGGTCGGGCTGGACCCGGATACCCAGGACCGTTATCCGCATGAGTTTTCCGGCGGCCAGCGCCAGCGCATCGCCATCGCCCGCGCCCTGGCCTTGCAGCCTCGCTTGTTGGTGCTCGACGAGCCGACCAGCGCCTTGGATGTGTCGGTGCAGGCGCAGATCGTCGATTTGTTGCGCGAGTTGCAGCGTCGCCATCGGTTGGCTTACATCTTCATCAGCCACGATCTGCGGGTGGTGCGGGCGCTGGCCAATCATCTGCTGGTGATGAAGAACGGCCGGGTGGTGGAAGCAGGGCCGGCGCGACAGGTGTTCGAGCAACCGGAACATCCCTATACCCAAGCGCTGTTGGCGGCGGCCTTGAACCTGGAAGCGACGGGTAATGGGGTGGTGGCGGTTTGACTTTATGTAAAGAGGGAGAGCCGGTCTGGTTCGGTGTAAGCTTTTCGTGAAATCATCTGATGGGGAGAACGGTTCGTGAAAGCGATCAGCCTGCTTTTGCCGTTGTTGTTCACGCTACCGGTTACGGCCGTGGCGGATGAATGTTTCTGCCTGGTGAACCAGGACGATCACTTTCGCCATAGCTGCGTAATGCAGCAGAAAGGCCCCCGTCGAGTGGCCCAATGCCAGGACGATGCAGGCGATCCTTATGAGATTGACGATCTGAACGGCTGGACCCGGATCGCCGCCGGTCAGGGCCGCTGTAAACCGTGCAAACAGACGATTACCACCGGAGGCGGCGAAATTCGCGGTAACAACGATCAGCAGTCCAAGGACGCCCCACAATGAGCGCGTCCAATGACCGAACCGCTGGCCTGTTGTTGTTCGATCTTGCCACCGAGACCGCGCTGATCACCGCCTTGGTGTACTTCACTGGCTGGACCTACGCCTACCACTACTTCGGTCATTTCAAGCTGGGCCTGCTGACGCTGGAGATACCCATCGAGTATTTCTTCGTCTACGGCTTTTGGGTGTTCAAGACGTTTTGGTGGCTGGTGATTCCCTACGGACTTGGCATTGTGCTGCTGGCGTCTTGCGAACCCCGCCTATCGCCCCGGCTGGACCGGATCAAGACGGAACGGCCCCGGTTGCTCAGGCAGTTGCAGATCTTCGCAGTGTTGCTGGCGTTCCTGGTGGCGTGGGGGTTGGCATTGGTCAGCGCGAGGTGGTTTTACCAGGAACAGCAGGGCAAAGGGTTTATCGCGTATCCGCTGGTGCGCGTGTGGCCGAATACGCCGCTGCCGGAGGATGCCACCTTAAAAGCGTTGTACGAAGAATTACCCAGTGGGGTTTATCGCTTGCTGTTGGAGAACAAGGAAACCCTGTTCTTGTTCAAGCTGCCCACCGACGGCAAATCGGCCCGACTACCGATCAACGAGCTACCGTTGAAAGAAGTGAAGCTGCTGCGGGTGTTGCCCTGACGGAGGAATCCCCCGATAAATTTCATGCTATCGTATTATCATGCGGCATGATTCTAACGGGTATTGAGGTGCAAGATGGCGGTGATCAAGACGGTCGGGCAAAGCGGGCAAATCGCCTTGGGCAAGGCTTATGCGGGCCGGCATGTGCTCATGGATGAGTTGGAGCCGGGCGTTTGGCTCGTGAAGCTGGGCGAGTTCATTCCCGATAGCGAGCGATGGCTGCACGCGCCGGATGTGAAGGCCGATCTCGATGAAGCCATCGCTTGGGCGGAATCGCATCCGGCGCTGGAAACCGATCTCGATGCGTTGGCAAAGCGCTTGCCATGAGTCCTTCCACAAGCGAGCCGGAGCAAGTCCGGCTCGATCTCAACAATCCGGTGTTTCAGCGACAGCTTTTCGCGTTACAAAAACCTCAGCAGCTCGGCGTGCTGGCGACGTTGCGGAAACTGGCGGATTTGCGTTGGTCACAGGTGTACCAAGATCGCGGGTTGAAGTGGGAGTTGATTCATTCACGCAGCGGGTCAGATGGCCGTCGCTTATACAGTTTGCGGATCAGTCAGGGGTTTCGGGCGGTGGCCTATCGCGATGAAGGGGGATGGCTTCGCTTGCTGTCGCTACATCCCGACCACGATTCGGCCTATCGGTAATGGTTTCGGCGTCGTTTTTGGCGAACGGGAGGTGTTCGTATGCGGCATTACGGTTATTGGTTGATCGCGGGATTGCTGTGCTGGGGCGTCATCGCTTACGCCCAGGAGCAGAAAAGTGAAGACTATGTCGGGGCTGTCACCGCCCATCTGCAAGAGGAAACCGGAAAAACGCCGCAATCACAGGAAATAGTGGACGCGCTTAACAGGGTTGTTGCCGGGCTCTATCAGGAAGGCGACTATCGCACGGCGGTGACGGTTGCCGAACAGACTTACCGATTCGCCGAGCAGAAACTCGGCCCGGAGCACCCCAATACCCTGACCAGTGTCAACGACCTCGCGTTTTTATATCAAGCCCAAGGGCGGTAC
>JAGRHI010000152.1 GCA_020445045.1 Candidatus Competibacteraceae bacterium
TGGTTGGTTTCGAACGGCAGGTGATCGAGTACCGCCGCGCCAAATTCCGCATGCCGCGCCGCCATGCCCTTGATGGCGTCGTGATGCCAGTCGCACAGTTGCAGGAAGCGCGGCCGGTCGCGGGTAGCCAGGTCGAGCAGAGCGGCGACGATCGATGCCCCTAATGCTTCGCGCAGGGCATGATAGGCGGCATCGCGGATGACGTTGTCGCGGGCGGCGGTCGGTTGCAGGTCGGGACAATCCAGTACCCCGCGCACGAATCGCGCCCACTCCGGTAGTAGTTCGGTATCGTTAGCACGGATGCACATCCTGGCCTGGAACAAATCCACCGCGCCGCCGGCTGGCCCACCCGGCGTGTAGCGGGCGGGGATGAACAAGCCGCCGAGCGTGCGCGGTTGCGCCAGATCGATGGGAATCGTCAACAGCGGCGGATCAGCGTAGCGTTGACTCAAGAAGGCGCTCAACGAACGCTCTCGCTCACCGGGATCGCGCCAGTCGGGTTCATGCCAAGGGGCATTGACAGCGTTGATCGGACCGAAGCCGTTCAACAGGATGGGGAAGGGCAGGAAATCGGCGTAACGGCGCACGGCTTGACGGATCAGATGACCATCGAGAAAGGCGGTTTGATTCGCCGCCAGCGTGATCATCACTCGCGTGCCGGGCGGTTGTGTGTTCGCCGGCAGGGCGTCCAGTTCGTAATCCTCGCCGCCGTGGTTGACCCAACGCCAGGCTTGCGTCGCCATCGGCTTGCGGGTTTGGACCTCGATCCGTTCCGCGACCACGAAGGCCGACAGCAGTCCGATGCCGAACTGGCCGATGGTGGCGACCGCCACGTCACGGGCGGCCAGTTCGCGGGCGCGGTTGCCGGTGCCGGTACTCCCGATCACGCTGAGGAATTCCTCGATGTCCCGCCGATCCATGCCGGTGCCGTTGTCGCTGAAACTCAGGGTGCGATTGGATTCGTCCACCTTGATGCGAATCTCGCCGGCCGGTTCCGGGTCGTGGATTCGCCGCAACTGGATGCTGTCGTGGGCATTTTGCAGCAGTTCGCGCACGAACACGTCTGGTTCCGGGTACAAGCTCTTGGCCAGCAACCGAACCAGACCTTGAAAACTGGTGCGCATCTTGGGCATGGGGTGGTTGTCTCCTGGGATGAACGAGGCTTGCTCGAAATCTCGTGATGATGACGTCAATCTCTCTGTTTTTCGGCGAGATTATCGCTGCTATCCTAGCAACGTCGAGATGGTGGAATAAGGAGCGGTGACAATGCGACAGGCGTTGAAGATCAAATGTTGGAACCTTTCTTCTGTAAGACCACCAATCAGGTGACTGTGCGGGCTGATCAAGTGAAAATATCGTCTTATCCTAGTGCTTGGAGATCAACCGGATGGCGCAAATACGCGCGGCGAAAGCGACTTGATCGCGCAATTGACGAATACAATCCGTTGGTCGGAAACGCCGCTGCATCTGTTGTTCTCCGGCCACCGTGGTGGTGGCAAATCGACCGAACTGCTTCGTTTACAGAAAAATCTGGCAGAACCGCCAGCAGGTGAAGAAAAATTTTTCGTCGTTTACTTTGAGGCAGACCAGGAAGACATCGACGTCAATGATGTTGATTTCCCAGATTTGCTGCTCGCTATCGTTCGCCAAGTTGGCAAGGCGTTAAGAGAGCGGGTAAACGTAAAGTTACGCCCTAGTTGGCTAAGTCGTTTCATCGGTGATCTCAAGCGATTCCTGGGCAGTGAAGTGGAATTCGAGCAGCTCGAACTGGACGCCCAAATCGCCAAGTTCACGGCGACCATCAAAAGTAGTCCCGACGCTCGCTTCGAAATCCGAAAAGCATTAGAACCAAACGTTTCCAATCTTATTCAGGCCGCCAACGATCTGCTTGATGACGCGATAATCCAACTCAAGAATCGGGGATACCGCAATCTTGTGCTGATTGTGGACAATTTGGATCGCATCGTGTTGCGCGATCTGGAGAGCGGCATCACGACCCACGAACGGTTATTCCTCAATCGTGGCTCTCAGTTGCACGATCTTCGCTGTCATATCGTTTACACCTTGCCGATTTCGATGGTGTATTCGCCCAATGCGACGGCACTGATGAACGTTTTTGGCAGAGATCCAGCAGTCCTGCCTATCGTGAAAGTCGCTAATCCAGACGACAGCGATAATCCCACTGGAATGGCGGCATTACGGGAAATCGTGCTCAAGCGTCTCATTGCAGCGAACGTCACGCAATGGACAGATGCTTTTGATTCGTTCAACACGCAGGATTATCTATGCCGCATGAGCGGCGGACACCTTCGCAATTTGCTCATTCTAATTCGTTCCGCCTGCACGGTGGCGGGTACTTTACCGTTGACTCGTCGCGTTGTCGAACAAGCGATCAGGGGAATCAGCAACGATTTCGAACGCGCCCTCAATCATCCCGACTTTTTCAAGACCTTACGGGACATCGATAAGACAAAAGCATTGCCCGGTAGCAAAGATGATCAAATGCTGCTTTATAACCTCAGCGTGTTGGAATATCTGAATGGGGAAGTGTGGTACGTCGTCAATCCAGCGGTGAAAGCTTTGGAGAAATTCAAATCACCCAGACGCGCTACGAAATCTCGATCCCGCTGAACCATGCTCAAAAAACGTCAGCAGCGGACAGAAAAGCTAGATAATAACTCGATTCTTGATCAAATCGAGCGTGTGATTCGCTGGGACAATGAATTTCGGCTGGCTTTCATTAAATGCAATCATCCAGCCCAACAAGAGATGTTACGGCGCTCGTTGTTAGAGCGCTTGAGCGATCAGCGCATTCTTGAAATCCCGCTGGAGAAATCCATTGTCAGCCTGTTAGATGAAATTGGGCTGCCTTGGAATCTCAACCAACCGCCAGTCGCAGTATGCGTTTACGGTCTGGAAAATTCTTTGCGCGAGCAGGGTGAACACTCGCCTGTGCTGGGACGGCTCAATCACGAGCGGGATTTGCTGCGCCAATCCATTCCGGCGGCCTTGCTGATTTGGTTGCCCGATTTTGCTCTGGATTATGTTGCGCGCGGTGCGCCCGATTTTTGGGCGTGGCGATCCGGCGTTTATGAATTTCAGACGGATAGCGCACTTTGGCAAATGGAGAGCATCGCGGCGTTCAGCGATCATGACGCCGTGTCTCTGGACTCGCTTTCTTGGGAAGACAAACAGAAGGAAATCGTCCGACTTGAGGAGTTGTTGCGGACTTCACAAGCCTTGACCCGACAAGACAATCAGGTCAAACAAACTAACTGTCGTCTCTTGAGTCAATTGGGTTTTCTTTATGACAGTCTCGGTAAGCAGGGCGAAGCGTTGGATCGCTATCAACAATCGCTCAAGCTGGCTAGGGCCATCGGCGACCGGGCCGAGGAAGGCATGACCCTCAACAACCTCTCGCAGATTTACAGAGCGCGCGGGGATTACGAGACGGCGCTGCGCTATCTGGAGGAGTCGCTGGCCATCCAACGGGCCATCGGCGACCGGGCCGGGGAAGGCGCGACCCTCAACAACCTCTCGCAGATTTACCAAGCGCGCGGGGATTACGAGACGGCGCAGCGCTATCTGGAGGAGTCGCTGGCCATTAGCCGGGCCATCGGCGACCGGGCGGGATTATGTGCAACGCTGTTTAACATGGGGCATGTTTATTTGCAGAAAGATGAACATCAACAAGCGCTTGCCTGCTGGGTGGCAACTTATCGGATCGCTAAGGAAGTCGGTTATGCGGAAGTCCTTGCGGCATTGGAAAATCTAGCGAAACAACTCGGCGGCAGCGGTTTGGAAGACTGGGAACGGTTGTCGCAACAGATGGCTTCCGGTGAATAATCCGCGTGGAGCCAACCGATGAACCAAGCCCAAGCCATTCCTCGCTTCACTCTCTACGATCAACTGCTTGCCCTGCCGGAAAACCAGGTGGGCGAGATCATCGGCGGCCAACTCTACGCCCAGCAAAACCGACTGACCGGGCCGCAAATCGCGGCGGCGGGAGCCATCAACAGCATTCTCGGTCTGCCATTCCAACGAGAGAAAACAGGCCCAGGCGGCTGGTGGATTCTGGTGGAACCTGAAATTCACTTCATCCACGATGCCGAAATCGCCGTGCCCGATCTGGCCGGCTGGCGGCGCGAACGAATGCCGGTCATTCCCCGCGACCACCGGTTCGAGGTCGTTCCCGACTGGGTTTGCGAAATTCTCTCGCCGTCCACGGCGCAAAAGGATCGCACCCTGAAACTCCCGCTTTACGCCCGTTACGGCGTCACCCACGCCTGGCTGGTCGATCCGCTGGCACGCACGCTGGAAGCTTTCGAGTTGCGCGACGGTCAATGGGTGCTGCTTGGCGCGATTGGAGAAGATGCGCCAGTCTGTTTCCCGCCCTTCGTGGCCATCACCTTCTCGCTCGCCGATCTGTGGGTTTGAATATACTGTTCGCCCACTCAGCCATCGCATGCTTGTCCGCTCATGTCCACATCCCCCATTTCCCCTGCCGAATTTGCCCCCCTACGTCTACGCAAGGACGAAGATCGCCGCCTACGCGCCGGCCATCTCTGGGTCTACAGCAACGAAATCGACACCGGCGTTACCCCCCTGCGCAATTTCGAACCCGGCCAGCCGGTGGCGATTCAGGCCAGCAACGGCAAAACCCTCGGCACCGGCTATATCAACCCGCACGCGCTGCTGTGCGCCCGGCTGATCAGTCGCGATCTGGAACATCCGCTCAGCCCGTCGTTGTTGGTGCACCGCCTCAACGTGGCACTGAGCCTGCGCGAGCGACTGTACGACCGGCCGTTCTACCGCTTGATCTACGGCGAAGGCGACGGGTTGTCCGGCCTGATTGTGGATCGTTACGGCGACCTCTGCGTGGCGCAGCTCACCACCGCCGGCATGGAGCGATTGAAGGACGCCATTCTTGCCGCGCTGCAAAAAGTGTTAAATCCGACGGCGATACTATGGCGCAACGACAGTCGGGTGCGGGAGCTGGAAGGATTGGAACGCTACGTCGCCGACGCTTTCGGCACGATCCCAGACACCGTGACGGTCGAGGAAGACGGGCTACGTTTTCAGGTGTCGCCGCGTAGCGGGCAGAAAACCGGCTGGTTCTACGACCAGCG
>JAGRHI010000153.1:0-694 GCA_020445045.1 Candidatus Competibacteraceae bacterium
TTTCGTTGGAGACCAGGATCAGTCGGCGGATGAGGAGGCCCATGCGCTTGGCGATGTAGCCGGCGTAGATATTGCCGAAGTGGCCGGACGGCACGGCGAAGGAGACTTCCTGATCGTCGTGGGTGGTGACCGCCAGCCAGCCCTTGAAATAATAGACAATTTGCGCCGCCACCCGCGCCCAGTTGATGGAATTGACGGTGCCGATGGCGTGGCGGGCCTTGAATGCGGCATCGTTGCTGACGGCCTTGACCATGTCCTGACAATCGTCGAACACGCCATGCACGGCGATGTTGAAGATGTTGGGATCTTGCAGCGAGAACATCTGCGCGGTCTGGAACCGGCTCATCTTCTGATGGGGCGAGAGCATGAACACCTGGATGCCACGCTTGCCGCGCATGGCGTATTCGGCGCTGGAGCCGGTATCGCCCGAAGTGGCGCCGAGGATATTGAGGTGACCGCCGGTTTTGAGCAGGGCGTATTCGAACAGGTTGCCGAGCAACTGCATGGCGATGTCCTTGAACGCCAGGGTCGGGCCATTCGACAGCCGCAGTAACCAGACATTGTCCAGCAGGTTGGTGACCGGCGTAATGGCTTCGGTGCGGAAGGTATCGGCGGAGTAGGTGCGGTCGATCAGCGCGCGCAGGTCGGCGGCCGGCAGATCGTCGGCGAATTTGCTCAGGATGGCGAACGCCAG
>JAGRHI010000153.1:718-7519 GCA_020445045.1 Candidatus Competibacteraceae bacterium
GACAGGCCGCGCCAGCCGGCCAATTCGCCGGGCGCCAAGGTCGGGTAGTGCTCCGGGACGGCCAGGCCACCATCGGGCGCCAGCCCGCCCAGCAGGATCTCGGAAAAGGTCGCGGGGGCCATGCCGCCCCGGGTGCTGAGGTAGCGCATGTGGTCGGTCCTCTGAAAGCACGAAGAGCAGGAGTCTATGAATAAGCTATTGTAGCCCTCCGCCTTCATAAAGGCGCTGATCCCGCGAAGGAGACCGTCACCTCCAATCTGCTTTACACGCGCTGCTCACAACCGGTGTCCGAAGGCGTTTCAGGGGGTCGCCCATCGGTCTGTCGGTGGGCTTGGGTCCGAACGGAGTGGGCGCCGATCCGGGATTAGAAGCCGAGCCACTTCCAAAATCGCCCGAAGATGCTGGTGCCGCCGCCCTTGGCGCGCGGTGGATCGACAATCGCTGTCTGGTCGACCGATCCGACTGGATTCTGGGTTTCGTCGGGTTGTACGGGGTCGGCTGCTTCGTTCGGGTATCGTTGAGGAGGTGCCGTATCCGCCGCCGCTGGAATAGGCGTTGCGGATTCGGGCGCGACTACGGGGGAGGATTCGGGCGCGGCGCTGACTTGAACCAAGTTTGAGGATTGCGGCGCTTCACCGGTATAAGGGACCGCGAAGTTGGCGTAGTCCCGAGTCACATAGCCCGCGAGGGTCCATTCCCGCAGCATCAATACCAGAGACCAACTTCCCGGTGGGATCGGCGCGCGATGCGCGGTCGTCCGCAGATCAAGCTGTTGCCCCTGGCCGGGGAGCGAGCCGATGACCACGCCGGCCAGTGGGATGCCATCGAAAGCACCGCCGGCATAGGGTGCGGTCAAGGCCCACAATTCCAGCGACAGCGTACCGCTCATATTGGCTGGGTCGCGTGGATTCTGGATCGCGTCGACCGTCAGTTCGATTTGGTCTTCGGTGAGCTGATACCCCACCTTGCCCAGGATGCGTGGCAGGGCGAAACGTTCGGGGCGAGGATAATTGGCGAAGGCGTGAATGTGCCGGAAGTCGCCACCCTCGCCGGCGGCGAGCACCATGAGCATGCTCCAGTCGCGGTCACCGGCGGGAGGCATGACGAAAGTGGAGCCCGCGACGGTGATCGATGGCGGCGCCGCCTCCGGTAGAGGGTCGAGCCGAATTNNGAATTTCGGCGACCTTGACGCCTGAAAGTTCGCCGCTCACGAAAGGCGTATCGAGCGCCCAGAGTTGGAGTGCCCAGGCGGCGGACGCCGCATATTCGGCATCGAGGATGTTCAGGTCGGCGTTGAGCTGGATCTGGTCGCCGGTGATGGTGTAACCATTGGATGCGCCAAAGCAAATGGCGGGTGAGTCGACTGTCGAAGGAGCGGTAGGGTCAGGAGTCATGGAAGTCGTGTTTCAAGATATTGGTGCGAGATACTGGATTTCAAAGGTCAAGCGGTAGGTGCTCCGCTTTTCTGCCCAGCGGCGATGCTGCTTGCCAGAGCGGGGCGGGAGTCTAAAGCAGATCCAGAAATCTGACCATGCTTTCTTGGCGTCGGGCGCGTGCCCGCGCGGCAGGGCCGGTTTGGGAGTCGGGGGGAGTTGACGCGCGATCGCCATGGATTGCCGTCATGCCCGTGTCATGGTCCCGCGAGGATTCGGCGACCCGGTCGGAGTGAGGCTAGGAAATCGGGGGGGCGGCGCCGGTTGGAACGGGAAGAAGCCGTTGCGCGATTTCCCTGGCCCAGGGATTGATCTCGCCGTAGATCTTGCTCAAGCGGCCCCGCGAGGCGCGAAAAAGCAGCCTTGCGCGAGCGTCGTCGATCGAGTTGTCGTACACGTAGGTTCGGTCGGCCAGCCAGGTCACGACCGAACAGTACGCCAGCGACTTGGTATAGCGCCCGATGATCTTGGGGATGGGCACGTCGTGTCCGCCTTCCATCACCCGCATGGCGACCCGTTTGGCGTTGATGGAGGGGTCGTCGGTGCCGACGAAAAACAGTCGAATGAAAAATCCGGCATCGCCCGCCCGGCGGATGAAATCCATCTTGTCCGGGGCGGAGAGGACGGTCTCGAAGGCGAGACTACGGCCTTCCGTCAGGCAACACTCGCGAATCTCGGTGGACCGCCGCGCCGCTTGCATGATCGCATCGGGTGCGTTCCAGTCGCCGAATTCGTCGCGGGCGATGAAATCCGGATTGACGTAAACGCAACCGTCCATCCATTCGTGCATCAGCAGTTGTTGGGTGATCGAGGTCTTGCCGGAGCCGTTGGGACCGGCGACCACGATGAGCCGGGGGTTTTTTTCGTCGGTCATGCCCGCGGTCGAGGGGGATTGATGGCGAGGATTTCGGCGCGTAGGCGGATCATGAGTTGTTCGCGCGCCGCCTGAGCATGCTTGCGCGCTTCCATCGCAACCGCTTCCATCAGGGTGTCGAGTTGCTCGTCGGAGGGTTCGTGAGTGATGTCGTTCAAATCGAATGCTGGCTGTTTCATCGTCTGCTCCGAAGTTGACTCGCGTTGGCCGGTGGCCGCCCGCTTTTGTCGTTGGCTATTCTATTTATTATAACTCAAGCCGTTGCGGTCGGTTTGGGGTTCGGTTCGATTTCTTTAAGCGTGCAAGCGTGGATCGGTCACGCTCGCCATGCGGAAACGCTGGGGCTGCGCGAATTGAATTTTTTCGGAAGTACATTTTCGGCGGGGATGTGTCGGAGGTCCCGCGCTCGATCTCGGCGGAACGTCTCAGGCGCGTTATGATGATGTAGCCAACGACAAATACGAAATCAAACCTGCGAGTCGATCAGCATGAATCGGGATCAAGTTTTTATCAGCTATAGCCATGCGGATGGTGACTGGCTCAAACGGCTGCAAATTATGCTGGCCCCCTTGCGGCGTCAGGGGATGCTGGACGTATGGGAAGATACGCGAATTCAGGTGGGGCAGGATTGGAAAGCGGAAATTGAAAAGGCCCTGATGAGAGCCAAGGTCGCGGTGTTGCTGGTCAGTCCGGATTTCCTGGCTTCGGACTTTATCGCGAGACATGAGTTGCCGCCGCTGCTGGAGGCGGCCAAAAAACAGGGCGCGACCATTTTCTGGGTGCCGTTGCGGCACAGCCTGTATCGGGTCACCGAGGTTGCCCGCTACCAGGCGGCTTATGACCCCGGAACGCCCTTGTCCACCTTAACGTTGGCCGAGCAGGATGCCGCGTTGGTGCGAATCGCGGAAGCGCTCATCGCCGTCGAATCTTCTCCCGCCTCCACTTTACCTCCTGAAACGCCAGAACCGGTCCGACCAGATCGAGTTGTTCTGCCTCCCGTCAAGTACATTCACGGCTGGTTGGCGGAGCGCGTGCGGGCGCTGCAACAACAGACCGCTAAGGCGCTGGGTCTGCCGGTGGAGTTTCGCGATGATCTCGAAAGCGGCGACCAGGGTCCGGTGATGGTCGTCATTCCAGCCGGGCGATTTTTGATGGGCTCCCCCGAGGGTGAACTGGGACGGCAAGACGTTGAACACCAGCATGAAGTGCAGGTTGCCGTCTTCGCTATCGGTAAATACGCGGTGACCGTGGGGCAGTTCAAGCGTTTCGTGGAGGCCAGGGGATACCGGACGGCGGCGGAGAAAGGAGGTGGTATTTTTTGCTGGATGGGGAGTGAATCGAAGCAGGACCCCGACAAAAATTGGCGGAATCCCGGGTTTCCACAAACCGACGATCATCCGGTGGTCGGCGTCAGTTGGAACGATGCCATGCTCTATGCGGACTGGTTGAGCGAGCAGTGCGGCCAGCAATACCGGTTACCGATGGAGGCGGAATGGGAATATGCCTGTCGGGCGGGAACGGCAAAGCCATTTTGTTTTGGCGAAGTGATCAGCACGAACCAGGCCAACTATGATGGCAATTATGTTTATGGCAAGGGACGCAAGGGGAATTATCGCCAACAAACCGTCGAGGTGGGGCGGTTTCCAGCCAATCCTTGGGGGTTGCACGACCTGCACGGTAACGTCTGGGAATGGACCAGTTCCGAGTATGACGAAAAATATGGGGGTGCCGAGTTGCGTGCTGTCAGCGACCGCGATTCCGGCGGTCCTCGGGTGGTGCGGGGCGGTTCGTGGAACGACGTTCCGAAGTGGTTGCGGTCGGCCGCTCGCAACGGGGGCGACCCGCGCAACGGGAGCTACAGCGTGGGATTTCGTCTTGCCAGGACATTAACCCTTTGATCTTTTTTCTTTTTCCCTTTATGGGGGTCCAGGGGGCGAAGCCCCTTGGTCGTTTTTTTTGGCGGGTGGAGACATGGACGAAAAAACCGATGATCGGACGCCGCGCGCGGTGCAAGCCTGTCACGAATTGCTGGCCTGGCTGATTCCGCTGCTCGATCAATTTCCGCGCTCGCGCCGGTTCACGCTGGGAGAACGGCTGGAAACCGGCTGGCTCGCCGTGCTGGAGGCGCTGGTGGAAGCCGCCTACAGCCGCGACAAGCGCGCCGCGCTGGCCCGCGCCAACCTCCGGCTGGCGGTGAACCGGCATTTGTGGCGGCTGGTGCTGGAATTGAAAGTCATCAACCTGAAACGCTACGAGCATGGAGCGAAGTTGATCGAAGACCTGGGCCGGCAGATCGGCGGCTGGCTGCGGTCGCGGGATGATGCGGTATGAAACGGCTGGATGGCCTGTGGCCGCAAGTGGTGGCGTTCGACAATCTCTGGCGGGCTTGGCGCAAGGCGCGGCGGGGCAAATCTCGCACCGTTGGCGCGGTAGCCTTCGAATTGGAATTGGAATCCAACCTGCTGGCGTTGCAACGGGAACTAGAAAACGGCGACTACCAGCCCGGCGCGTACCGGCTGTTCACGATCTACGAGCGCAAGCCGCGCCTGATCGCCGCCGCGCCGTTTCGGGATCGGGTGGTGCATCACGCCGTGATGAACGTCATCGAGCCACCCCTGGACCGGTGCTTTATTCACGACTCCTACGCTTGTCGACGTGGCAAGGGTGTGCACGCGGCGGTGGATCGCTACCAAGTTTGGGCGCGCCGTTATCGCTACGCCCTCAAGCTGGACATACAGCAGTATTTCCCTTCGATTGATCATGCCATCCTTAAAACCACCCTCCGCCGCCACCTGCGAGACAGACGGACGCTGGCGCTGCTGGAGCGGATTATCGACAACGGCCCGGACTCGGCGCCGACCAAGGCGAGGTATTTTCCCGGCGACGACCTGCTTGCCCCATTGGAACATCGTTGCGGTATTCCCATCGGCAATCTCACCAGCCAGTTCTTCGCCAACCTGTACTTGAACGAGCTGGATCACGGCATCAAGGAAGTCCTGCGCGCGCCGGCCTATCTGCGCTACGTGGATGATATGGTGCTGCTGGCTGACGACAAGGCGCAATTGTGGGCGTGGCGGGACTGGATCGCGGAGCGACTGGTGGAAATACGGTTGTGCTTGCATCCCGCCAAGGCCAAGGTCAGCCAAGTCCGGGAAGGGCTGGATGTGCTGGGCTATTTCGTGTTTCCCGAACGGCGACGCTTGCGCAACGAAAACGGCTTGCGGTTCCGCCGCCGATTGCGCGCTTTCGCCCAAGGCTACGCCGAGGGCCGACTGGACTGGGCTGATTTCGACCCCAGCGTGCAAGCGTGGATCGGTCACGCCTGCCACGCGGGAACGCTGGGGCTGCGCGAAAAGATCTTTTCGGCAGTACACTTTCGGCGGGAACGGACCGAACGGCGGTCCTCGGGTGGTGCGGGGCGGTTCGTGGAACAACGAACCGAAGAGGTTGCGGTCGGCCGCTCGCAACAGGAACGACCCGCGCAACAGGAACAACAACGTGGGATTTCGTCTTGCCAGGCCGCCCACCGAATCCCGGAGCCGCCGCGTTCACGGATGCGGCGGGCGTGGCGGGCGGGTGTCCATGAGTCCGTTTCCAGGACTCGCAGGGAAGGGAGCGCCGAATAGTCGCGTCAGGGAACGACAGGGCGCGGGGCCGATGGATGTGCCGGAGGTCCCGCGTCCAATCTCAGGGGGTAGCGGGTAGGTCGGGTTAGCGAAGCGTAACTCGACAGCTTGTAACACCGGTGAGTTGTCGGGTTACGGCGCGTGGCGCCTAACCCGACCTACGACTATGATGTGGCCAACGACAAATATGGAATCAAACTTGCGAGTCGATCAGCATGAACCGGGATCAGGTTTTTATCAGCTATAGCCATGCGGACAGCGAGTGGCTGAAACGACTGCAAACCATGCTTGCTCCTTTACAGCGTCAGGGAGCACTGGATGTGTGGGCGGATACACGTATCCAACCGGGGCAATTGTGGAAGGAAGAGATTGAAAAAGCGCTGGCCAGGGCCAAGGTCGCGGTGTTGCTGGTCAGTCCGGACTTTCTGGCCTCGGAATTTATCGCTCGGCACGAGTTTCCGACGTTGCTGGAGGCGGCCAGCAAAGAGGGTCTGATCATTCTCTGGGTGCCGGTGCGGCATAGCCTGTATGAGGAAACGGACATCGCACGTTACCAGGCAGCCTATGATCCCAGAACACCGCTATCCACACTGACGGCGGCCGAACAGGACGCCGCGCTGGTGCAGATCGCTAAAAAACTCAGGGCGGTCAAACAGCCTGCTTCTCCATCGAAACCACCACAATCACCGGAACCACCACCACAACTACCACCGGAACGACCGGAACGACCGGTATCGTCTACTCGACTGCGGATCATATTGGTGTTGGTTATTTTGGGTGGGACTGGTCTGTACCTTGGACTTGGACACGGGTTCTATCAGACGCCTAACTCGAATCAATTAACGGCGAAGGAAGCGGCGGCGAAGGA
>JAGRHI010000153.1:7610-11836 GCA_020445045.1 Candidatus Competibacteraceae bacterium
GGCGAAGGAAGCGGCGGCGAAGGAATTCCACGACACTCTCAAGGATGGTAGTCCGGGACCGGAGATGGTGGTGATTCCAGCAGGAACATTTTTGATGGGGTCACCGGAAAACGAGAAAAGCCGTGATGATGACGAGGGTCAGCACAGCGTCGAGATCAAACAGAATTTTGCTATTGGCAAGACGGAAGTCACGGTAGGGCAGTTCCGGCGTTTTGTGGTAGCTACGAGCTATCGAACGGAGGCGGAAGCAACGGGAGGTTGTTATTCTTGGAATGGTACAACATGGCAACAAACTGCTGATAAGAACTGGCGAAATCCGGGATTTAAACAAGATGATCAGCATCCGGTGGTCTGCGTGAGCTGGAACGACGCACTGAAGTATACCGAGTGGCTATCGAAGCAGACCGATAAAGAGTACCGCCTTCCAACCGAGGCGGAGTGGGAGTATGCGGCACGGGCGGGAACACCAACCCCGTTCTTTTTCGGGGCCACGATCAGTACCGAGCAAGCCAACTACGATGGTAATTACACCTATGGCGGGGGACAAAAAGGCGTGTATCGGCAAAAAACCGTACAAGTCGGCCAGTTTCCGGCCAATGCCTGGGGCCTGCACGATATGCACGGCAATGTCTGGGAATGGACCTGCTCCGGATACGACAAAGATTATGGTGGCGCCGAATTGCGTTGTGTCAGTGACCCCGATTCCGGCGGTCCTCGGGTGGTGCGGGGCGGTTCGTGGAGCAACGTACCGGGGAGGTTGCGGTCGGCCGCTCGCGACTGGCTCGACCCGCGCAGCAGGCTCGGCAGCGTGGGGTTTCGTCTTGCCAGGACCTTAACCCTTTGATCTTTTTTCTTTTTCCCTTTATGGGGGTCCAGGGGGCGAAGCCCCTNNCCTTGGTCGCCGCAAATTTCAAATGCCCACCGCCGTATCCGATTGCCGAACATTGCGGTTGAAGACCGCCAGCAAGTCGGTGGTTTTCAGATCGTCATTGGAGTCCATGGCCGCGACCTTTTCGAGCAAAGGGATGCCTTTCTCCGTTTCGCCCTGTCGCGCATACAAATAGGCTTCGCCCTTCAGGCAGAGCAAATAGAACCGGACCAGCACCATGTTATTTTCATGGCCTTCGGCAAGCTGTGCCTCGCTGAGTGTGCTCCAGTCTTGGGGTAATCCGAGTTTTTGCCGCACGACTTCACGGGCTTTTTGACTGATATCCAAGGCTTCGGGATAACGGTGTTGGTAAAAGAAATAGCGAAACAGGGAAACCAGAACCATCAAATTTTCTGGGGCCAGTCGATAAGCGCGTTGTAAACCCGCCTCGGATTGTCCGTCACTGTAATCTTCGGCGGCTTGTTGCAGTAACTGCACGACCTCCTCGGAAGGCGGGTTGTCGAAATACAGCGGCTCGGCATCGAAAGACAATAGATCCACAATGAATTTCCTCGGCGAATCAACAGGATCGGAAGGGTACATTAAAGCTGAAGGAACCGGCACAATCAAGGCGCGAGGATGAATGTAACCCATGAGCGCGCTGATCCTCACCATGCTACGGTGACGAACCGAGAAAGGTCGCGATCAAAAATCGTGCTTACGCTTTTCCAGCCTTCGCCATCTCCGCCATGATCAACTGGGTCCACGCCCCGGAGCCGGGCAGATTCTGGCCGCCGTCGGCGACCACCAGCGTACCGGTGATGTAGGACGCCAGCGGCGAGGCCAGGAACACACTCAACTGACCGATATCGTCCGGCGTGCCGAAGCGGCCCAGCGGAATCGCCTGTTTCAAGGCGTCGGCGCCACCTTCCGGCACCAGCCGGCGCATACCCTCGGTACCCTCGATCGGGCCGGGCGCGATGCTGTTGCAGCGGATGCCGAACCGACCCCATTCCAGCGCTAGGTTGCGCATCATGTTGTCGATACCGGCCTTGGCGGCGCCGACATGGGCTTGAAACGCATACGGCATGAACGCCATGCCAGCGGAAATGAAAATGATGTTGCCCCGAGTTTCCCGGAGTTGCTCGAACGCCGCCCGGCAAGTGTGAAAACTGCCCAGCAAATCGATGTCCACCACCGCCTTGAAGCCGTTGGGGCTGATCTGTTCGGCGGGGCAAGGGAAGTTGCCGGCCGCGCCGCAGATCAGGGTATGAATGGGTCCCAGTTCCTCGCGAGCGTCCCGCATGGCCTTTTCCAGCGCGGGATAATCGCGCACGTCGGCGGCATGGGTCGAGACTCGCGCGCCGAGTGCGCGCAGTTCCGCCGCCGCCGCGTTCAGCTTGTCTTGCGAACGGCCGAGGATGCCGAGATCGGCGCCGACCGCCGCGAAGTTGCGGGCAATGCCGAGATTGATGCCGCTGCCGCCGCCGGTGATGAATACGGTCTTGCCCTGGAACAGATCGTGAGTGAAACAAGAGCGGACGTTCATGATGTTTTCCTAAGTTGGAGTGTGATAAGCCCTTCAAGTCCAAGCAAGATCGGATCGACCAACCCGCCACGGTTTGGCTGACTTGACCGTTGCGGCGCCCTTGCCGAGAATCGCCGTTCGAGTGTTGATCCCTACCGGAGTTCGTTATGGCCGACCGCGATCTGTTGATTATAGGAGCCGGTATCAGCGGCTTGAGCATGGCCCATTACGCCGCCGCCGCCGGCCTGAACGTGCTGGTGCTGGAGCAGGAAGACCGAGTGGGGGGATGCCTGCACTCGCATCGTTTCGGCGGCGAGATGGACGGGTTCTGGCTGGAGTTGGGCGCGCACAGCGGTTTCAATTCCTACGGTAATCTGCTGGCGATCCTGGAGCGGGTCGGGTTGCTGGACCGATTGCAACGCCGGGTCAGGGTCGGTTTCCGGCTGTTGGTCGGCGGCACGGTCAAAAGCATCCCTTCCCAGTTGTACTTCCCGGAACTGGCGCTGGCCTCGGTTCGCATGCTCGGCCTGGTCAAAACCGGACGCACCATCGCCGAGTACTACGGCTACATCGTCGGCCGACGCAATTACGCGGCGGTGTTCGAGCCGGCCTTCGACGCGGTGATTTGCCAGCCGGCCAGCGAGTTTCCCGCCGACAGCCTGTTTCAATCCCGGCCCCGACGCAAGGATGTACCGCGCGGTTTCACGCTGCCCGGTGGACTGCAAACCATCGCCGATACCCTGGCCGGGCAAACGGGCTTCTCCGTCGAACTCGGGCAAAGCGCGCGGGAGATCCGGCGCGACGCTAAGGGCTGGGTCGTTGGTACCGATCGCGACGAGTACGGCGCCCGCGCGCTGTGTCTGGCCACGCCGGTGGCGGTGGCGACCCAATTGCTGCGCGCGCCGTTTCCCGAGGTCGCCGGGCGACTGGCGGAGATCGAGATCGCCCAAGTCGAATCGGTTGGCGTGGCGTTGCCGGCCGCGCGGTTATCCCTGCCGCCGGTGGCGGGGTTGATCGGCCGAGGCGAGCCATTTTACTCGGTGGTGTCGCGCGATACCGTGCCCGATGCCCACTGGCGAGGTTTTACCTTTCACTTCCGGCCCGGCGTGTTGGGCGAAGAACGGAAGATCGAACGAATCGCCCAGGTGCTCGGCATCGGTCGGGCTCTGCTCGAATCCGGGAACGTGGTCTCCACGCTCAACCAGTTGCCCGCGCTACGGGTCGGTCATGGCGAACGAGCCAAGGAGCTGAACCAGGCATTGGCTGGACATCGCTTGGCGCTGGCTGGTAATTACTTCGGCGGAGTGGCGATCGAGGATTGCGTGACCCGCTCGCAAGCGGAGTTCAAGCGGTTGCGAGGCGAGGGATTGTGAACGGTCCGAGTCGGACCCGGGCGCGAGTCGCGCCGGTCGGGTCCACTCAAGCAAGCGGATTAAAAGGTGGGAAAAACCGTGGACGTCTCGCCGGTCGGGACGAAGAGATTTTCGCCAGTCGACCAGATATCATCGTTGATCAGGAACTTGCAGGCGACCGCGCCCTTCTTGAGATCATTGTTGGTCCACACCCAAACGTCGTTCTCGACGTTTTTCATTTCCACGCCGGTTTCCCAACTGAGACCGGCGCCCTCGCCGCGGATGAACAGCTTATTGCCGAATCCGACATCGTATTTGGCGACGACGACCGTGGCGGTTGAGTCGATGGACTTTTTGGCCGTGGCCTTGGCGGGCGCGGCTGGAGCCTTGCTGGATTTGGTGGTCTTGGTGGGTGCCGGTTTCGCGGCGGGTTTGGCGGCGGTTTCGGCCTTGGCGGGCGCGGCGGGCTTTGGCGCCT
>JAGRHI010000154.1:0-673 GCA_020445045.1 Candidatus Competibacteraceae bacterium
CCCAGGAACTGGCCGCCGCCCACCAGGAACTCGGCCAGCGCCACCAGCAACTCAAAACCGCTTACGAAGACCTGACCCACGCCCAACAACAACTGGTACAGTCGGAAAAAATGGCGTCGCTCGGATTGCTGGTGGCCGGCGTCGCCCACGAATTGAACAACCCCACCAGCTACGTTCACAGCAATCTGGAATTTATCGAGGAATATGCCGAGCGCCTGGCCGAGGTGCTTGAGGACTACGCCGGTGAAGACGGACCGAACGCTCAGGCCCGTCGTCGGGGTGATGCGCGCCATCGGGATTCCCCCGACACCCTGAAGGTCTTGCGGGAGCTGATCACCAGTTGCAGGGAAGGCACCGAGCGAATCAGGAAGATCGTGCTGGATCTGCGCATTTTTTCGCGCACCGACGACATCGGCCTGATTCCGGTCGACCTGCACGAAGGCATCGAATCGACCCTGAATCTGCTCGCCAAACAATACCGGAACCGTATTAGCATTCACCGGGAGTATCATCCCCTACCCCAGGTGGAATGCTTGCCCGGACAAATCAACCAGGTCTTCATGAACCTGTTGCAAAACGCCGCTCAGGCCATCCCCGGCAAGGGCAACGTCTGGATCGAAACGCGGGCGGAAGGCGATTGGGTCAAGGTCGTCATCCGGGATGACGGCGCGGG
>JAGRHI010000154.1:755-2216 GCA_020445045.1 Candidatus Competibacteraceae bacterium
CTCAGCATCAGCTATGGCATCGTCGAAAAACACGGAGGGAAAATCCGGGTGACCAGCACAGTCCATCAGGGTAGCGAATTTACGGTCGAACTACCGGTGAGTCCGGTCAGGAGAACGCCGTGAAGCGTCATGGCCTACTCATCGTCGACGATGAGCAGGAAATTCTCCGCAGCCTCACCCTGACTTTTTCGGGGGACCATGAGGTGTTCGCGGTTTCGAGCGGAACCGAGGCGCTGGCGCTGTTGGCGCGGCAAGACATCGCCCTGATCATCGCCGACCAGCGCATGCCGGAAATGACCGGCGCGGAACTGCTGGAACGGGCCATCGAGATCAAGCCCAATGCGATCCGCATGATCCTGACCGGCTATACCGACACCGCCGCGCTGGTGCAAGCCATCAATCAAGGTCACATCTACCAGTACATCAACAAGCCCTGGGATCGGCGGGAACTCAAGCTCACGGTCAAGCTAGCGCTGGAACGCTACGAGTTGATCATGGAAAACCAGCGTCTGCTCAAAGAGTTGCAGGCCGCCAATGAGCGTCTGAAGGACGAAAATCTATTACTGAAAAAGGAAGCTGGCAGAGAGCTCGGTTTCATGGATACCGTCGTCGGGCAAAGCCCGGCCATGCGGCGCGTTTTCGATCTACTCGACAAGGTGATCGACAACCCGGCGACCGTGCTGCTAACCGGCGAAACCGGCACCGGCAAGACCCTGCTGGCCCACTATATTCACTCGCGCGGCCCGCGCAAGGACAAGCTGTTCATCGAGCAAAACTGTGGGACGCTGCCCGAAACTCTGCTGGAGAGTGAACTGTTCGGTCACAAACGGGGTGCGTTCACCGGCGCCGTCCAGGATCGCAAGGGCCTGTTCGAAGCCGTCGATGGCGGTACGTTGTTGCTGGATGAAATCAGCGAAATGAGTCCGACCCTGCAAGTCAAGCTGCTACAGGTCTTGCAGGATGGGAGTTTTCGCCGAGTCGGGGAGAGTCAGTACCGGCAGGTTGACGTGCGACTCATCGCGGCAACCAACCGGGACTTATCGGCCGAAATCGAAAACGGCCGATTCCGAAGCGATCTGTATTACCGGCTCAACGTTTTTCCCCTGCATATCCCGCCCTTGCGGGAGCGCATCGAGGATATTCCCCCATTGGCGGTGCATTGCCTGCGGAAATACCGCCACAAGCTCAACCGCCAAGCCACCGGTTTTACCGAGGAGGCCCTACGGGATCTGCTTTGCTACGACTATCCAGGCAATGTGCGCGAGTTGGAAAACCTGATCGAACGGGCCCTGATCCTGAGTTCCGGGGATCGGATCGAGGCCGGCGAATGGCTGCCGCAGCCCCCCCCGACACCAACGAGATTTCCCGTCTGGAACAGCTTGAACGCGTGCAAATCGAACGGTCGCTCGCCATCAACAACGGTAACCTGAAACTGACCGCCAAGGAGTTGGGAATCAGTCG
>JAGRHI010000154.1:2223-5283 GCA_020445045.1 Candidatus Competibacteraceae bacterium
CTTGTGGCGCCGGTTGAAAGACTATAAAAAATAAGCCTGAACCCGCCCTAAATCTCTTGGTTTCAAAATGAAACGGTATCGCTGAATTCGTTGCAATCTGAATACGAGCAAGCCGGGCCATCGACCCTACCATCGCCTTTCGAAATCGTTTTAACCCCTCTCCCCAGCCCTTCCCCGTCAAAATAAAAACAAACAAAAACACAGATGTTGCCCCTGATTTAGTCCTGCCATATCAGATGATTATGCGAGCAATGATCGTACACCAAGCACTTCGTCATTGCTTATCCGCAAGATGCGCTTCATCTCTCTAGACAGGCTCGCAAAGCCAATTGGCCTTTATTTTGCTCTATCCCCATACAAGCACCTATGGGAATCATGGGTTTGTTTCAGGGACGCGGTATCGACGCCTTCAGCGGCGCCAATAACTCAAAAAGTCGATTGAAACCTGTTAAGGATTAGGGGATGGCTATGATGCAAGTGGATTTTGGAGGGTATGCCCGGCAACTGCGGGAACAGTGCCGCCAAGCCAACCGCCGCTATTCGGTCCGACAGACGGCCCGACGGATCGGTGTGGAACCGGCTTATCTGAGCAAGATCGAGCGCGGCGAAGTGTCGCCGCCAACGGAACAGACGATCCGGCGATTGGCCGCCGAGTTGGGGGAAGACGTGGATGTGTTTCTAGCCGCGGCGGGCCAGATCTCCAGCGATATCCGAGAAATCATCGTCCAGCGGCCGCTGCTGTTCACCGAATTGATTCGAGGCCTGAGCGACTTGGCCGATCAGGATTTGGCCGTCCTGGTGGAAAGAGTGCGCAACGGCCGGTAGGCGTCCGCATCGGGCCGCGGCCATCGGCCCGCTTTCCAAGATTGGGTGGAATCGAACCAGGGTTCAGGTCACTCGACCGCGCTTGCGGTCCAGTGCGGCGGGCGGGGTGGTAAAGTCGCGAACGGCTGTGGCATGAATCGTCGCTCGCGGCCATAATTCCGGCGCATCGGCGCGGTTGTGCCGGTTTTCCCGCCCGCTCCCAACCCTTCCACCATGCAGTCCGAATTCGTCAGCAACCTGTTCGAATGGGTCGCCGCTCATCCCGGCTGGATGAGTATCGTGATTTTCCTGACCGCGATGGCCGAGTCCCTGACCATCGTCGGCATCATCGTCCCCGGCGCTCTGGTCATGTTCGGTCTGGGCGCGTTGATCGGTTTCGGTCACCTGGAATTCTGGTCGGCCTACTGGTGGTCGACATGGGGCGCCATCGTCGGCGATGCCATCAGCTTTTGGATCGGCCGGGTGTTCCAGCAGGGTATCCGCCAAGTCTGGCCGTTCGCCAAGCACCCCGAAATGATCGCCCACAGCGAGGCGTTCTTCCGCAAGCACGGCGGCAAGGGCGTGCTGTTCGGCCGTTTCTTCGGTCCCGTGCGCGGCACCATTCCCACCGTGGCCGGCATGATGGACATGGCCTGGCGCAACTTCATGATCGCCAACGTCATGTCGGCGATGCTGTGGGCGCCCGCCTACCTGATTCCCGGCATGGCGTTCGGCGCGTCCCTGGACATCGCCTCGCGGGTGGCGGGACGACTGGCGGTATTGATCTTGATCGTCGCCGTGCTGCTGTGGTCGACCGCCTGGCTGGTCACCCATGCGGCGCGGCTGTTTCAGGCCCATGCCACCAACTGGTCGCAGCGCTTCCATGCTTGGAGCCGAGGTCGGCGTTTCATTGGGCCGATCAGCGCCTCGCTCCTGGACCCGGCCCAGGGTGAACTGCGCGGTCTGGCGACGCTGGCGGTGCTGCTGCTGGGCGGGGTGGTACTGATCAGCCTCAGCCTGAGCGCCGCCGGCCAACAATTACCGAGCGGCCTCGACCAAAGCCTGTCTCATTTCCTGCAGGAACTGCGCACGCCGTGGGCCGACGCCCTGATGGTGTTCACCGCCGAACTGGGTGATTATCAGGTGATGTTACCGGTCAGCCTGGTCGTGTTCGGCTGGCTGGTCTGGCGGCGCAATCATTCCGCGGCTTGGCACTGGCTGGCGGCGCTGTGCTTCGGCATGGCCACCAACCTATTGTTCAAGTGGCTGTTGCCGGATTCCGGCCCTGTCGAGGCCGCGCAAGGCGTACCAGGCTATTCGTTTCCCTCCAGTCATGCGACGTTCAGTACCTTGGTCCTTGGCTTCTTGGCCGTGCTGATCGCCCGGGAAATCTCGCTGACCCGCCGCTGGATCGTCTATCTGGCGGCGGCGTTTCTCATCGTGCCGATCGCCTTCGCCCGCTTATATTTAGGTGTTCACTGGCTGACCGACACCTTGGCCGGTCTCTGTCTCGGATT
The DNA here is from genome assembly GCA_020445045.1 of Candidatus Competibacteraceae bacterium. Lineage (GTDB taxonomy): Bacteria > Pseudomonadota > Gammaproteobacteria > Competibacterales > Competibacteraceae > Competibacter. Next base: position 4,545 of record JAGRHI010000154.1, read on the forward strand.
GATTTGGGTGACCGTGCTCGGCATCGCCTACAACCGCCATCCCAAGGCACCGATCCAATGGCGCGGGCTGCTGGCCTACAGCGTGATCGCCCTGCTGGCGACCGACTTGCCGCACGTCGGATCCGACTACAGCGCCGACCTGCGACGCCACCAACCCAAAACGACGCCGCGGGTGCTGACGTTGGCGCGATGGTGGACGGCGGATTGGCGGGAACTGCCGCAACAGCGACTGGATTTCCGGGGCCACCGCCGGCGGGATTTGGTGCTGCAATGGGCCGGTAGCCGCAAGGCGCTGGAATCGCGGCTGCGAGCAGCCGGCTGGCAACCGGCGCCGGCGCTCACTTGGAAGGGTGTGCTACTGTGGCTGAACCCGCAAGTGGAACTGCGGGAATTGCCGGTTCTGCCGCAAATTCACGCTGGCCGGGAGGACGCGCTCGCGCTGGTGCGCTACGATGACCAGCCCGACACGCGCTGGGTGCTGCGCTTCTGGGATATCGACGCGCGCCTGCGCGAGGGAAACCTGCCGATCTGGGTGGGTAGCCTGATCCGCCAGAAAAAAGAGCCGCGAATGCGGCTGTTTACCTTTGCGGTGGACGATCCGCAAAGCCGCGCGCCAGGCGATTTGCTGGCGCCGGTCTGGCGGGGTTTGCGGACTCGGGTGGTCAACGGCGCCAATCCCCAGGAGCGAATCACCCTGATTGCCGATTGACGCGATCCGCCCCGGCGGATTCCCAACCTC
>JAGRHI010000154.1:5345-8126 GCA_020445045.1 Candidatus Competibacteraceae bacterium
CCGGCGGTCCATGATGCCGACCGCATCGTGGCCAACGGCGCGTGGCTGATCCAGATTGCCCAACGGCTCAACGTGCCGGTGTTGGCCTCGGAGCAGTATCCACGGGGACTGGGCCACACGGTGGCGGCGATCCGCGAGCGGCTGCCGGCGGAAGCCTTCATGGAAAAGCTGCATTTTTCCTGCGCCGCCGAACGGGACTGCATGCGGCGCATCGACACCCTGGGGCGCCAGCAAATCATCGTGATCGGGGTGGAAGCCCATGTTTGCGTATTGCAGACCGCGCTGGATTTACGGGCGGCCGGTAGGGACGTCTATCTGGTCGCCGACGCCGTTTCTTCCCGGTCGCCGCGCGACGTCGAACTGGCGCTGGAGCGGATGCGCGCCGAGGGCGTGCGGGTGGTCAGCCGCGAAATGGTGGCCTTCGAGTGGCTGCATCAGGCCGGCGACGATCGCTTCCGCGAGATCAGCCGCGAGTTCTTGCGCTAACCATTTCCCCCACCTCATCCTGCCTCGCGATGGCGAGGGAATATTCACGAAACTTCCTGGGAAATCAACATGGCTCGTGCTGAGTTTGCCATCTCGCGCCGTTCCCGCGTCGCCGTCCGCGTCGGCGCCGTCACGGTCGGCGGCGACGCGCCCATCGTGGTGCAGTCGATGACCAACACCGATACCGCCGATGCCGCGGCGACCGCCGCCCAAGTGGCGGAGCTGGCGCATGCGGGTTCGGAACTGGTGCGGATCACCGTCAACAACGAAGAAGCCGCCGCCGCCGTGCCGTCGATTCGCGAGCGACTGGATGCGCGCGGCGTCTCCGTGCCGCTGATCGGCGACTTTCACTTCAACGGCCACCGGTTGTTGAGCAAGTATCCGATCTGCGCCGAACTGCTCGACAAATACCGTATCAACCCTGGCAACGTCGGCCGCGGCAAGAAGAAAGACGAGCAGTTCGCCACCATCGTCGAAATCGCCTGCCGGCATGACAAACCGGTACGGATCGGGGTCAATTGGGGCAGTCTGGACCAGGAACTGGCGGCGCGGTTGATGGACGACAACGCCCACTCGCCACAGCCTCGATCAGCGAGCGAGGTCATGCACGAGGCGATGATCATCTCGGCGCTGGACAGCGCGGCGCGGGCCGAGGAGATCGGCCTGGGCCACGACCGGATCATTCTGTCGGTCAAAATGAGCGGAGTACAGGACCTGATCGCGGTCTACCGCAAGCTGGCGGCGCGCTGCGATTACCCGCTGCACCTCGGTCTCACCGAAGCCGGCATGGGCAGCAAGGGCATCGTTGCCTCCACCGCCGCGCTGGCGGTGCTATTGCAGGAAGGCATCGGCGACACCATCCGCATCTCACTCACCCCCGAACCGGGCGGTAGCCGCAACCAGGAGGTGATCGTCGCCCAGGAAATCCTGCAAGCGATGGGGTTGCGTTCGTTTACCCCGGCGGTGGTGGCCTGCCCCGGCTGCGGGCGCACCAGCAGCGACTATTTCCAACACTTGGCCCAACAGATCCAGGGCTACCTGCGCGAGCAGATGCCGGTCTGGCGCGGACGCTATCCCGGCGTCGAGGAACTGACCGTGGCGGTGATGGGCTGCGTGGTCAACGGCCCCGGCGAGAGCAAACAGGCCCACATCGGCATCAGCCTGCCGGGTACCGGCGAAGTGCCGGTGGCACCGGTCTACGTGGATGGCACAAAGACCGTAACGCTCAAGGGCGAGAATATCGCCGCCGAATTCCAGCAAATCGTCACCGATTACGTGATTCGCCGCTACGGCGGGCGCGAGCACGTCGCCGGTTGATCGCCATCCCGCCATCCCGAACCCGCGACCCTGCCGTGACCGATGCCACCGCTTCTCACAAATCCACCCACAAGGTGGAGGATCACCTGCGGCAGATCGTCAAGCTGCTGGAGAAGCACCGGCTGGTCGAGACCATGGTGGACCGCGACCGCGCCAGCCCTCGCCATAATCTGATCGAATCGTTGGTGCACCGCCAGCACTTGGTCGAACTGCAACTCAAGCTGCGCAGCCTGCATCCGGCGGACATCGCCTACATCCTGGAGGCGCTGCCGCTGGACGACCGTCTACTGGTCTGGCGACAAATCGAGGACGGGCGCGGCGGCGAGGTACTGCTGGAAGTGTCGGACGCGGTGCGGGATTCGCTGATCGAAGCCTTGGAACGGCCGGCGCTGGTGCGGGTACTGGGCCAGCTCGATGCCGACGACTTGGCCGAACTGGCCGAGGCGGTGCCCGAGGACATCCTGACGGAAGTCTTGCAATCGCTGGACGCCCGCGATCGCGACTGGCTGCAAGCCACCATGGCCTACCCGGAAGACGCGGTCGGCCACCTGATGAGTCAGGATGTGCTAACGGTACGCGAAAACCAGCGGGTCGAACAGGTCCTGCTGCTGCTGCGCGGCCGGGACGATCTGCCACCCAACACCGACAGTCTGTTCGTGGTCGACAGCCGCCATCTGCTCAAGGGCGTGCTGCCGTTGCGGGCCTTGCTGCTCAACGATCCGCAAAGGCAGGTCGCTGAATTGATGCTGGCTGAACCGGTGATATTCCACTGCAACGAGGACGCCGCTGACGCGGCCCGGGCCTTCGAACGCTACGACTTGGTATCGGCACCGGTGGTCAACGAGCGCGGCAAACTGGTCGGCCGGCTCACGGTGGACGAAGTGATCGACTACATCCGCGAGGAGTCGGAGGAAGATGCGCTGAACATGGCCGGCCTGCGCGGCGACGAGGACCTGTTCGCGCCGATCTGGGACAGCG
>JAGRHI010000155.1 GCA_020445045.1 Candidatus Competibacteraceae bacterium
TTCCCCAGCGCCTGCGGCAAGACCAACCTCGCCATGATCGTCCCGCCCAAGGGCTTCGGCAATTGGAAGGCGCTGACCGTCGGCGACGACATCGCCTGGATCAAGCCCACCGCCGATGGCACGCTGCGCGCGATCAACCCCGAGGCGGGATTCTTCGGCGTCGCGCCAGGAACCTCCTACGATTCCAACCCGATGGCGATGGAATCCTGCAAGGAAAACTCCATCTTCACCAATGTCGTGCTGACCGATGATGGCGATGTGTGGTGGGAAGGCATGGGCGTGGAAGCCCCGGCGCACGGTATCGACTGGCAGGGTAACGATTGGACGCCGGATTGCGGTCGAGTAGGCGCGCATCCCAACTCGCGCTTTACCGCGCCCGCAGGGCAATGCCCGACCATCGACCCGGCCTGGGAAGATCCGGCTGGCGTGCCGATTTCGGCTTTCATCTTCGGCGGTCGCCTGTCCAAGACCTTCCCGCTGGTCTACCAAGCCTTCGATTGGAACCATGGCGTGTTCATGGCGGCCACCATGGGTTCGGAAGCCACCGCGGCGGCTATCGGCGTGACCGGCATCCGTCGTGACCCCTTTGCCATGCTGCCATTCTGCGGCTACAACATGGCGAGCTATTGGGGCCATTGGATCAACATGGGCAAGAAGCCGGAGCTCAAGCTACCCCTGATCTTCCGCACCAACTGGTTCCGCAAGGGCCCGGATGGCAAGTTCGTTTGGCCGGGTTACGGTCAGAACATGCGGGTCCTCAAGTGGATCGTGGAGCGCGTCAACGGCCAGGTCGGCGCCGTGGAAAGCTCGTTCGGATTGATGCCACGCTACGAGGATCTGGACTTGGAAGGTCTGGATTTCTCCAAGGAGCAATTCGAAACCATCACCAGTATCAGCCGTGCGGAAGCCCTCAGCGAGATCGAGGAGATCAAGGGCTTCTTCGCCAAATTCGGTGCTCAACTGCCGCCGGAACTCGAAAAGCAGCGCCAGGAGTTCGGGAAGCGTGCGGAGAAGGCCCCCGAAGTGTGGACGGTCGAAGCAGCCTGAAGCGGGATGGCCATGGATGGTGAGGTAAGACATTAAGAGCAACGAAAAAGCCGGCGTACGCCGGCTTTTTCGTTCGCATGTTGGATACACGGTGCTTCGGAAAGCTCTCACGAAAACCCACTGTGCATCCTTTAATTCCCAAAAAACTCGCGGAGCGCCGACACCACGTCTTCCGGTTTTTCCTCTGGAAGAAAATGCCCGCACTCCAACGCCTTGCCTTCCACCTGGTCGGCGTATTGCCGCCAAACCTCCAGCACATCGTAGGTCCGGTGAACAAACCCTTTGACGCCCCATAACACGAGCAGCGGACAGCGAACCTTCTTGCCTAGATCTTCTTCATCATGCCGCAAGTCAATGCTCGCCGCCGCCCGATAATCTTCGCAGGATGCCCGAATGGTTTCCGGATTGCTGAAACAACGAACGTACTCGGACACGACTTCTGGCGCGAATTTGGCGTCCGGCGCGCTCCAACGCTTCAATTTTTCGGTGAGATAGTAGGCCGGCTGGGCTCCAATCATCCGTTCAGGTAGTCCGTTCGGCTGGATTAGAAAAAACCAGTGATAGTAACCCGTGGCAAAATTTTGGTCGGTGTGCTTGAACATGTGATAGGTGGGAACGATATCCATGATACATGCCTTCTTGACTCGATCAGGATAATCGAGCGCCATGCGATGGGCCACCCTGGCGCCCCGATCATGACCAGCCACGACAAATTCCCGGTATCCGAAGTATTCCATCACTTCCATCATGTCCCGAGCCATCGCCCGCTTGGAATAGGCGCCATGATCCGGGGTGCTTTTCGGCTTGGAGCTATCGCCATATCCGCGCAAATCCGGACAAATGACGCGAAACTCATCCGCTAATTGCGGTGCGACTTGGTGCCACATGGCATGCGTTTGCGGATAGCCATGTAAAAACAATAACGGACTACCTGACCCACCATGTTCCATAAAAATGGCCGCGCCACTGGTATTAATCTGAATCTTATTAAATTCTTTTCCGAGTCTGGCCATAAAATCCCCTCAATTCTCATAATGAATCGATCGTGTATGGATCGACTCCATATCTTCAGATTCGGCCTCTAGGATCAACAAGACAATGAGATTATCAACTCAGGTCGGCTTTACTTCATTCCAAATCGGATTGCTGGTTCGGCGTCCCGTCCGGCGGGGCATTGCTATTTTTATCCAATTTCCGCTGGCGTTTCTCTTTCTGTTTCTCTTCCTGTTTCTTCTTCTTACTCAGATCCTTTTGACGTTTTTCGTACTGATAGTTAGGCTTGACCAAGGTCGCTCCTTTGCACAGGGGGTGATGGGTCAAGGGGTAACACCAGTCGCCCCCATGGAGTTTGACGAAGCGTCTGATCGGTACGGGTCGTTGTTGGCAAGACTATGATTTCAAGGGACAGATGGACCAATAGCCGCTGAATCGGAGACGTGGCCTCCGACAACTCATTCTTCAATCCCTGTTTCGACTCCGCTCCGCCGGCACATAGAGCTGTTTCATCAAATAATGCTTGAACTCCGCCGTGTACGGTTGGTTTTTCAGCGCCGTATCCATACACAACAACCACGCATCGCGCTCTTTCGATCCAATCTCAAAGCGACTGTGCGCCTGCGGTATTCTGATGGAACCATACTTCTCCATATAAAGTTTTGGACCACCCAGCCAACCACACAAGAATCGAGCCAGCTTATCCCGAGTCATATCCAGATCCTTTGGATGCATGTTTCTTATTTTCTCGGCTTCAGGCAGTCGTTCCATTGCGTCATAAAAATCATCGACCAGCTTTCTTATGCCCGATTCGCCACCCGCCGCTTGATAGGAGGCATCGCCTATACCATATTGAGGTTTATTCTTACGTTTAAGCTCTGTAACTTCCAATGAGCATACCCCTCATAATCAGTCAAAAGTCGTTGCGGAATTGTTTTCTTAAATCCCATCGAAAACAAAGTGATCATTTCAGGGTTTAGTTATCCTGAATTTCACCTTACACCGGCCATGGGATTTCCCCGTTATTTCTTTCCAATCAATTCGATCGGATAACCGTCGGGGTCTTCGATAAAGGAGATAATCGTGGTCCCCGCGTTCATGGGGCCAGCTTCACGAAGGATCTTACCAGCGCGTTTCTTGACCTCCGCCGTGGCCTGATATACATCATCGACTTCAATGGCAATATGGCCATAGGCGGTCCCCATCTCATAACGATCCACACCCCAATTGTAGGTCAGCTCAATCACGGTATGATCGGATTCATCGCCATATCCCAGGAATGCCAAGGTAAACTCACCATCGGGATAATCCCGCTGGCGTAGCAACTTCATTCCCAGGATTTCGGTGTAAAACTTGATCGAGCGCTCCAGGTCGCCGGTTCTCAACATCGTGTGGAGAATACGCATGATTCTTCACCTCCAAATCGGGTCGCGAATCGTAACCGGCACGACCATGCCCGCCGTGCCGGTTTCCCAAATTACCGCCGCCCTTTCAGCGCCGCGATCCGCATCCGCAACGCATTGAGCTTGATGAACCCACCCGCGTCCTTCTGGTCGTAGGCGCCGGCGTCGTCCTCGAAAGTGGCGATGTTCATGTCGAACAGGCTATCGTCCGACTTGCGACCGGCCACGATCACGTTGCCTTTGTACAGCTTGACCCGCACCGTGCCGTTCACAGGGGCTTGCGACGCATCGATCATGGTCTGCAACAACTTGCGCTCGGGACTCCACCAATAGCCGTTATAAACCAGACTGGCGTAGCGCGGCATTAGTTCGTCCTTGATATGGGCGACTTCCCGGTCCAAGGTCAGCGATTCCATGGCCCGGTGCGCCTTGAGCATGATGGTGCCACCGGGGGTTTCGTAGCAACCACGCGATTTCATGCCGACATAGCGGTTTTCGACCATATCCAACCGGCCGATGCCGTGCTCGCCACCAAGCTGGTTTAGTTTAGTCAACACTGCGGCGGGGGTCAGCGTTTCGCCGTCGATGGCCACGATATCGCCGTTGCGGTAGTCCAGTTCGACATGGCGCGGCTGATCCGGTGCCTGTTCCGGCGACACCGACCAGCGCCACATCGCTTCGTCCGGCTCGTTCCACGGATCTTCCAGCACACCGCCTTCGTAAGAGATATGCAGCAGGTTGGCGTCCATCGAATACGGCGATTTCGTGCCGCGCTTCATCTCGACCGGAATGCCATGCTGCTCCGCGTAGGCCAGCATTTTTTCGCGCGACAGCAGATCCCACTCCCGCCACGGGGCAATGATCTTGATGTCGGGCTTCAGGGCATAGGCGCCCAGCTCGAAGCGCACTTGATCGTTGCCCTTACCGGTGGCACCGTGGGAGATGGCTTCAGCGCCGGTTTGCACGGCGATCTCGATCTGCCGCTTGGCGATCAGCGGTCGGGCGATCGAGGTACCCAGCAGGTATTCGCCCTCGTAAATCGCGTTGGCCCGAAACATGGGAAACACGAAGTCACGCACGAATTCTTCGCGCAGGTCATCAATGAAGATGTGTTCCGGCTTGATGCCGGCCATCAGCGCCTTTTGCCGCGCCGGTTCCAGTTCCTCGCCCTGCCCCAGATCGGCGGTAAAGGTCACGATCTCGCACTGGTAGACATCCTGCAACCATTTCAGGATCACCGAGGTATCCAGCCCACCCGAATAGGCCAGCACGACTTTCTTGATGTCGGACATAACGCTCCTCACGCATACCGGTCGGTTCAATAACAAGAACGGCCCGGACCCTCTAGTCCGGACCGCCACAAGCCACTAGCTTAAGGTTTTGCCTCCATGCGTCAAGGCGTGGCGGACGAATCAATCAGATTTGACTCTGTTGAGTATTCAAGGGATAAAACCTCAAGTCGCTAAATCCGCCCTTCTTCGATCATCGCCACCTACGGTTCCGGCGACGTCAAATTAGCCACCAGCGCGGCCATGAACCCAGACCGGTCACCTTGCCAGCGCAACGTCTCCCCCACCCAGGCATCGCAGAAGAATGGCACCGGCAACCAGTGGCCCTTGGGTAGTACCTTACCCAAACCGGACAACCGCACCGGATGAACCGGTACCTCCGGTAATCGTTCGACCAGCCAGACGATACCGGTTTTCAGCTTTCCCAAACATTCCGGCTCGCCGCGCGTCCCTTCCGGGAAAAAGATCACGATATCGTCCACCGCCAGCGCATCGCGTACCGGCTCCAGCACTTCGGCACGAGAACCGCCGCCGCAAGTCGCCACCGGAATAATCCCGATCACACGGGTGGCAAACCAGGATCGCCAGCACCCGCGCAAAAAATACTCCGCCGACGCCACCGGCCGCACGCGCGGCAATAAGCGCAGAGGCAACATGGCCATCAACACCAGCGCATCCAGATGGCTATTGTGGTTGGCGACGATCAAGGCTGGGCCTCGCCGGGGCAAGCGGTCGCGGCGGCGCACGTTGATCCCCACCGCCAGCAGCAGAAACGGCTTGACGACCAACAGAAAGAACAGCAGGCGCAGTGCGGCGCAACCCATGATCAGCTTCAAAAATAAAAGTAACGGATGAAATGGAAAAACAGCGGTGCTGTATAGGTCAAGCTATCCACCCGATCGAGAATGCCACCATGGCCCGGTAGCAAATTACCGCTGTCCTTAATACCTAAATCGCGCTTCAACGCCGACAGGCTCAAATCGCCGAAGAAGCCGGCCACCGCGATCAGCGCGCCGGCCAACAACGCGTCCAGGGTGGAAAACGGCGTCAGCCACGGTGCCAGCAGCACGGACAACAGCACGGTGGTGACCACCCCACCGACGAAACCCTCCACCGTCTTGTTTGGGCTGACGGTGGGCGAAATTTTATGCTTACCCAATCCCTTGCCCCAACAGTACTGGGCCACGTCGTTCAACTCGGTCAACAACAGCAGAAACAGCACCAGCCCCGCGCCGCTCACGTGGGGATACTGGGCTTGCGGCAACACCAGCAGATAGGCAAGATGGCTCAGACCGAACACCATGCTCATCAGTCCCCAATGCAGGCCGCCGGCGGTGCGCAAATGGCCCTGGGTTTCGCCGCTCAACACCATCGCCACCGGCAGCAACAGGAACAGATAAACCGGGATGAAGATGATGAACATCCCGTACCACTCGATATGAATCCAGAAATACTG
>JAGRHI010000156.1:0-18954 GCA_020445045.1 Candidatus Competibacteraceae bacterium
CGGGTCTGTATCAAAAGGAGAAACGGCTGGCCCTGCCGGTCCTGATCTCCAGCACCTTGCTGTTCTACTGCGGCATGGCCTTCGCCTACTTCGTGATCATGCCGATCTTCTTCGCCTTCATCACCAACACCGCGCCGGAAGGCGTGGCGGTGATGACCGACATCAACCGCTATCTCGACTTCGTGATGACGATCTTTTTCGCCTTTGGGGTCGCGTTCGAGGTGCCGGTCGCCACGGTCATTCTGGTGCTGACCGGGATCATTACGCCCGAGGCCATGGCCGCCAAACGGCCTTACGTCATCGTCGGCGCCTTCGTCGTCGGCATGCTGCTGACGCCGCCGGACGTGATTTCGCAGACCCTGCTGGCGCTGCCCATGTGGCTGTTGTTCGAGGTCGGCATCTTCGTCTCGCGCCTGCTGCTGCGGCGCCGCGACGAAGCGCGGGCGGCGGCGCCGAGCGGCCAACGGTAGACCACCGCGGACAACCATGAAACCACAACGATGATCGGCGCGCTGGCCGTATTACTGACCTTTCAGTTGGTGGGAGAGATCGCGATCCGCTGGAGCGGCGTTCCGGTACCGGGACCCGTGATTGGCATGTTGCTGTTGTTCTTGACGCTACACTGGCGCAAGTCGCTGCCCGCGTCACTGCGCGCCACTGCGGAGACCCTGCTGTCGCATCTGTCGCTGCTGTTCATCCCGGCCGGGGTCGGGATCGTGCGGTACGGGGCGCTACTGGCGGAGGAATGGCTGGCGGTGACGGTCGCGCTGGTGCTGAGCACGCTGATCACGGTCGCCGTGACCGCGCTGGTGATGCAAACCGTCATCCGCTGGCGGCGTGGAGCGCCGCGCGATGGATAGGATTTTCATCGACATCTGGGTGTACCTGGCCGCCTCGCCGCTGCTGTGGCTCACCCTCACCCTAGCCGTGTACCTGGTCGGACAATGGTTGTTTCGGCGCAGCGGCGGCCGAGCGCTATTCAACCCGGTGGCGCTGGCGATCACCCTGCTGGTGCTGCTCCTGCTGCTGACCGACACCCCCTATTCCACCTACTTCACCGGCGCGCAGTTCATTCATTTTCTGCTTGGCCCGGCGACCGTGGCGCTGGCGGTGCCGCTCTATCTGCACTGGGAGCGGGTACGGCAATTGGCCCTGCCGATCCTCGCCGGGTTGCTGGTCGGCTCGCTGACCGCGATCCTATCGGCAATGGGGATCGCCAAATTGCTGGGTGGTTCGCCTCGTATCTTGCTGTCGCTGGCGCCCAAGTCGGTGACCACGCCGGTGGCGATGGGGATCGCCGAAAAGATCGGCGGCCTACCTTCGCTGACGGCGGTTCTGGTGATTTTGACCGGGGTCATCGGGGCGGTCGCCGCGCCGGCCCTGTTGGACTGGCTGCGGATTCGGGACAACGCCGTCAAAGGGCTGGCCATCGGCGTGGCGGCGCACGGTATCGGCACGGCGCGAGCCATGCAAATCAGCAGCCTGGCAGGGGCCTTCGCTGGGTTGGCCATTGGCCTGAATGCGCTATTGACCGCGTTGCTGGTCCCGCTGATTGTTCGATTGCTCCATCTGACGCCTTGATCCTAGCGCGATCGCCAGGCCATGGGCATCGTTCCGCTCAGCCCTCAAAAGCCGGGCCACCGATCGGCGCCGCCGGTAACCCGAACCGTTGCGGATAGCGCACCGCCAGCAGATACAAGCCTTCGGCCGGCGCGGTCACCCCGGCTTGCGTGCGATCACGACTTTCCAACACCTCCGCGACCCATTCGATCGGCCGGTCACCGACCCCGATCGCCAGCAACACCCCGGCGATATTGCGCACCATGTGATGCAGAAAGGCGTTGGCCTCGATTTCCAGCAATACGCCACTGCCCTGCCGCCAGACCGCCAGTTCCAACACTTTCCGGATCGGGTGGCGAGCCTGACACTCGGCGGCGCGGAATGCGTTGAAATCGTGCTCGCCAACCAGTGCCTGACCCGCCGCGTGCATCCGCGCGACATCCAGCGGCCGATAGTGCCAAATCGCCCGCCCTCGCCACAGGGCCGAGCGCTGGGAGTGGTTATGGATCAGATAACGATAACGGCGGGACGAGGCCGAGAAACGGGCATGAAAATCGTCCGGCACCTCGCAAGCCCAGCTCAGGCTGAGATCCGGCGGCAAGTGGGCATTGCCACCTCGCACCCAGGCCCGCGTCGATCGGACCGCTCGGGTGTCGAAATGAGCGACCTGGCCGACGGCGTGGACACCGGCATCGGTGCGGCCGGCGCAAGTCAGGCCGACCGGGTGATCGGCAACCTTGGCCAATGCTCGTTCCAAACTGGTCTGTACGGTTCGCACTCCCGCCGGCTGTGCTTGCCAACCACGAAAACCAACGCCGTCGTATTGGATACCCAGCGCGATGCGCATTGCCCGAACATTATTCCCCGAATCAACGAAAATCCCCCGACCGCACCGGTCGGGGGATGCCCTTTACCCGTTGTGGAAAAACACTTTAGGCATCGCCATCCTGGATCTTGCCTTTCTGGTAAAGCGCCCGAACCATGGGCTGGTCGCGCTTATAGATATCATCGCGAAAATTGAGCAAACCTTCGTCATCGACCCAGGCCGTCCAGTACAACAGGTACACCGGCACTTCCTCCGGTAAACGGACAACCCGTTGCTTGCCGCTGGCGGCGGCGGTCTTGATGGTGGTCTTGTTCCACTTCGGGTCATGCTTGAGCAGGTAATCGGCCAATTCCACCGGATTGGAGATCCGGATGCAACCGGAGCTGTAAGTCCGCTGGCTGCGGCTGAACAGCTCCCGGGATGGCGTATCGTGCAAGTAGATACTGTAGGGATTCGGGAACATGAACTTGATCCCGCCCAGTGCGTTGCGAGGCCCGGCATCCTGACGCAACTGATAACGGAAACTGCTGGCGCTGACCGCGCTCCAATTGATCGAGCCTGGGTCGATTTCCTGGCCGGCACTATTATAGATTCGAATCTTCTGCCGCTTGAGCGCGTAAGGGTTGCGCTTGAGCTGAGGCAGTTTGTCCTTCACCGCGATGGAGCGCGGTACGTACCACTTCGGACTCAACACCAGATAGGCCATGTTGGCGGTGAAGGTCGGCGTTTGCCGCTCCTGACGGCCCACCACCACTTTCGATTCCATCACCTGCTTGCTGTTCTCGAACACGCTCATCTTGAAGCTGGGGATATTGACCAGAATGTAGCGCGATCCGAAGTCGTCCGGCAGCCAACGCCAGCGCTCCATGTTCAATTCCACCTGGCGTATCCGCCGCGACAACGGTACGTTCAGGGCGGCCAGCGTGGCGGCGTTCACGGTTCCGGTTTCCCGCAAACCATGCCGCCTTTGAAAACGGCGCAGCGCGTTGGCGAGCGACTTGTCGTGGGTGGCGTTTTTCCCGGACTGCTCCTGCCCCTCGGCCAAGTCGCCATCGGCCTGCAATCGGGCACGTAGTTGCCCCGCTCGCGAACCTTTTGCGCCTTTCACGGAACCAACGACCGGCCAACCGCCCGCCTGTTCGATCGTCCGATAGCGTTGCAGCATTTCCCGCAATTGGACGTAGCCCTTACCTTGCGGCGCCAAGGCTTGCAGCGACTCAACCAGGGTGTCGTCGGCCAACGCTTGCTCCAACACCTTGGCCAAATCGCGGGAACGCGGCTTGATCGTCCAGTCGGGGTCGATCTTGCGGGGTGGCAACCGGCCGGACAACAGATGGGAACCGTAGGTCAGAAACGTGTCGGTGAACAGCAGATCGAAATCGGCCAACTGGCCAACGGTCGGCGCGGCGGCATCCTGCTGGAGCGCCTCGTACAGTTTGCGCAAATGAGCGTGGGGATAGTCGGCGGACCGCAACCCCTCGCGCTCGGCCTGACCCAGGGTTCGCAACAGCTTATCCGCCACCGGCAACGGCTTACCACCGGCATCGAGCCAGGCGGCTCGATAGTCACGCTGGGCGTAGAAAGGAATCAGATACTCCAGCGAGCGCAGCGCCAGATGATCGACTTTCAGGCTGGTCGGCGGCGGTTCGATCCGCACCTGCTGGCAGATGTCGGCGGCAACCCGCTCCCCCAACTCGCCGCCGGCCGGACAGGGCGGCAACTCCACCGCTGGGTCCGCCGCCGACGACGTTTGCGCGTCGACCGGTGGCGGATCGGTTTCGTCGACGCCCCCGGCATTCCGATCGGCATGCGGGCCAGCCGCCGCCGATATCGCGGTCGTGCCCACCCCGCCGTCGCCGGCGCTCCGGATTCTGGGGATTTGGCCGCCAGTCATCTGTGCCGCCGCCGGCCACGCGTTGAACACGCACGCGCCCAACAACATGCAAAGCCATACAGGAAAAACGATTCGCTTGGACATGGAAACGACCGCCCCAATGCATTGAAGTAATAGACCGTGTCGTATCATCATACCAACAAAGTATCAAAGTAGCCACGCCAAGACGATATAGAACAACAAGCATCGACTACTCGACTTGCGATGTTAGAGGGCGGAACCCGCTGATGATTCCATGGCTTACCAGTGCGAAATTTCCCGTAATTCCAACAAGATTTCGTTCATGGGCGCATCGGCGCCTTCCACGATGCACACCAGGTTGCCGACGCCGCAGACTGACTGTACCGCGCCCCGGACCACCCAGCCATGAGGTGGAGTCCAGCCGCGCATGCCGGTGAACATGGCGAGCTGGTCGGCGTTGCCTTGGATCATGCGTCGGTAATCGTGCGCGAACTGCGCCAACCGCACCATATCGTCGCGTCCCATCAAGCCGTAGCCTTCGAGCAGGTAGCCATCGTCGCGGAAATGGCAGATCACGTTCACCCCATCCAAAGCCAGAATGCGCCGGATCATGCTCATGGAATCGGCTCCTGCCCTTCCAGAACGGCGAACGCCGCTTCATAGTCGGCCTTTTCGTTGCCTAGCACCACACCCATGAGCGGCGGCAAACTGGTCTTATCCTCGTTCTTGAGCTGCTCTCGACGAAAGCCGCTCACCACCACCGACCAGTCGAAACCGACCAGCGTGAATTCCTGGATCGGATAGAATCCCTTCATGGCCGTTACCTTCTCCCAACCGCGCGCCTGCATGGTCGCAATGCTCATATTGGCCGCGCACATGTGAGCCAGCAGGTCGAGCGTGGTTTCGTTGATGCGTTCGGGGTAAGCAATGCGCTGGTCCAGCAACTCGCCGCTGCCTCGGAATTCAAAGGCCGCCATCGCCGCCGGCAGTCGCATCAGTTCATCAAGTGTCGCCATCGATTTCTTCTCCTTAATCTTTTTGCCGGGCCGGTTCAGATCAAATCGGAGGGCGCATTGGCCATGGTCTGACGCATGAATCCGACGATGTCGTTGATCGAAGCTCGGGCGTTGTCAAGCATGCAAAACACGTTGGCCATCACGCACACGGTATAGTCGGCACCATGCACCACCCAGCCGCGCGGTGGTTGCAACCCGCTGCGCGGCTGGAAGACTTCGAGCATCTTGCCCTCCATGTTCACGCCCATGGTGGTGGCGCGGCACATGATGGACGCCATGCGGGCATGCTCTTCAGTGAGGGCGCCGCGGTAGGAAAATCGGTCACCTCGATAGGCGTATTCGCCAGCAGCGACAACACCGGGCTTGGCCAACAGATCGGTCACAATACTCATTACGCGGAAATCCTTGGTGGCTGGCGTTATGATGAAGCGGAAGCGGCATTCGCACGCGCGACGGACCTAAACCGCAACATTTTGATAGAACAATAGTCAAGGCGGCGCACAAATGCACGCTGGGTCGATCACGGAAAATTGGGGCTGGGCGGTCTCGGCTATCCTCATCGCACTGGTTCGCGCTCGTGTTTCCGTCTGACTCCGAACCCATGGCCCTGCCCATCGAGCCGACGCTGCCGGCGATCCGCGCCGCGCTGCGCGATGCCGCCGCCCTGGTGCTGCAAGCGCCACCGGGTGCCGGCAAAACCACCCAGGTACCGCTGGCGCTGCTCGATGAACCCTGGTTGGAGAACTCCACCATCCTGCTGCTGGAACCGCGACGGCTAGCGGCGCGCGCGGCGGCGGCGCGCATGGCCGCGCAACTGGGCGAGCCGGTCGGCCACACCGTCGGTTACCGCATCCGCTTCGACCGCCAAGTCTCACGCCAGACCCGCATCGAAGTACTGACCGAGGGCATTCTGACCCGCCGCCTGCAACACGATCCGGCGCTGGAGGGTGTGGGGTTGGTGATCCTCGACGAATTCCACGAACGCAGCCTGCACGCCGACCTGGCCCTGACACTCTGTCTGGACAGCCAGCGCGAGTTGCGCCAGGACCTGCGGCTGCTGGTCATGTCGGCCACCCTGGACGGCGTCGCGGTGGCCCGACTGCTGGGCGATGCCCCCATCGTGACCAGCGAGGGCCGCGCTCATCCCGTAACCCGGCATTACCTGCCACGAGATCCCGATAGCCTGGATCTCAACGTCGTGGTTCGCGCCGTATTGAACGCGCTGAGCCGGGCGCACGGCGACCTGCTGGTGTTCCTGCCGGGCGGCGGCGAAATCCGGCAAATGCTGAGCCGCCTGCAAATGGAACCGGCCTGCGTCGGGCTGACACTAGCACCGTTATATGGCGATCTGCCGGAAGAAGCGCAGCAACGCGCCATTCGATGCGATCCTGACGGCCGGCGCAAAATCGTGCTGGCCACGCCCATCGCCGAAACCAGCCTGACCATCGAGGGTATCGGCGTGGTGGTGGATGCCGGCTGGACCCGCATCCCGCGTTTCGATCCACGCAGCGGCCTGACCCGGCTGGAAACGGTGCGGGTGTCGGCCGACGCCGCTGAACAGCGCGCCGGCCGTGCCGGACGGCTGGGTCCGGGGACTTGCCACCGGCTGTGGAGCGAGACCGCTCAAAACCGGCTCCGCCCCCGGCGCACCCCGGAAATCCTGGATGCCGATCTGGCGCCACTGGCCCTGGAGCTGGCGCAATGGGGCGTCACCGAAATTTCGGTACTGGCCTGGCTTGATCCGCCACCGCCGGGGGCATTGGCCCAGGCGCGCGAACTACTGCGCGAACTGGGCGCGTTGGACGACCGCGACCGCATCACCTCGGCCGGACAGGCGCTGGCGGAACTGCCGACCCATCCACGACTGGCGCGGCTGTTGCGGCGGGGCGCGGCGCTTGGACTGGTCGAACTGGCCGCCGATCTGACCGCTCTGCTGGAGGAGCGCGATCCCTTGCGCGGCGAACATCCCTTCGGCGGCGATTTCACCGTCCGTCTGGATGCCCTGCGGGATTTCCGCCGTGACGGCCGCGACGGCGCGCGCCGCTGGTGGGCCGATCCGACGGCTTGTGTCCGCGTCGAGCAAGCGGCGCGCCGCTGGCGGGCACTGCTACAACGGGCCAACGGTTCCAACAACGCGGCTGAGCATGTCCACCCCGCCCTTGATCCAAGGGATGGCGCGACCGCCGGGTTACTGCTGGCCTTCGCCTACCCCGACCGGGTGGCGCGGCGTCGAGAGGGCGCGGCGCATCGCTACCGGCTGGCCAACGGCCGCGGGGCGCGGCTGGCCACCGACGATCCGCTGGCGGGTCGCGACTGGCTGGTGGCGGCGCATCTGGACGCTGGTGCCGGCGAAGGCCGAATCTGGCTGGCCGCGCCCGTCGATCCCACCACTCTGGAAACGCATCTCGCCGACCGGCTGCGCACCGTCGTGGAAGTGGGCTGGGATGAACGACAGGCAACGGTCATGGCGCGCCAGGAACGGCGACTGGGCGTGCTGGCACTCGACAGTATCCCGCTGACGGACGCCGATCCCGAATCACTGCGCCAAGCGATGTTGGCCGGTGTTCGGCAACTGGGTCTCGACAGCCTGCCGTGGACCCGCGAACTGCGCGAGTGGCGGGCGCGCGTGCTGTCGCTGCGGCACTGGTTCGCCGACGAAGGCTGGCCAGACCTGTCCGACGGCTGGCTGATGGAACACCTCGACGATTGGTTGCCACCCTGGCTGGACGGCATGACCCGACGCGAACACCTGCGACGACTGGATCTGTCGGGGGCGCTGTACGATCTGCTGGATGGCCGGTCGCGAGCACGGCTGGACGAGCTGGCGCCCACGCACCTGCCGGTCCCGAGCGGCTCACGCATCCGCCTGCGCTACCAACCGGGCGAACCGCCGGTGCTGGCGGTCAAATTGCAGGAGTTGTTCGGGTTGGCCGACACCCCACGCATCGCCGGCGGGCGGATTCCAGTGACCTTGCACCTGCTGTCGCCCGCC
The DNA here is from genome assembly GCA_020445045.1 of Candidatus Competibacteraceae bacterium. GTDB lineage: Bacteria > Pseudomonadota > Gammaproteobacteria > Competibacterales > Competibacteraceae > Competibacter. The sequence continues at coordinate 8,250 of JAGRHI010000156.1, forward strand.
CAGCGGCCGATCCAGGTCACTCAGGATCTGCGCGGCTTCTGGGAACGGACCTACGCCGAAGTCAGGAAGGAACTGAAAGGCCGCTACCCCAGGCATCCCTGGCCGGACGATCCGTGGAACGCGGTTCCCACCCGCCGCGTCCGGCCCACCGAAAAATGACGCATTTCAGGGAATCATCTCGGTGAACTGCCCCGGCTGAAGCACCGTAATCACGCCCGCCCAGGTACACATCAGGGTCGAGGTGTTGTTGAGCGCCGGCATGTTGCCCAGCAGCACGGTCGGCGACCCCACCACCCACGGCGCCGGGGTCACGGGAATGCAGGGCATCGGGGTCAGCACACCCATCGCCGCCGCGGTGGCCGTCGCCACCGTTGGATTAGCCAGACTCATGCACGCGCCGAACGTCATGATGTTGACCATCGGTTTGTTGTCCATAATATTCGCCGCCGGCATGTTGCTGGTCATCATTCTGTTTTGCGGCAGCACGACGAGCGTACTGATCCCCGGCGGAAAAGCAAATGTGCATTTCAACATGGCACCGTTACAAACATGCATGGACATATGCTCACCTCGCGGGAATAGCCAATACCAGATGTTCGTTAAACTATAGCCTACCCACCGACCAGCCGTGGAGGACCAACGCCCTGTATCTTGCCCTCAAACATCTGCATGTCACCACGGTGGTCTTGAGTCTGGCGTTATTCGTGCTGCGCGGGGTCTGGATGCTGACCGACTCCACGCAATCGCGGCGGCGCTGGGTACGGATCGTGCCGCACGTCATCGACGCCGTATTGCTGACCAGCGCCATCGGGCTGGTGCTGATCCTGCATCAATACCCATTCGTACACGGCTGGCTGACCGCCAAGGTGCTGGGACTGACGGCCTACATCATCCTCGGCAGCATCGCCCTCAAGCGCGGCCCGACCAAACCGATCCGCGCCGCCGCCTGGATTTTGGCGCTGGCAACGTTCGGCTACATCGTCAGCGTCGCCGTGACTCATGCCCCGTCGGGCTTTCTGTCGTGGCTGTTGTAGCGCCGCTCGGGGTAACGCCGGCCAAAGCGCCGTAACGGGGTTTGTCGATCATCCGACCCGGCACCGGATTCAGCGCATGGCTTTGCACCGCCCGGGAACCCGCGCGGATGCGATGGTCGCGGTTCCCACAACGAAAAAGCGCCGCATCGCGGCGGCGCTTTTTGGCGAGGAACTCGATCGCAACGGCGATCAATCCTTGAACAGCACGCTCAACATGTTCTGCCGTACCAAACGATTGGACTGATTACAGCAGTCCGTGCTCCATTCGGCCAACAGGCGGCCATCGTCCGCGATGCGGTGTCCCACGAAACTGGCCACCGCGAACTGGCTGTCGACGAATTCGTGCAAGCTGTGAGGATCGATCACCTTCAGGGCCACCTTGGCTTGGGCAACGCCCAGATCGACATAGGCTCTCAGGCTGTCCATCTGGAATCCAACCCACTTTTCCAACTGCCCGGCCATGGCTTGATTGACCCTGGTCAAGGATGCAACCCAAGGTCTGAATAGCTCGGCAAACCCAACAGAACCCTCGTTCATGACATCCTCCCAATCCGGTTTTCCGAAACGACTGAAACGCAGTATAACAAAAAATGTTGCATCGCGACAATAAATTCCATGCCTTACCTGCGGGTATGAACGATCCGTGTTTTACATCGACGAATCATGGCCTTGTAAAAACACCATCCATATCGCGGCCGATGTGGGGCCGCGATCACGGGGCGTCCGTGGTCCCCATAAACCACATTATTATTATGCAAAATGATATAATCGGCGCGGCGTTTAGCCGGCGCGGACGTCAGGAATCGCCCGCCGTATCCGTTCAACCAACCCAGGAACATCGTCATGCCCATCGGCACCACCATCACCGAATACTTCATCGAAGAACAGCGGCGCATCAAGGGCGTTTCGGGCGACTTCACCGCCCTGCTCAACGACATCGTCATCGCTTGCAAGGCCATTTCCAGCGCGGTCCGCTACGGCAGCCTGGTCGGCGTGCTCGGCGCCGCCGATACCGAAAACATCCAGGGCGAGACGCAGAAAAAGCTGGACGTGATTTCCAACAACATATTCATCAATCGCAATGAATGGGCCGGACACGTCGCCGCCATGGCTTCCGAGGAAATGGCCGACGTCTACCATCTACCGACTCAGTACCCGCGAGGCAAATACCTGCTGGTGTTCGATCCGCTGGACGGTTCCACCAATACCGACGTCAACGGCCCGGTCGGCACCATCTTTTCGATCATGCGCCGACCCGAGGGCGCGACCGGCGAACCGACCGAAGAAGACTTCCTGCAACCGGGCGTCCGGCAGGTTTGCGCCGGTTACGCGCTATTCGGGCCATCCACCATGATGGTGCTCACCACCGGCCACGGCGTCAACGGCTTCACCCTGGACCAACGCATCGGCGAGTTCATCCTGACCAATCCCAACATGCGACTCCGGGAAGAATCCCAAGATTTTTCCATCAACACCGCCTACATGCGGTTTTGGGACCCACCGGTGCGGCGCTACATCGACGAATGCCTGGCCGGCAGGGAAGGTCCTCGGCGCAAGGATTTCAACATGCGCTGGGCCGGCGCGATGATCGCCGACATCCACCGGGTACTGATCAACGGCGGTGTGTTCCTTTATCCGACCGACCGCAAGCTGCGCGCCAAAAACCAGGAGGGCAAATTACGCCTGCTGTACGAAGCTAATCCGATGAGCTTCGTCGTCGAACAAGCCGGCGGACTGGCAAGCACCGGCATGCAACGGATCATGGAATTGCAACCGACCAACCTGCACCAACGCTGCCCGGTGATCATGGGCTCCAAGAGCGAAGTCGAGCGCATCGTCTCCTATCATCTCGAGGCACAATAGTTCGAACGGCTACTCGCCCGCCTCATTGTCCGCGATCGGACGGGCGAGGGTCGCGAGGCAAGGCCCTCGCGGTGGTGGAAGCGGGATTCGAGCCGAGAAAATCCAGTGTATTCACTCCGGTCTCTTACACTACCTCGTTCCATCATCTATAGCTATTATGAACGGGCCATCCCGATGTCAGTCACCCACGATTTTCCGCCTCTCGATCTTGCAGAGATAATTGCATGGAACCGACGCCTTCCCGTTCAGAGCCGCTCGCCGGCAAACTCAAGCGTATCGAGGATCTCGCCGAGAAGCTTGTCTACATCAAATGGAGCCGGGAATTTTTCGTGCTGCTGCTGCGAGCGACACAGGATGTTCTGGCGCTGGCCCGCCCACGACCCGAGCATCACAAGGTCGTGGTGCTGGCCGAACGGCTCGAACAACAGCTCAGCGAATGTCTGGATAAAGGCGATTTGCCCAAGGGAGCCGAGCGTGAGCGCCTGATCGCCATCGTGGACGCGCTCTGCCGCGCGGCGACTCCTTCCGACGGCGATCCAGGCCGGATCGATCCAGCCACGCAAAAACCGGCCGAATCTCGCACCATGCCGCTGTTTTCCCGATGGGAAAAGAGCGAACGGCCGCCACCGACGATCGGCGAAACCTCGGCCCCGAAGCTGTGGCTGGTGGCGCCCGATTCGGCGAATGGGTTGGTGCGCAAGCTCGAACAACGGGGCGGTTTTCAGATTCAACGCTGCGCCTCTCTGGCCGAGGTCCGCGCGCTGCTGGCGCAATCCGAACAGCCGGCCGCCCTGATCATCGACCTGGACTTCGTCGCCGACCACCAACCCCCGCTGGAGCAGATCAGAACCCTCAGGCAATTGCTGGCTTCGGAATCGCCCCTCTTTTTCCTGGCCGATCGCAGCGACATCGCCGCCCGGCTCGATGCGGTGGAAGCCGGTGGGTCCGGCTATTTCATCAAGCCGGTGGATATCGCCCTGCTGCTGGAAATCCTGAACGAGCGGGTGCTGAGAACATCCAACCACCGCATCCTGATCGTCGACGACGCGCTGCTCGCCGCCCGCGAAATCGCCCGCTGGCTGGACAGCCGCGGCATGGCGACGCAGGTGCTCGCCCAACCGCTACAGATCCTGCAAGCCATCGCCAACTTTCGACCCAACTTGTTGATTCTCAATCTCGATTTGAAGGAAACCGACGGCTTGGCGCTGGCCCAGGCCATCCAGCAACACGAACTGTTGCGCGAACTTCCGCTGATCCTGCTGTCGGAGCGCGCCGACAGCAGCGAGCGACTATCGGCCACCAGCTTGAGCGGCGAGGCCCTGCTCGGCAAGTCCCTGAACCCGGAACTCCTGTTCGCGGCCGTCGCCAAGCGCTTGCGGCAGCGGCGCGGCTTGTACCGCAAGCTGAGCCAGATCAGTCATCGGGATACCGTCAGTGGTTTGTACAACCGTCCGTACTTCCTCGCCCACCTGGAACGAGCGCTGATCACCACCGAGGTCAATACTCAGCCGGTGGCGATCATGCTGATTTCCCTGGACAACCTACACGTCGTCGAAAGCCATGACGTGGTCGCGGCCGACGAGATCGTCGAACAGGCCGCCAAGCGTCTGCAAACCGCTCTGGGCTCCGACCCGATCGCGGCCCGGTTCGGCAACGCCGTTTTCACGGTCCTGCTGAGCTTCGCCAGCCAGGAAGCCTTGCTGGCCACGGCGCACGCGGTGCAGGGAGCGTTGGAAACCGATGTCTACCCCTTCAGCGGCGATGGCTTCCAACTGCGCACCAGCATCGGCATCAGCGTGGCCACCCCCACTCTGCGTGAAACCGCCCTCCTGATTCAGCAAGCCGACATGGCCTGCGGCATGGCCCGGGACAGCAAGGACATGCGGATTCTCGTCCAGCATGGTCAAAGCGCCGAACAGGAGACGGACCACCCGCGGCAGCGCCGCTTGCTGGAGGAGATTCGTGAGGCCGTGCAACAGCAGCGGATGAATCTGCTGTTCCAGCCGGTGGTCAGCCTGCGCGGCGATACCACCGAGCGCTATGAAGTGCTGCTGCGGATGCGCAACCGCGAGGGCTGGGAGTTGCTGCCGGAAACCGTGTTCAGCCTGGTCAAGCGCCACCGGATCGGCATGGTGCTCGACCGCTGGGTCATCGCCCACTCCATCCGCATGCTGCGCGAGCGGCAGATGCGTGGTCATTCGGCGATTCTGTTCATCAATATTTCGCCCACCATCCTGCAGGACGACGAACTGCCGGACTGGCTGCACAGCGGCCTGCAAAAAACCGGCGTACCGGCCGCCAACCTGGTGTTCGAGATCGCCGAAACCACCGCCGAACTCAACCGACAGGCGCTGTTGCCCTTTTTGCGGAAACTCAAGCAACTGGGTTGCGGCCTCTCGCTCGACCACTTCAGCGGCCACGAACGCGCACAGGCGCTCGTGCAACTCCTGCAGGCCGATTACGTCAAGCTGGCTCCTCGATTCACCCAGGATCTGCTCAACGACAAGGCGCGCCAGCAACAGCTCGGGCGGATGACGCGCGAGTTGGCGACGCTGGGCGTGACCACCATCATCACCGGCATCGAGGATGCGAGCAGTCTGCCGGTGCTGTGGTCATGCGGCATCGATTTCGTCCAGGGCTATTTCCTGCAACGGCCGCACACCGACATGAGCTACGATTTCGATCAAACGGTGCTGTGACCGGCGATGCGGGTCGATTCGACCACCGGACTGCTGGACGTGGCGCGCCAGGCGCCCTCGCCCAACCGCGACGACCGACCGGCCGGCTCGGTGATCGACCTGATCGTGATCCACGGGATCAGCCTGCCGCCCGGCGAGTTTGGCGGGCCGTGGATCGACGCGCTGTTCGCCAACACGCTCGACCCCGGCGCGCATCCCTATTTCCGAACCCTCGCCGGGCTGCGCGTGTCGACGCACCTGCTGATTCGGCGAGATGGTGAAATCGTGCAGTACGTACCGTTCCAACATCGGGCCTGGCACGCCGGCGAGTCGGCTTACCGCAACCGCCGTCGTTGCAACGACTTCAGCATCGGCATCGAACTGGAAGGCGCCGACCACCTGCCCTACGACGCGCGTCAATACCCGATACTGGCGGCCCTCATCGTCGCCCTGCGCGCGGCCTACCCCGCCATCACACCGGAACGGTTGGCTGGTCATGCCGACATTGCGCCGGGCCGCAAGACCGACCCGGGACCGGCGTTCGACTGGACCAGGCTGCGCCGGTTGCTGGGAGAGACCCGCGCCGCTAAATGAAGCAGGCCGGATCGGGACTTTCGTCCACCGGCGGTTTCTGAGCGACGGGCTCCGCCGCCGGTGGCTCGCGCGATGATTCTTCGCCCCCCAGCAACGTCGCCGCCTGGCCCGCCCAAGCCGCGATCAGTTCGGCCGCCGGGCGGTTCTCGCTCAAATGGCAACCCTGACCGGCCCACAAGGCCATGAAATCGGTCAGATCCCGCTCGGCGGCGACTTGGCGCAGTTCCTCGGTCAAGAACAATTGCAGCGGAAAACCGGGCAGATCGGCTTCATGCGGATGCAGTTCGTTGACCAAGCGGTTGCGCAATACCCGGCCAACGCGGCCGGTGAACACGCGGCTCAAGGTGGTGGCGATTTCGCTGCCTTCGCTCAGCAGCGCCTTGTAGGCGGGAGACGCGCCGCTTTCCGGGCAAGCCAGGAAGGCAGTGCCCATCTGGATGCCCGCCGCGCCCAGTATCCGGGCGGCGGCAATGCCGCGCCCGTCCATGATGCCGCCGCCGGCGACGATGGGCACCCTGATATGCTTGGTCAACAACGGCACCAAGGTCAGGATGCCGACCAACCCCTGTTCCGGGTGACCGATGAAGGTGCCGCGATGGCCACCGGCCTCGGCGCCCTGGGCAACGATGAAATCCACCCCGCTTTCTTCCAGCACGATCGCTTCCAGCAGGTGGGTGGCGGTCCCGAAAGTGACGATTCCGGCATCCCGCAACAGATCCAGATACACGGTATCCGGCGCACCGAAAATAAAGCTGACCGCCGCCACTCGTTCCGCCATCATCACATCCAGCAGTTCCTCGAATCCCGGCGGCTCCGGCGGTACGGGCGATTCCGGCGGCAGCCCCAGTTCGGCTCGGTATGGCGCCAGCAATTCGCGGGCGCGGGCGAGGCGGGCGGGGTCGCCGGGAGCCGCGCCGCCCAATGCCAGGTTGACGGCAAACGGCCGGTCGGTGAGGGCGCGTATCTCGGCGATGGCTTGCCGCAAGGCTTCGGGTTGTGGGTAGCCGCCCGCCAGCGACCCCAAGCCGCCAGCGTTGCTAATCGCCGCCGCGAGTTGCGGGGTACCGGGACCACCGGCCAGCGGTGCCTGAATGATCGGATAAGGGATGTCGAGTCGTTCGGTGAGCGCGGTATGGGACCAGTTCATGAATGGCAGCTCGTCACTGAGGTGTTAGCGTAAATGGGTAGCCCGGCGACGACCGGGCTTGGGTCATCTTAACGCCTTCAAGCGCCGCGCTCATCCTTCACCCAGCAGCCGGCGAACGATGAACCCCGCCAGCATCACCCCGAACAGCGCCGGCAGGTAGGCAATCGTCCCGTTCACCGCGCGCGGTCGACCCGGCGTATCGCCGCCGACCGGCCGATGCGGCAGCGGCGGACGGCGTGGCTCGTCGCTGTAGACCACGGGATAGTTCAGCGGCGCGTCCAGCGCCCGCAAGCGGCGACGCAACTCACGGGCCAACGGACACATCTGGGTCTGGTTCAATGGCGCCACCCGCACCCGAGTCACGTCCAGACAATTTCCCGCCCCCAGCGCCGAAATCACCGGCACGCCCCGACGCTGGCAGGACGCCACCAGCGCCGCCTTGCAGGCGATACTGTCGATGCAGTCGGCGACATAGTCATAAGGGGCGGCGGTCAGCAGCGTCTCGGCCGCCTCCGGCTGGAGAAACTGGCCAAGCGGGGTCAATTCGAGGGTGGGATCGATATCGCGCAGCCGCTCGGCCATCAGTTCGACCTTGGGTCGACCAAGGGTGGAATGCAGCGCCAACAACTGGCGGTTCAGATTGGAGGGCGACACCACGTCGTGATCCAGCAGGGTCAAGCGACCGATGCCGGCCCGGCCCAACGCCTCGGCGGCGTAACCGCCGACTCCGCCCAGCCCCGCCACCAGCACACGCGCCGCCCTTAATCGGGCCAGCCCAGCGGCGCCGATCAGGATCTCAGTGCGAGCCTGAGGGTACGGCATCGGGGATTCCGAACAGCCGACGGGCGTTGGCACTGGTGGCGGCGGCGATCTCGGTCGGATCGGCCCCACGCAGTTCGGCGACGCAGGCCAGCACCTCCGGCAGGAAGGCCGGCTCGTTGCGCTGGCCGGGGTGGGCGCTCGCCGGCTGATCGGGCGAATCGGTCTCCAGCAGAAAACCATCCAGCGGCAGATACCGGAGCAAGCCGCGCAGGCGGGTGGCGCGCGGATAGGTCAACGGCCCGCCGAAGCCGAGCAGGAAATCCAGATCGAGCAACCGCCGGGCCTGGGCCTCGCTGCCGGAGAAGCTGTGCACCACTCCGCGCACGCCGGCAAAACGCCGCAGGTACTTGATGACCTGATCCACCGCGTGACGGGCGTGCACGATCACCGGCAGATCGTGGCGGCGGGCCAGTCGCAGTTGTCCGGTGAAGTACTCGGCTTGCGCGCCGGCATCGAGGTCGGGCAGGTAGTAATCCAACCCGATCTCGCCGATGGCGGCGGGCTTTTCCCGAACCACCCAGTCCGCCAGCGCGTCCAGATGCTCGGGTCGGTGCTCGGCCAGATAGGCCGGGTGCAGGCCATAGCTGGGATACAGCCCCGGATAACGCGCCGCGACCGCCCGGAGCTTCGGCCACAGCCGGGCGCTGACCGCGGCCAGCACTTGCGCCTCCACGCCGGCGGCCCGCGCTCGCTGATAGGCGGCGTCGCGGTCGCCATCGAAGCTGACGTCGTCGAAATGGGTGTGACTGTCGATCAGGATGGGCATGGGAACATGGCTCAGGCGATCACGATCCGTACGTTGGCGGCACGGCCGAACACCGAGGAAGGCGTGATGCCGAACATCTTGCGAAAAGCCCGACTGAAGTGCGAGGAATCGGCGAAACCCACACCCAGCGCCGCATCGGTCAGCGTGCGGTCCTCGGCGATCAGCGCCGCCACGACCCGCATCCGGTGCCACTGCCGGAAGCGGCGGATCGGCACGCCGACTTCCTCCTTGAACAAATGCACCAGCCGAGTCGGCGACAGGTTCACATGCTCGGCCAGTTCGTTCATCGAGTAACCGCGCGCAAGATCTTCCTTCATCAGCTGGATCACCCGCTGGACGCGGCCATCCAACGGCCGCGGGCGGTCCTCGGGCCGTGATGGCGGAATCAGGCGCTCCAGCAAATCGTGAATGACGGTGGCATCCGGCTGGCGCTCCCAAGCCTCGCTCAGGACCGCCAGCACCTCGTCTTCGTGAGCCAGGTCGTACAGGCATTGCCATGCGCCGTCGAGCATGAGGTTCTGGATTGCCGGGTAATCCGAACTCTCCGGCTCGATGAACAGGATCGCCATGAGCGCGCCGCCGACCTGGATTGCGTGCGGACAACCCGGCGGCACCAATACACCGCGACTTTCTCGCCAACCGTCGCTTTCGCTTTCCAATACGCGAAACGGCTGGTCGATGCCCACGCACAGCGCCGCCGAACCCAAGCGGTGCTCGGCGATATCCGGCGGATGCCCCATGAATAAAGCGCGGTTTTTCCAAATATACAGCTTGCTCAATAGATTGCTTTCTCGGTGGTGATGACGAATCAAGGGGCGGGTTTATCCCTTGCGCCACCACCGCTTGCCATGGGAAGCCGGCCGTTTCCACCGGCGAATGTCTCCCGCCCGCCAGTGGATCGTCACGGAAGTGTAGTGTTCTAGCGCGGGGCTAGCCAGTACCGACGAATCGCCGTCATTTTCGACAAGCCTCTTTCCCGACACAACCCCTGGTCTTTCGAAATCCGCCACTTCCCTCATCTTGAGGACAGCCCGCCCGGCCACGGATCGGGCAAGAATTCCAAGCCATGTACGACCCACCATCGTCGGTGACGCCCCACCATGACCCTCGGCGAGAAAGCGGCGGTGGCGATCCTGACTGCGGGGAGGAGCCCTTTCAGCGCCGTCACGACCGCGCCGAACCCCGGCCAAGGTCCTTTTTGCGCAAGTGTAAAAGGGTCTAAACTATCGGCTCGGAAAGAAAGATCCATGAAGGCGATCCCCACTTTTTCGCCACCACCACCGACGAGCGCGACCAATGAACGACCAGAACCATGATGTCATCGTGATCGGCACCGGCCCGGGAGGAGAAGGGGCCTCGATGAAAGCCGCCAAAGAAGGCAAGTCGGTGGCGGTGATCGAGAAACACCACTGGGTCGGCGGCGGCTGCACGCACTGGGGCACCATCCCATCCAAGGCGCTGCGCCACTCCATCAACCGGATGCTGGAATTCAATACCAGCCCGACGTTCCGCAACGCGCTTGGCGCCGCCCTCAAGTTGTCCTATCCCGACTTGCTGCGCTCCGCCGAATCGGTGATCGCCCGCCAGACCGCCATGCGCCGGGATTTCTACGAACGCAACCGCATCCGGCTGCGACACGGCCAAGCCCGGTTTCTCGACGCCCACACGCTGGAAGTGCGGGCTGGCGGTGCCATCGAACCGATCGTCCTCAGCGCCGATGCCTTCATCATCGCCTCGGGCTCGCATCCGTTCCGGCCGCGCGACATCGACTTCAACCACCCGCGCATCTTCGACAGCGACA
>JAGRHI010000156.1:18988-19947 GCA_020445045.1 Candidatus Competibacteraceae bacterium
GCGCGGGCGTGATCGGCTGCGAGTACGCCAGCATCTTCCGCAACATGGGCTGCAAGGTCGATCTGGTGGACACCCGATCCCAACTGCTGTCTTTCCTCGACGACGAAATCGCCCACGCCCTCAGCTATCACCTGCGTGATCAGGGCGTCATGATCCGCCACAACGAAGAATACGAAGCGGTGGAAGGATTGGCGGATAGCGTGCTGACGCATTTCAAGTCCGGCAAGAAGATCAAGGCCGACGTGCTGCTATGGGCCAACGGCCGCACCGGCAACACCCAGAACATGGGTCTGGAGGACCTGGGCATCACCCCGAACAACCGCGGCCAGATCAAGGTGGACGACAACTACCGCACCACCCTGCCTCACATCTATGCGGTGGGCGACGTGATCGGCTACCCCAGCCTGGCCAGCGCCGCTTACGATCAAGGCCGCTTCGCCGCCACTCATCTGATTCATGGCAGTTGCGACCATCACTTGGTTGATTACATCCCCACCGGTATCTACACTTCCCCGGAGATCAGCTCGGTCGGCCGCACCGAGCGCGAACTGACCGATGCCCGGGTGCCCTACGAGGTCGGCCACGCCTATTTCAAGAGCTTGGCGCGCGCTCAGATCACCGGCCGCACCGTGGGAATGCTCAAGCTGCTGTTCCACCGGGATACCCTGGAAATCCTCGGCATCCACTGCTTCGGCGACCAGGCCGCCGAGATCGTCCACATCGGGCAGGCGGTCATGGCCCAGCAGGGTACGGCCAATAACATTCAGTACTTCGTCAACACCACATTCAACTATCCGACGATGGCCGAAGCGTACCGAGTGGCGGCGCTGAATGGTCTGAATCGGCTGGCCTGAGGGAGGGTTACTGACCCATGGATATCACCCCGTATCTCAAATTGATGGTCGATAAGAGCGCCTCCGACCTGTTCTTTCACGTCGGCGCCCCGGTGAACATCAAAA
>JAGRHI010000156.1:20007-22498 GCA_020445045.1 Candidatus Competibacteraceae bacterium
GCGAAATCGCCTACTCGGTCATGAAAGACGATCAGATCAAGGAGTTCGAACACGAATGGGAGTTGAACTTCGCCATCCCGCTGCAGGGGGTCGGCCGCTTCCGCTCCAACGTGTTCAAGCAGCGCGGCGAAGTATCCATGGTGATCCGCTACATCAAGGGCGACATCCCCCAGGTGGAAGAACTGGGTCTGCCGCCCTTGCTGCGGCAACTGGTGATGGAAAAACGTGGCCTGATCCTACTGGTGGGCGCCACCGGCTCCGGCAAATCCACCACCCTGGCGGCGATGATCGACCATCGCAATTCCAGCGCGCCAGGGCACCTCATCACCATCGAGGACCCGATCGAGTTCACCCACCAGCACAAGAAATCGGTGGTCGCCCAACGCGAAATCGGCATCGACACCCACAGTTACGAATACGCCCTGCGCAGCGCCATGCGCGAGGCGCCCGACGTGATCCTGGTCGGTGAGGTCCGCGAACGCGAGGTGATGAAATACGTGCTCACCTTCTCCGAGACCGGCCATCTGGTACTGTCCACCCTGCATGCCAACAATGCCAACGGCGCCCTGGAGCGCATCGTCAATTTCTTCCCCGAGGAAGTCCGGCCGCAGTTGCTGATGGATCTGTCGCTCAACCTGCGCGCCATCATTTCACAGCGGCTGATCCGCTCGCTGACCGGCGGGCTGGTGCCGGCGGTGGAAGTGCTGTTGAACACGCCCTACATCGCCGACCTGATCCAGAAGGGCAAGATCGATTACGTCAAGGACGCCATGGAGCAATCCACCGAATCGGGCACACAGACCTTCGATCAATCGCTGTTCAAGCTGTACAAGGAAGGCAAGATTTCCAAGGACGAAGCCATCAAGAACGCCGACTCCAAGAACAATGTCGGCCTGCAAATCCGGCTGTCCGAAGGCGCGGGAGCCAGCGGCGGCAAGTCGACCAACCTGGCCGATCTGGCCATCCACGACGAAGAAGAAAATCCGGGACGAACGTTTTGAGGACCAAGCCGGTCGCGCCGCCCGCCCGCCGCATGGCGGACATCGCGCCGTTTCACGTCATGGCGCTGCTGGCTCGCGCCAAGGAGCTGGAAGCCACCGGCCGCGCCATCGTCCACATGGAGATCGGCGAGCCGGATTTCCCCACCGCTGAACCGATCGTCGCCGCCGGCCAACAAGCGCTGGCGGCGGGTCGCACCCGCTATACCGCCGCCGCCGGCCTGCCGGAATTGCGCCAAGCGATCAGCGATCATTACCGGGAACGGTATGGCGTCGAGATTCCCGCCCGGCGCATCCTGATCACCCCCGGCGCGTCCGGCGCGCTGCAGTTGGCGACGGCGGTCCTGATCAATCCCGGCGACCGGGTGTTGCTGGCCGATCCCGGCTATCCCTGCAACCGGCATTTCGTCCGGCTGGTGGAAGGGCAAGCGGTCGGCGTTCCAGTTGGACCGGAAACCGGTTACCAACTGACAGCCGAATTGGTCGAGCGCCACTGGGATGAACGGACGACGGCGGTGTTGCTGGCCTCGCCGGCCAACCCCACCGGCACCGTGATCGCCCCCGAAGCGTTGGCCGCCATCGTCGCCACGATCGAAGCGCGCGGCGGACGGCTGATCATGGACGAAATCTATCATGGCCTGCTCTACGGCGCGCCGATTCAGACCGCGCTGGCCTACTCGGATCGGGTGCTGGTGGTCAACAGCTTCAGCAAGTATTACGGCATGACCGGCTGGCGGTTGGGCTGGCTGGTCGCACCGGAGGATCATGTCGGCGCGGTGGAAAAACTAGCGCAAAACCTGTTCCTGGCGGCATCCACCCCGGCGCAACATGCGGCGCTGGCGGCCTTCACCCCGGCGGCGGCGGCGATTTTCGAGGCGCGCCGGCGGGAGTTCCTCGCCCGGCGCGATTTCCTGCTGCCGGCGCTGCGCGAGTTGGGCTTCCACATCCCCGTCACCCCGGACGGCGCGTTTTACCTCTACGCCGACTGCGGTCGCTTCACCGACGACAGCCATGGTTTCGCCCTGCGGTTGCTGGAGGAAACCGGTGTTGCCATCACGCCGGGCATCGACTTCGGCGGCCATCTACCGCATCGGCACGTCCGCTTCGCCTACACCAACGCCATCCCGCAACTGGCCGAGGGGGTGGAAAGACTAAGGCGGGCGCTGTGAACGTCACGGAACCCCACGGCGCATCGCGAAATCGCTCTTGTCTTCCGTGGGTCCATTCCCATGGCGACGACCTCCCAAGTCAGCTTGACCGCATCGGCGATCGAAAGGCAAGGCTGACCACCGCTGTTGGTGACCACCGCCATTGACCGGAGCGCATGCAAGAGACAAGACCTGACCCTTGCCGTTCCGCCGTTGTCCCGTATTCTCCACTCTTCGACTCATCGCATCGCTCAGTGAGTTCCAATCCTGTCGCGAAACCGCTCGACCACTTGATAAAAGTTCTATGATTGAATCACCTTAGACCATTGCTCACAAGTTAAGGAA
>JAGRHI010000157.1:0-176 GCA_020445045.1 Candidatus Competibacteraceae bacterium
GTGAATGTTGACGGTTTGCATGGCGTTCTCCGGGTTAGCTATCGGTTAGTCTAGTCGGGTGACGGCAACGGCGACAAGCCCAATACAATACCCGCGGGCAGCCTCGCCCCCCGCGACGGCGAAAAGGCGATATCAATGCCCGCCTCCCGCCTCGAACACCCGCGCCACCTGCTCCA
>JAGRHI010000157.1:253-4075 GCA_020445045.1 Candidatus Competibacteraceae bacterium
AGCAAACCGGCCACGATCAATTCCCGTGACCGCAGATCGACCAGGGGCAACGTCACCCCCTTGGGATTACGGGCCAGGAAAATCCGCTGATAGGCCCACAACAGATAGCCGGCCGCCAGCACATTGCCGGAAGCAGCGACGATGGCCACGCCCCAGCCATAGGACTCGAACACCCCTTCCAACGCCAAATGAGCAGCCTCGAAGCCCGGTGTGCCCGGCATGGCGATGCTGCCTAGCACCACCACCAAAAAGGTCAAGCCCAGCAAGGGCGCGGCGTCGAACAAGCCGCCCAGACGGTGAAACCGGGTCGTACCCAAGCGGCGGTACAGCAAACCCGCGACGATAAACAGCCCCGCCGCCGCCAACCCTAAATTCAGGCTGAGCAAGAGCCCCCCCTTGAACCCGGACGCGGTCAGCGAGAACAAACCGGCCACCAGCGCCCCAGTATGGCTGATCACCGAAAATGCCAGCAAGCGGCGCAGGTCGGTGCGGATGAAGGCCAGCAGCGCGCCGTACAACATCCCAGCCAAACCCAGCGCCACGATGGCCATGTCCCACTGCCGGGCGGCGGCGGGCAGCAGCGGCAAGACAAAGCGCAGCAGCGCGTAAATCCCGACCTTCGCGCCCACCAGAAACACCATGCCGACCGCGACCGTGCCGTGCTTGGCCACGATGGGCAGCCAAGCGTGCAAGGGAAACAGCGCCAACCGCACCGCCAACCCCGCGAACAGCAGGACGAAAATCAGCGACTGCCGCCCTTCCGGCACTGGCGTTGCCAGCAGGGCGGGCAAATCGAAGGACCAAACGCCATCGGCCGCGCCAGCATGATTCCAAGCCAGCAACACGATCCCGGCCAACAACATCGCCAAACCACCCAACATCGAGCGCGCGAACTGCCAAGCCGCCCGATGGCGCCCCGGACTGGTTCCGTAGTGAGCGATCAATACGGTGGCGGGAATCGCCTCGGCCAGCGCGAACAACCAGAATTGCAGGAGATTCAAGGCGGTGAACATCCCCACCAACGCCGCTTCCAGCGCCAACACGCTGCCCACGAACGCGCCGGGCCGTTCCTGCCGGTGCGGCTGGGCGTAGAGGATGACGAATAGCGTCAACAACGCCGTCAGCGGCAGGAACAACACACTGAGACCATCGACGCCAAGATGAACGCCCAGCCACGGCAACACCTCAAAACGCTCGACGAACTGCATCTCCGGCGCATGTGCTTGGAAACCGGCCAGCAGTTGCACCGCCAAAATCAGCTCCACCACCGCGACGGTCAAACCCAGCGCAAACGCGGTTCGTGCCTGCCGGGCGCGCCAGGCCGCGATCATGCCGAGCAGGGGCACTCCGAGCAGCGCGCTCAACAGCGGAAAACCGGCCGGCCCGGTTCCCGGCTGCTCGCCGCCGTGCATCATCTCGCCGATGCCAGCCAGCACCGCCAGAATCACCGCCATCACCGCCATCCAGGTCCAGGACCGCCCCAACCAGCGTTCCACCCGGCTCAATCCGTAGCCCATGCGGTGACTGCTCGTCACGATCCCCTGCCCAACGGCCTTGAAGACCAATTGTTCCTCGATCCGGTGGAAGGCCGCCGCCGTCCACTCGGTTACATGCCCCACGATCCCTTGCCCCCGGTCCATGGCGTCGGGCGCGCGTTCGAGCACCCGGCCGGTACCGAGTTGCCGCTCCTCCCATTGAGCCAGCGACGACAAGGCACTCACCGCCGGGGCCGGCAAACCGGTCGCCCGATCCACCACGGCGGTATCGAACACACTCAAATAACCCGCTAGGCGGCGCAGCGGCCGGACCACGCTCCAGTTGGCGAGATCCTCCAGCCAGAACCGCTGCAACGCCGCCACGTAGACCCGGCGTCGGCGAGCGAGCCAGGTCGGCACCGGGCGGGCGCGGGCACCGTGCAGTTGGTACAGAATCGCCGGCGCGCTGAGAAACTGATAGGCGCGAAACACCGCATGACAGCACAGATGCACCAGCGCCAGTCGCCAGAAGCCGAGTCCGCAAGCCAGGAACATCAACCCGACCTGTCCCGAGGTGGAAAAGATCAGAGCGCTCTTGATGTCGGTCTGCGCCAGTCCGCCCAGAAATCCATAGAGCGCGGTGGCCAACCCGACCACCGCCATCGCCGCCATCATGACCGGCGCCTGCTCGAACAGCGGTTGCAGGCGCAGCATCAGATACACGCCGGCATGCACCATGACCGCGCCGTAGAACAGGGCGCTGGACGGCGTCGGCCCCTCCATCGCCCGCGCCAGCCACGGCGCCAGCGGCACTTGCGCCGACTTGGCGACCGCCGCCAGCAGGAAGCAGCCAGCCAACAGCCCGGCTTGTGTCGCATTCAAATCCGACGCGCCGGCGGTCACCACTTCCCAATCGGCGCTGCCCAGCCAATGGAACGACAGCGCGATCCCCAGCAGAAAGCCGGCATCGCCGACCCGGTTGGTGACGAAAACGCGGGTGGCGTTGCTGGCCGCGACCGGCCGGTCCTGGAAGAACGCGATGAGCAGATAGGAGCACAACCCGGCGACTTCCC
This sequence comes from Candidatus Competibacteraceae bacterium, assembly GCA_020445045.1. Taxonomy (GTDB): domain Bacteria; phylum Pseudomonadota; class Gammaproteobacteria; order Competibacterales; family Competibacteraceae; genus Competibacter. The sequence goes on from JAGRHI010000157.1 coordinate 2,802, forward strand.
AACCGACGAAGGTCAGCACCGCGTTACCGCCGATCACCAGCAGCGTCATCGCCGCCGTGAACAGGCTCAGAACCAGGAAAAAGCGATGGAAACCGGACTCCCGGTGCAGGTAGTTCACCGAAAACCGGGCGACCAGCAGGCAGGCCAGCGACGCCAAGACCAGCAGCGCGAGACTCAGATCGTCGATGACGAAGTTCAAGTCCACCTGAAACTCGCCGCTGGCCAGCCAGTGGCCGAGCATTACCTGTTCGGGCAACGGTCCGGCGAACCGGGCGACCACCAGCACCAGCGCCGCCGCGAACGACGCGCCGCAAGCCGCCAGCGCGATTTGGCTGGTGCGCCGTTCGTGCGCTTCGCCGTTGGCCCGTCCAAACAAAATAGCCATGCCAATCCACGACGCGGCGGCCAGCGGCAATATCGGGATCAGAGCGACGATCCACTCAAGCATGGTCAACACCTCCGCGTCATCGTTCGGCTTCCATCGGTTGTGCTAGCGTACCCAGCGCCCAATATAGAACAATGGGTGTATGGCATGAAAACCATTGTGGAATTGAACGACGGCCTATTCGAAGAGATCAAGCGCCATGCCACGCAACATCACACCACCTTGCAAGTGGTGCTGGAGCGCGCGCCGCACCACTTTCTGAAACGGCGGACCGCGACCACGATGCTTTTTTTTGCATGCGGCGCGCGACATGCTCGGGGAACGGCCCGCAAGCCGGGATTCAGGGAGAAACTGGAGCCAGACCCGATCCCGTATCCACGAGGGGCAAGGCGGATGATCGCGGTCGATATCGATCCGGCCGAGAAATCTTCGACGCGGCCCGGCAAGAGTGCCTTGCCCCTCGCGCTACGCCAAGGGCCACCATGAGATGAGCTGCTACGCTTAACAATGCCGACTTGAGGCTGTGGGCGAACTGGCTTCAGGAGGTCGGCAAGGACTGATGGTAGGCGGGCGCCTATCCACGGGGGATGCTACACAAGGCCGGAATCGAGAAGAAGATCAGCCCGCATAAGTCGCGGCATACCCATGCCGCCAATTTGCTGAATACCGGGGTGGAGTTGGTGGACATCCAGACGCTGTTGGGGCATTCGACCCTCAACGCCACCCCGATTGACGCTCATGTGGATCAAGACCGCATGGCAGCGTGGTGAATAAGTCGTAGGCACCGGGATCGTTCGATGCCAACGAGTTTACCACCGGGGCAACGGCGGTGGCGGGGGTAGCGGTACCACGGGTGTCACCAGCGCCGGCCGTCGATAGCCGACCCGAG
>JAGRHI010000157.1:4105-4722 GCA_020445045.1 Candidatus Competibacteraceae bacterium
TAGTCGCCGTGGAAACCTCGATAGTGACCGTGCGGGTGGTAGCGGCGGTGGCCTCGGTAGTAACCACCATGACGCCCGTAATAACCATGACGCCCGTAATAACCATGACGCCCGTAATAACCATGACGCCCGTAATAGCCGTGGTGACCTCGGTAGTGCACTCGGTAAATGCCGTCGTCGTTACCATGGTAGTCGCCGAGGCGCACGGTGGCGTCGCCATCTCGACCGTAGAGGTGGCCATCCCCCGCATGGGCGCTTTGCAACGGGACCATGATCGCGGTGGCGACCGCGACGCTCAGCAGCCATTTCATTGCGTTCATCGGTTCGCTCCTATCCGCCCACACGGGCGGCCTGGTTCTTCATCAAGAGTGGGATTGGAACTCTTCACGCGGGCGAGATTCGCCATCCATCGCCCGGTAACCCGAATGATCCCGGAGTTCGCCTGAGCACGGGCTGAATGAAGAGCGAACGAAAGCTGAACGGCCGTGCGGCGTGGCAACGAACCGAAACGGTAAAAAGCGACGATCCTCGGTAACTCGGATATCATGCAACGTGCGAGGCAGGCAGAGAGGAGTAAGGCGAGATGAGAAAAGCAAAGCATTAGCCGGAGTGAAGAT
>JAGRHI010000157.1:4792-4967 GCA_020445045.1 Candidatus Competibacteraceae bacterium
TTATTCGACAAAATGACAATTTCTTATCGCACAGGAGATAGCTATGCAAATCAAATTGATGATCGCTATATTGACAGGTCTGTTCGCTATTTCAAATTCAGTGATCGCCGAAGAGTGCAATAGCCGATCAGAAGATTCAGTTTTTATCATGGATTGTCTTTCAGCACGTTATAAA
>JAGRHI010000158.1:0-727 GCA_020445045.1 Candidatus Competibacteraceae bacterium
CCACCCGTAAAAGTCCGCTCGCTCTTTGGCAGGCCGAACACGTCGCCGCGCGCTTGCGCCAGCTTTATCCCGAGCTGCGGGTCGAACTGGTCGGCATGGTCACCCGCGGCGACCAGATTCTCGACAGCCCGCTGGCCAAGATCGGCGGTAAGGGCCTGTTCGTCAAGGAACTGGAACAGGGTCTGCTGGACGGTCGCGCCGATCTCGCCGTCCATTCCATGAAAGACGTGCCGGTGGATTTCCCCACCGGTTTGGGCCTCGCCGTGATTCTGGCGCGCGAGGACCCGCGCGACGCCTTCGTTTCCAACGCTTATCCCCACCCCGACGCCCTGCCGACCGACGCGCGGATCGGCACCTCCAGCTTGCGCCGGCAATGTCAGTTGGCGGCCCGCTATCCAAGCTGGCGGATTCATGGCCTGCGTGGCAACGTCAACAGCCGGCTGGCGAAACTGGATGCGGGCGAATTCGACGCCATCATCCTGGCCGCCGCCGGCCTGAAACGACTGGGATTGGCGGAACGTATCACCGTCGCCCTGACGCCGGAATTCAGCCTGCCGGCCATCGGCCAGGGGGCGATCGGGGTGGAATGCCGGCTGGACGACGCCCGAACCCGAACCCTGATCGCCGCGCTCGACGATGCCGCCACCCATACCCGAGTCGCGGCGGAACGAGCCTTCAACGCTCGTCTGCAAGGCGGCTGTCAGGTGCCGATCGCCGGTCACGCCCT
>JAGRHI010000158.1:795-1150 GCA_020445045.1 Candidatus Competibacteraceae bacterium
TCGAGGCCCGGCCACCGATGCCAGCACGCTCGGGGTCGCATTGGCCGAGGATCTGCTCGGGCGCGGCGCCGGCGAAATCCTGCAACGACTGTTGTGAACACACGATGGATGCACCTCCAACCCTGCACGGTCTCGGCGTGCTGGTCACTCGGCCGAAACACCAGGCCGATACGCTGTGCCGACTGATCGAAGACCATGGCGGCATCGCCATTCGCTGGCCGACCTTGGTCATCGCCGCACCACGTGACCCCGCGCCGGCTCTGGCCCTGTTCGACCGGTTAGCCACTTACGATCTGGTGATTTTCACCAGCGCCAACGCCGTGGAGTGGGCGTTGCCGGCCATCCGCGAGCGCGG
>JAGRHI010000158.1:1223-7974 GCA_020445045.1 Candidatus Competibacteraceae bacterium
ACCGCTGCCTGCAACCCGGAGACGATTTCAGCAGCGAGGGGCTGCTGGCGTTGCCGCGCCTGCGGGAGGTGGCCGGCCAACGCATCGCCATCGTCCGCGGCGAAGACGGCCGGGGACTATTGGTCGAAGTCCTGAGCGCTCGCGGAGCGTGGGTGGACCGCGCCGAAGTCTACCGGCGCGAGCGGCCGGCGATCGGTGATATCGAGGGACTGCTGGCACGCTGGAAGCGCGGCGAAATCGGTGCCGTGACCGTCACCAGTGGTGAAAATCTGCGGAATCTGTTTGATATGCTTGGCGTAGCCGGGCAAGATTATTTGTGTGATACACCTCTGATCGTGGTCAGTGCCCGCATTCGGCGGATCGCCGCGGAATACGGCTGCCGCCGCCTCTTGCTCGCCCGGGACGCCGGCGACGACGCCATTGCCGCCGCGCTACTCGACCTAACGACGAATTCCCTCTCACCCGCTCGGTAACCATGACATGACAGACAAAGCAACCGATCCCGGAACCACCAACGCCGCGTCCACCGCGCCCGAAACTCCAATCACCCCGCGGCTCGCCAAAGCCGCCCCATCCGCTCCGCCACCCGCGCCCAAGAGCGGCCGAGGATTGGCGGCGTTCGCCTTACTGGTCGCGCTGGGCGCCGGCGCCGGCAGCGGCTACCTCTGGTACCTGGGGCAACAGGATCAGGCGACCCAGACCACCCGGCTGGACCAGGCGGTCAAACGGGCCATCGGCCAGCGCGACCCCGAGTTTCAGGCACTGAAGAACCAGATCCAGCAACTGCAAACGCTCAAAGGTGGACTCGATCAGTTACGCGCCGACAATCAGGCGCTCAAGGAGCAACTGCTGGGCTTGACCGGCGACTTGCAGCCGCTGAAAAACGCCGCGGAACTGAGCAAGGGCGAGGTCGAGGTCGTCAAGAGTGAAATCAAGCTGCTGCGGGAAGGTCAGGACGCCCACAAGTCCAGCGTCCAGCAACAGAAAAAACAACTCGACGCCGCGCTGCGAGAGCAAGAAACCCGCCTGAGTCAACTGAGCGAGCACCTTCAGAACCTGCAACTCAGCCATAACGGCTTGTNNAAAATCTGGAAACGGTCAAGACCGTGGCCTCTCAGGGTGGTGACGTCAATGCCTTCCCATTGGCGGAAGCGGACTTCCTGCTGCGCTTGGCCGATGCCAAGCTCAAGCTGGAACGCAACGTCCCCGCCGCCCGACTGGCGCTGGAAGCCGCTCAGAAGCGACTCGAGGCCGTCAAGGAAAATGGGTTGGCTCCACTGCGGACCATGCTGGGCGAGGCCATCGCCAGCTTGCGCGGCGTCAAGCTGCCCGATTTCTCCGGCCTGGCGCATAAGGTGCTGGAGCTGGAAAAGGAAGCTAATACCCTGCCGCTGAAGATCGACTCGGGCGTACCCGACATCAAGAACCGGGTCAAGCCGGCCACCGACGTTGCCGTGAGCGACGACGCCAACCGCCCCTGGTGGGACCGCGCCACCGAAGCGGTCTGGAACCAGTTCAAGGACATCGTGGTGATCCGACGCGAGCGCAATGAAGCGCCGCCGCTGATCGCCCGCGAAGCGGAATACTTCCTGCGCCAGAACCTGCAACTGGAACTGGAAAGCATGCGCATGACGCTGTTGGGCGATAACGCCCAAGCCTTTCAGGATTCCAACCAACAAATCCGCGACTGGATCGAAAAGTATTTCGATACCCAGGACTCGCGGGTCACCGCGTTCCTCGCGGAATTGCAAGCCATGCGGGCGGTACCGTTCAATCCCTACATCCCGGATTTGACCAGTCTGAACCGGGCATTCAACGACTTCATGACTCAACGGCAACCGATTCGCGCCGTGCGGCAGGCTCCGGTGACCTCGACGGTCGTGCCGGCGGCGGCCCCGGCGGCGGCTGAGGGGGAACAACCATGAGGCTACTGATCGGCGTTATCGTCACTTTGTTCGTCTCGGTCTGGATGGCGCTGTCGCTCCGTCAGGATCCCGGCTATGCCATGTTCAGCATGGGCCAGTGGACCGTCGAAACCAGTCTTGCCTTCTTCGCCATTTTTCTGGTGGTCGCCTTCTTCGTGTTTTATCTGCTGGTCCGGCTGGCGGTCCGGTTGTGGCAGACGCCGGGACAAACCTTGCAGGCCAACCAGCGCCGGCTGAACAAGAAGGCGCGGCGCTTGCTGGACCTCGGCAACCGGCAACTGGCGGCCGGTCAGTGGCGGATGGCCGAGAAAACTCTGTTGAAAGGCGCGGAGTACAGCGAAACCCCCGCCCTGCACTACCTGGGCGCGGCGCGCGCCATTCACCATCTCAACGATGTCAGGTGGCGCCGCGACTTGCACGTGCGCCGAGCCGAGGATTCGCCGGACGCCGACAAGCTGACGGTGCAATTGACCCGCGCGGAATTCCTACTGGACGACGGGGACGCCGAACAGGCCCGCGTCATCCTGGAGTCGCTGCATAACCTCAACCCACGCCATCCGGGCGTACTGCAATGGCTGGCCAAAGCCTACCAACAACTACGCGCCTGGGAACCGTTGCAAAAATTGTTGCCGGAGGTACAGAAGCAAAAGGCGCTGAGCGCCGAATCGTTCGCCGAGTTGGAGAGCCAAACCTATCGAGCGCTGCTGGAAAGCGCCGCCGCCAGCGGTTCGCTGGACCGGTTGCGGGCGCTGTGGAAACAGGCGCCGGCGGTACTACGCGAGGAAGACGAGGCATTCTTGGTTGATTACGCCATCGCCCTGTGCGATTGCGAGGCGATCGACGATGCCGAGGCGCTGCTGCGCGAGGCGATCGACCGGCGCTGGAGCGTGAAGCTGGTGGTCGGTTACGGAATGCTGGGGCGCGGCAACGCCACCGCGCAACTGGCCGCCGCCGAGGGCTGGCTCGCCAAGCATGGCGACGACCCCTATCTGCTGCTGACGCTGGGCCGGCTGGCCAAGCGCTGCCAGCAGAACGGCAAGGCCCGCGACTACCTGGAGCGCAGTATCCGGCTGATGCCGACGCCGGACGCCTATCAGGAACTGGGCGAACTGCTGCAATCCCTGCATGAACTCACCTACGCCGGCCAATGCTTCCACGCCGGCTTGCGGCTGCTGGTCGGCAAACCGCAGGAGAAACAGGGTGCGATGTTGCCCGCCGGCGAATCGGTGCAACAACTTGAAGGACCGGCGGACCAGACGCCCGCGCCAGCGACGGCGGGCTAAACCGGGTCAAACCGGCGGGTGGTTGCAAAACCGCCCGCCGGTATTGCCAGAGGCATCAGCTACCGCCAGCCATGCTCTGCCATGACCCGACACCTAGCGTAAAAATCGTGAGGATAAACGAAGTGGCGCTGATTGAGGGGTTTCGCGTACAAAATTACCGCGCGCTACGAGACATAACACTCGGCAAACTCTCCGGTCAACCAAAAATTGATTCGCTAACCCCTTTTACAGTGGTGATTGGAAAGAACGGTACAGGTAAAAGTACGCTCTTCGATGCCTTCGGTTTTGTCGCCGATTGTTTGACGCTGGATGTAGAAACCGCTTGTGATCAAAAACAGCGTGGTGGTTTCGAGCGCTTACGTTCGATGGGATCAAAGGAAGCGATCCGCTTCGAAATCCATTACCGCGAAGCGACTAACGAACGGCCTATTACTTATGAACTAGCAATCGCATTGGATGATTTTGGAAGACCATTTGTCGAGTCCGAGGTCTTGAAACAACGCCGCAAAGGGCAAAAGTACGGTCGACCTTATCCTTTTCTACGCCTCTATCACGGCAAAGGTATGGTGTGGGCCGGCGAGGATGCAGTAGAAGACGATGAAAGAACCGAGAACGAGGAGGACCGTGCCCAGGAGACAGTTGAATTGACTGATCCGCGCCAACTCGGTATCGCCACACTAGGGACGCTCAGAGAACATCCTCGCATCAAGCGCTTCCGCGATTTCCTAAAAGGCTGGTACCTATCTTATTTCCACCCAGACGCCGCACGTAGTCTTCCCAGTGCGGGTCCGCAAAAACACTTAAACGTGCACGGAGACAATATCGGCAACGTCGTGCAATTTATGGAGCGAGAACATAAAGCACGATTCAAAACTATTCTGGAACGCATTGCAGCCAAAATCCCAGGGGTTACCAGTATCGACACTCATGTAACCGAGGATAAGCGGGTGCTGCTTCGTTTCAATGATGGCGCTTTCAAAGATCCTTTTTTTGCCCAACAAATGTCTGATGGTACGTTGAAAATTTTCGCTTACCTGTTGCTGCTGGAAGACCCAGATCCTCCACCATTCATTTGCATTGAAGAACCAGAAAATGGTCTGTATCACAAGTTACTGGAAACATTAGCTGAGGAGTTCCGCTCCCACGCAACCGGAAAAAAGAATGCGTCACAGATTTTCGTGACTACACATCAGCCGTATTTTGTCGACGCTCTAACACCAAAAGAGGTTTGGACCCTAGAGAAAGAAAAAGATGGTTACTCTACCGTTCATCGTGCCTCCGACCTAGAAATTGTGAAAAATCTGGTTGCTGAAGGATTACCACTGGGAGGATTGTGGTACAGCGATTATCTTGATGTGAGGTGAGTATGCACATCGAGATTCTGGTCGAAGATCAATCGGGGGAAAAATTGCTGGAAACGCTGCTGCCACAGCTGCTGGGATCACAGGGCGAACCTCATACTTGGCGCTTATTCGCCTATAAAGGCATTGGCCGCATCCCTCAAGGATTATCTACGAAAGGCGACCCTTCCAAACGGATTCTGCTCGATCAGTTGCCGAAACTGTTGCGTGGCTATGGGAAAACACCCGGAATCGATGCGGTCGTAGTGATATTGGATGTGGACAAACGTAATTGCATTGAATTTTTACGCGAGCTACAAGCCGTGACTGAATCTTGTCATCCTCATGCACCAAAAACCTTATTCCGACTAGCCATTGAAGAGATGGAAGCTTGGTATTTTGGTGACCAACAAGCCCTCCTTGCTGCTTATCCACATGCCAAACGGAAAGTGATGGAAAATTATGTACAAGACAGCGTTTGCGATACTTGGGAACTACTCGCAGACGCGATATATCCGAACGGCTCGACAGCAATCAAAAAAGCTGGATGGCCATTGCCAGGACAGGTGAAATACGGATGGGCTGAAAACATCGGGCCGCTGATGAACCCAGAGCAAAATACATCACCCAGTTTTTGCAAACTACGCGACGGCTTACGTCGACTGGTCGCGAGCGCAACCTAAAGTAAAACAGGAGTCATTTCCACCCATTTGGGAGCATTTGCAATCTCACGCATCCGGTTTTCATCGCGCCGAAAACTCGAAGGAATCGTAGAACAGTTGTTCGGCCGGTAACCCTCGGGCGGCGAACACCGGTTTGGCGGCTTCGATCATCGGCGGCGGACCGCTCATGTAGACGTCATGACCGCTCAGGTCGGGATAATCCGCCGCAACCGCCTCATGCACCCAGCCGGTACGTCCTTGCCAATCGTCCTCTGGAGGTGGCTCCGACAACACCGGCGTATAGCGGAAATTCGCATGTTCCGCCGCCCACCGGCGCGGCAGCGCGTCCAGATACAGATCGACCTTTGCCCGCGCGCCCCAATACAAATGCAATGGCTGATCCAACCCAATGTGAAAAGCATGCTCCAGCATGCCTTTCAGCGGCGCGAAGCCGGTGCCGCCACCCATCAGGATGATCGGCCGGGGCGAATCCTCGCGCAGAAAAAATGTTCCCAGCGGCCCCTGAAACCGCAGCAGCGCCTTATCCTTCATCCGCTCGAAGACGTGATCGGTGAAAAACCCGCCCGGCACATGGCGCACATGCAGCTCCAGCAGATCGTCGGCATGAGGCGGGTTGGCCAGCGAAAACCCGCGCCGCCGACCATCGGCCAGCAGGATATCCACATATTGACCGGCCAGAAATTGCAGTCGCTCGACGCTCGGTGGCCGTAGATAAAGCCGCATGACGTCCGGCGCCAATAACTCCCGCCGCTCCACCCGGCAAGGCAAAGTCCGCACTACGATATCGGCCACACCCTTGACCTCGCGCGCTTCGATCACCAGATCCGAACGCGGCCGGGCCTGACACAGTAGCGCCTTACCGGCATTTTGCTCGGCTTCGCTCAAGGCCGGCGGGCGACCATCGGGATAGCTGACCTCGCCGGACAGAATCGTCGCCATGCAAGACCCACAAGTTCCATTACGGCAACCGTAGGGCAACACATTGCCTTTCTCGCGCAGGGCGGCATCCAATACTGACTCGTTTTCCGCGACCTGAAATTCATGGCCACTCGGCTGGAGGGTGACGTGATAAGGCATAATTGTTCGATTTCCGACATACAAGGGTGAAGTACTTATTGACGGTGGACACCATGTTCCGGCCAATGCCCCAAAAAAGAAATAGAGCCGGCCGCTATCGCGAACCTACCAGCGTGTTGTTCAACCGGTCCAGTCCTTTCACTTAGACCATTGCTCCCGAAGCTCTTCTTCGACCATTTGCGCGGCGTCGAGTCGGGAACAGGCTGCCAACGATGGTGCTTTTGCATCACGAGGGAAACAAAAAAGGCCGGACATCAATAAGTAACCGAGAAAGTTCAGCTTCGTTGTGCGCAAGAAGCTCGTGTTTCCATAATCGATATTTACCCTCTGCGCATTCCGCCGCCAAAGTATTGCCGATGGTTTCAAAGCTCATTTTGCAGGAATTGCGCAATTTTTCTGGTTCCGATCTCACACCCAAACAATGAACGACCACCGCCTGGAAG
>JAGRHI010000159.1 GCA_020445045.1 Candidatus Competibacteraceae bacterium
CCGACGTCACCGGCTCGGTCGACCTACCCGAAGGGATCGAAATGGTGATGCCCGGCGACAACGTGCGGATCGTGGTCAGTCTGATCGCCCCGATCGCCATGGACGAGGGCCTGCGCTTCGCCATTCGCGAGGGTGGGCGCACCGTCGGCGCCGGTGTCGTCGCCAAAGTGATCGAGTGAGCGTCATGAGCACCACCAGCCAACGTATTCGCATCCGCCTCAAGGCGTTCGATCACCGATTGATCGATCAGTCGGCGCGGGAAATCGTCGAGACCGCCCGGCGTACCGGTGCCCAGGTTCACGGTCCCATCCCGCTGCCGACCAAGATCGAGCGCTTCACGGTGCTGGTCTCGCCGCATGTCAACAAGGATGCCCGCGATCAGTATGAGTTGCGCACCCATAAGCGGTTGATGGATATCGTTGATCCCACCGACAAGACGGTCGATGCGCTGATGAAGCTTGATCTCGCCGCTGGTGTGGACGTGCAGATCAAGCTCAACTGAGGCGTTCAAGCCCAGGTCATGAGGGGCAGCCTTCCCCTCCTCTGACTTGAAGTCGTGATTAGGTAGAGGAAATAAAAATGGCAATTGGACTCATCGGCCGCAAGGCCGGTATGACTCGTGTTTTCACGGAAGAAGGCGTCTCGATTCCCGTCACGCTGATCGAGGTCGAGCCCAACCGCGTCGCGCAGGTCAAGACCGAGGAAAGCGACGGGTACCGTGCCCTGCAAGTGACGGTCGGTAGCCGTCGCGCCAGCCGGGTGACCAAGCCCATGGCCGGTCATTTCGCCAAGGCCGGCATCGCGGCGGGTCGCGGTCTGTGGGAATTTCGTCTGGCGGAGGATGAGGGCGCCGGGATCGATGTGGGCGCCGAGCTCAAGGTGGATTTGTTCCAGGTCGGTCAGAAGGTGGACGTGACCGGCACCACCATCGGTAAAGGTTTCGCTGGTTCCATCAAACGCCACCATTTTCGCAGCCAGCGTGCCACCCACGGTAACTCGCTGTCCCATCGTGCTCCCGGTTCCATCGGCCAAAATCAGAGCCCGGGTCGAGTGTTCAAGGGTAAGAAGATGGCCGGTCACCTCGGCGCGGCGCAACGCTGTACCCAGAATCTGGAAGTGGTCCGGGTGGACGCCGAGCGCAATTTGTTGGCGATCAAGGGTTCGGTGCCCGGCGCCAAGGGCGGCGATGTGATGATTCGGCCCGCCGTGAAGGCGCGTCGGTAAGGAGGCGATATGGAACTTCAGGTCAAGAACGCGAGCGGTGCGGCGGCCGGCCAACTCATGGTCGCCGATGAGACCTTTGCGCGGCCGTTCAACGAGGCGTTGGTGCATCAGGTGGTGGTGGCCTATCTGGCCGGTGCCCGCTCCGGCACCCGCGCGCAGAAAAATCGCGCCCAGGTCCGTGGTGGTGGCGCCAAGCCGTTCCGGCAGAAAGGGACTGGCCGCGCCCGCGCCGGTACCAGCCGCGGTCCGTTGTGGCGAGGTGGTGGCGTGACCTTCGCGGCCAGGCCGCGGGATCACTCGCAGAAAGTCAACCGGAAAATGTATCGCGCCGCCATGCGCGCCATTTTCTCCGAACTGCTGCGCCAGGACCGGTTGCTGGTGGTGGATGCGCTGGATGTTCCGGAAATCAAGACCAAGCACATACTGGCGCGGATGCGGGCACTGGATTTGGCCGATCAAGGCCGCGTGCTGATGGTGACCGAAAACGTCGATCTCAACCTGTATTTGTCGGCGCGCAACCTGCCCGACGTGGCGGTGAGCGATGTGATTGGCCTGGACCCGGTCAGCCTGGTGGGTTCCGAAAAGGTATTGATGACAGCGGGCGCGTTGCAGCGCGTCGGGGAGTGGTTGGCATGAACCAGGAACGGTTGCTGAAGATTCTACTGGCCCCGCATGTCTCGGAAAAAAGTAACCGGGTCGCCGAGCGATACAATCAAGTGGTGTTCAAGGTGACTCCGGATGCCACCAAACCGGAAATCCGGGATGCGGTGGAGTTGCTGTTCAAGGTCAAGGTCAAGGGCGTCACGGTCGTCAACGTCAAGGGTAAGCGCAAGCGTTTCGGGTCTACTTTCGGGCGGCGTTCGGATTGGAAGAAAGCTTACGTGTCCTTGGAAGCCGGCAATGAAATCGACTTCATGATGGCGGAGTGATCGCGCGCTCGCCGCCCCGCTATATGAATAAAAGGTGAAACCCCATGCCCATCGTCAAGACCAAACCGACTTCGCCCGGTCGGCGCTTTGTAGTCAAGGTCGTCAACCCGAACTTGCACAAGGGCCGGCCCTACGCGCCGCTGTTGGAAAAGCAGACCCGCCATGGTGGTCGCAATAATACGGGCCGTATCACTACCCGGCATCAGGGTGGTGGTCACAAGCAGCATTACCGGCTGGTCGATTTCAAGCGCGACAAGGACAACATCCCGGCGCGGGTCGAACGGCTCGAATACGATCCGAACCGCAGCGCGCATATCGCATTGTTGCTGTATGCCGACGGCGAGCGCCGTTACATTATCGCGCCGCGTGAGGTCGGGGTCGGCGTTACGCTGATGTCCGGACCGGCGGCGCCGATCAAGCCGGGCAATACCTTGCCGTTGCGGAATATTCCGGTCGGCAGTCAAGTGCATTGCGTGGAACTGCGGCCTGGAAAAGGGGCGCAGATGGCGCGCAGCGCCGGCACGATGGTGCAGTTGGTCGCTCGCGAAGGCGCTTACGCTACCTTGCGGTTGCGTTCCGGCGAGATTCGCAAGGTCCATGTGGACTGCAAGGCCACCGTCGGCGCGGTTGGCAACGAGGAACACAACCTGCGCTCGCTGGGCAAGGCCGGCGCCAAGCGTTGGGTGGGCGTTCGGCCCACCGTGCGCGGCGTGGCCATGAATCCGGTGGATCATCCGCACGGCGGTGGCGAAGGTCGTACCTCGGGCGGTCGGCATCCGGTGTCGCCGTGGGGCGTGCCGACCAAGGGCCATAAGACCCGCTCGAACAAGCGCACCGATAAACTCATTGTGCGCCGGCGAAAGGCGAAATAATGCAAGGGCCGTCCGGTCTGGAGCTGGGCGGTCGCCCCGCCGAACCGGGGGCATGCAACCAAGAGGATAAGTTAAGGTGCCACGTTCGATTAAAAAAGGGCCGTTCGTCGATCTTCACTTGATTAAAAAAGTGGAGCAGGCGGTTGCCACCAATGCCAAGCGGCCGATCAAGACTTGGTCGCGGCGCTCGATGATTTTGCCGGAGATGATCGGGCTGACCATCGCCGTGCATAACGGCCGTCAGCATGTGCCGATTCTGGTCACCGAGAACATGGTGGGCCACAAGCTGGGCGAATTCGCCGCTACCCGCACCTATCGCGGTCATGTGGCCGACAGAAAGTCCAAGTAAGGAGGCGAGCCGATGCAAGCTGTCGCTATCATGAAGAATGCCCGGATCTCGCCGCAAAAGGCCCGGTTGGTGGCCGACCAGATTCGCAGTCTGCCGGTGGATCGAGCGCTGCGGGTTCTGACGTTCAGCAACAAGAAGGCGGCCCAACTGATCAAAAGCGTCTTGGAGTCGGCGATCGCCAACGCCGAGCACAACGAAGGCGCCGATATCGACGAGTTGAAGGTGGCCACCATCTGCGTGGATGGCGGCCCGCTGCTGAAGCGGATGCATGCCCGGGCTAAAGGTCGCGGCAACCGCATCGTCAAGCGCACCAGCCACATCACCGTGACCGTAGCCGAGTAGGAGCGAGAACGATATGGGTCAGAAAGTCAACCCCACGGGGATACGGCTGGGAATCTCTTCCGACTGGACCTCCAAATGGTACGCCGGGAGCAAGAATTATCCCGACCTGCTGGAAACCGACCTGCGGGTGCGTCAGTTCTTGAAGAAGAAGCTGGCCAATGCCTCGGTCAGCCGGATTCAGATCGAGCGGCCGGCTCGGTTGGCGCGCATCACCATCCACACTGCCCGTCCGGGTGTGGTGATCGGTAAGAAAGGCGAGGACATCGAAGCGCTGCGTAAGGCCGTTGCCCGGATGATGGGTTTGGAGGTCAAGGATCTGCAGATCAATATCGAGGAAATCCGCAAGCCGGAACTGGATGCGCAACTGGTGGCCGAGGGTGTGGCCCAGCAGTTGGAGCGGCGCATCATGTTTCGCCGGGCGATGAAGCGTACGGTCGCCAATGCTATGCGTTTGGGGGCGCTAGGCATTAAAATACAAGTTTCCGGTCGGTTGAACGGGGCCGAAATCGCCCGTAGCGAATGGACCCGTGAAGGGCGAGTGCCACTGCATACCCTACGCGCCAATATCGATTATGGCCTCGCCGAAGCCAGGACCACCTACGGGGTGATCGGCATCAAGGTCTGGATCTTTAAGGGCGAAGTGTTCGGTTTCGACCGGCAGGGCGAGGCGAAGCTCGAGAAGGCGGCGGCCGGTTGAACGTCTGGGGTTGTTGCGGAACTCCGCGCCGCGCCGCGGAGTTCCTTGTTTATAAACGAGACAGAACATGTTACAGCCGAAAAGAACCAAATTTCGCAAGCAGCGCAAGGGGCGCAACACCGGCGTTGCCACCAGCGGTACTCACGTCAGTTTCGGCGAGTACGGGCTGAAATGCACGACCCGTGGAATGTTGACCGCCCGCCAGATCGAAGCTGCTCGCCGAGCCATCAATCGCTACATCAAGCGTGGCGGCAAGGTGTGGATCCGCATTTTCCCAGACAAGCCCATCACCAAGAAGCCGCTGGAAGTGCGCATGGGTAGTGGCAAGGGTAATGTCGAGTACTGGGTGGCCAGGATCAAACCTGGCCGCGTGCTGTATGAAGTGGAAGGGGTGTCCGAAGCCATCGCCCGCGAGGCATTCCGCCTGGCGGCGGCCAAACTCCCCGTGCGGACGGTCTTCGTGACCCGAACGGTGATGTGATGAATGCGAGCGAACTGCGGCGCAAGAGCGCGGATGAACTGAAACAAGAACTGCTGGCGCTGCTGCGCGAGCAGTTCAACCTGCGGATGCAGAAAGCCACTGGCCAGGCGAGCAAGTCTCATTTGTTCAAACAGGTGCGGCGCAATATCGCACGGGTCAAAATGGTGTTGAGCGAAAAGGCGGGCCAGGCATGACGGCGGAAAATCAGGTGGAGCGCACCCTGACCGGGCGCGTGACGAGCAACAAGATGGACAAGACCATCACGGTGGCCATCGAGCGGTTGGTCAAACACCCAGTTTACGGCAAGTACATCCGCCGGACCACCAAGCTCCACGCTCACGACGAGCACAATCGGTGCCGCGAGGGCGACATGGTGACCATCAAGCAATGCCGGCCTTTGTCCAAGTCCAAATCCTGGATGTTGGTCGATGTGATCCGGCACGCGCAATAGCCGCCGCGGCCAAGCCGGGGGCGCCCGACATGGCAGTCTTTTCCAAAATCCGTGAACGGAATGTAGAACCATGATTCAGATGCAAACGATGTTGGATGTCGCCGACAACAGCGGCGCCCGCCGGCTGATGTGCATCAAGGTGTTGGGAGGGTCCCACCGCCGGTACGCGCATATTGGTGACGTCATCAAGGTCAGCGTCAAGGACGCGATTCCTCGCGGTAAGGTCAGCAAGGGCGAGGTTTATAGCGCCGTGGTGGTCCGCACTCGCAAGGGCGTGCGGCGGCCAGATGGTTCGCTGATCCGTTTCGACGGTAATGCCGCGGTGCTGCTCAACAACAAACTGGAACCGATCGGTACCCGTATCTTCGGGCCAGTGACCCGCGAGTTGCGCGGCGAGCGATTCATGAAAATCATTTCCCTGGCGCCGGAAGTGCTGTGAGGCAGGAGGAAGGCGGTAATGCGCAGAATTCGAAAAGACGATGAAGTAATCGTCATCGCCGGCAAGGACAAGGGTCGGCACGGCAAAGTGATGCGAGTGATGAGCGATGACCGCGTGCTGGTGGCCGGTGTGAACCTGATCAAGCGGCACACCAAGCCCAACCCAGCCCGTGGCGTGGCTGGCGGCATCGTCGAGCGCGAAGCGGCGATTCATGGCTCCAACGTACTGTTGTTCAATCCGGCCACCAAGAAAGGCGACCGGGTCGGGTTCCGGATCCTGGAGGACGGCCGTAAGGTGCGCTACTTCAAATCCAATA
>JAGRHI010000160.1:0-2277 GCA_020445045.1 Candidatus Competibacteraceae bacterium
AGCACCCATACGGTGAATGGCAGGGTGAAAATCAGGTAGGAAACGACCAGACCGAGCAAATTATTGTACAGTCCCAAGCCCCGGATCAGCTCGAACATGCCGGACAGCACCGCGACCTGCGGAAACATCGACACGCCCAGCACGGTCAGCAGCAGCAGCCCGCGCCCCCGAAACCGCACCCGCCCCAGCGCGAACGCCGCCGTCACCCCCAGGATCAGCGACAGGGCGACCACGGTAAAGGACACCAGCACCGAGTTGAAGATGTTGTGGGCGAAGGGCTGCTCGCGGAACACCGCGACGTAGTTGTCCCAGTGCCAGCGCAGGGGGAAATAATCGACGCTGAACAATTCCGGGCCGGTCTTGAACGAGGTGACGATGGCGTAATAGAACGGGAACACCGCATACAGCACGATCGCCGTGACCAACAGATAAAAGCCCAACCGGGCGAAGCGCCGTTGCATGCTAGTTCGTGTCGAAGCGCAGGCGGCTGAAGCTGATATAAAGCACGGTGCATAGAGCCACGGTCAAAAACAGCAGGGTCGAGGCCGCCGAGCCGTAGCCCACCGCCTGGAAATCCACCAGTTGCTGGCGGGCGTAGACCGACATGGACATGGTGTCCTTGCTGTTGGCGGTCAATACATAAATCAGGTCGAAGATGCGCAGCGCGTCCAGCAGGCGGAAGATCACCGCCACCATCAGCGCGGGCTTGATCAAGGGAAGCGTCACCTTGAAGAACACCTTGAGCGGATGCACGCCATCGACCCGCGCCGCCTCGTAGCAATCGGTGGGCAGCATCTGCAAGGCGGCCAGGATCAACACGCCATGAACGGGGTGGTCTTCCACACATCGACCAGGATCACCGCCGTCAGGGCCAGATCGGGACTCGCCGTCCAGGCCAGGGGTGCGGAAATCAGGCCGATCCCGAGCAGGAGATGATTGAGAATGCCGAACTGGTCATGCAGCATCCAGCCCCACATCTTGGCCGATACGATGGTCGGAATCGCCCAGGGGATCAGCACCGCCGCCCGGACCCAGCCGCGTCCCTTGAAGGGCGTGTTGAGTATCAGGGCGACGATCAGCCCGAGCAGGGTTTCCAGGGTGACGGAGATGACCGCGAACTTCAGCGTGTTCCAAACGGCGTTCCACCATTCGCCATCGGCCAGCACCCCATACCATTCACCCTCGTCGTGGACCAGATAATTTTCGAAGCCGACGAAATGGGCGCTACTCAAATCCGATAGATTGGCGTCGGTGAAACTGAAGCCGATGGTGCGCGCCAGCGGCCAGCCGGCCACCAGCGCCAGCACGATCAGCATCGGCGTCAAGAACAGCCACGCCGTTCGTACCCATTGACGGGTGAGCGGAGAGGGGCGCGGTTGGGAGCGGGCATTCACCAGTGCCGGCCACCGCGACTCAGGCGTTTGAGCGAGCGTTCCAGTTGCGCCAAGCTGGCTTGAGCCTGGATCTTGCCGGCCAGCACTGGGTGGACGGCGTTCCAGAATTCGGTGCTGACCTGGTTGTACTGGATGCCGGTGACGGTGGATGGACGCGCCACGGCATTGACGAAGGTGTCATACAAGGCGCCCATGAACGGCGCGGCGGCTAGCACTTCGGGGTCCTGATAGAGCGCGATGAGGGTTGGGTTATATGCACCCTGGATGGCGCGGCGTTTCTGTTCCTGGGCACCGGTGAGATAGAGCACCAGATCGGCGGCCAGTTGGGGGTGTTTCGAGTAGTTGGAGACGGCGAGTTGCGAGCCGCCCAGCGTGGCGGCGTGGCGTCCGTCCGCGCCGCCCTTGGGCAAGGCGCTCACGCCGACGCGATCCTTGATGACGCTGTCCGGTCCTTGCGCCAGCGACCAGGCATAGGGCCAGTTGCGCATGAACACGGCGTTGCCGTGAAAAACGCCGCGCGCTTCTTCTTCGGCGTGGTTCAACACGCCTTCCGGCGAGATGGTGTCGATCCAGCCGGCGGCGGTGGCGATGGCGGCGGCTTGGGGATTGTCGATGGTGATCTGGCCCCGCGCGTCGACGATGCGACCGCCGTTATGGCTCGCCACCCATTCCAGGGCATTGCAGGTCAAGCCCTCGTAGGCCCGGCCCTGCCAGACGAATCCCCACATTTTGTCGTTGCCGGCGGCGCGCTCGGCGTCCTGAATTTTTTGCGCCGTTTCCGTCAGTTCCCGCCAGGTTTTCGGCGGTTGCGCGCCATGCTTCGCTAACAGATCCTTGCGGTAATAGAGCAGGCCGGCATCGATGAACCAGGGCATGGCGACCA
>JAGRHI010000160.1:2408-21569 GCA_020445045.1 Candidatus Competibacteraceae bacterium
CGGGCCAGATGACGTCGATCTGGAAAACATCGACATCGGCGGCGCCCGCCGCCAGCCATTGTTGATACAGGGCCAAGCGCGCCGTGGCCGAGTTGGGGGTCGAGACGATGGTGACTTGGTTGCCGGTCTTTTTCGCCCGGGCTTCCGCGCCGGTTTTGCAGAATTCCAGTTCCTGTCCGACCGCGCCGCAGGAAATCGAAAGCGTTTCGGCGTGGATCGCGTCGGCTTCGATCAGCGCCGCGCCGAATACCATGAAGATGAAAAAGCGAATAAAATAGCTGTTTTTCATGGTGATACCTCGCTACGGCTTATCGGGCGTACCACCGAGATCCATGCGGGCTGGGTGCGCAATTTCACCTCGCCACAGCCAAACGTGTAGGGGATGATCGTTACTCTATCAGTCTTCTGATTCCTGCTTGAATTTCAACCCTCCGAATCCTCTTTCTCATGAACGACTTCCATCAAGGGGCAAGGCGAAGGCGTTTCCGGTCGTGACGTGACATTGTTCGATTGATTGGCGCGGGTACTGAAACGGGTATATGTCACAAAAATATTTGCTAAAATTCAAGAAATAGTGACAATCATGTCAACATGAAGTCGTGGTTGTTGCAGGCGCTTGATGAATGACACTGTGATCAGTGTCAATGAGGATGCTTGCCGGTGATGCGTTCTGCTGCGTCCATCACGCTTCGTAACGTCCGGTGAGTTCCGTGAGGGCGGCGACCAGTCGGAATACCCAGGGAGATGGAGTCATGTTGAA
Organism: Candidatus Competibacteraceae bacterium; assembly: GCA_020445045.1. GTDB lineage: Bacteria > Pseudomonadota > Gammaproteobacteria > Competibacterales > Competibacteraceae > Competibacter. The sequence goes on from JAGRHI010000160.1 coordinate 3,169, forward strand.
TGATATACTGCTGATAAAATATATATTTATCAAAATATTATCATCGGTGATGACAGATCATGGTAGATATACAGAAACTATTTCTACTTTGTCAGATTACAGGCAAGCATTTGATTTATAAGGTTTTATCAATTTCGCCAATTTTATGTGAATTTTAGCAAAATCAATAGGTTGCGTTCTAATCTGACAAAGTAGAACTATATAATCACTTGTTGTCGCGGACGCTTCGCGCCCGCGACAACGGGGCGGCGGATACCCATCCGCATGGTTGCTTGGCGCTTCGCGCCGCACAACCACGCGGATCAACCTGACATCGCCCGTCCAAAGTTTCATTTTGTCCGGGCGCGCAGGTTATCCGCCGCCCCGTTAGCCATATCAACATCGGATTAGCACTATCCTATTAACCAATGAGGTCTGGATATGAAAACCCCCCTAAACAAAGTTGAGATAATATCGATATATAAAGTTCATGGTGAAAGAGTATTACTTCCTGAACGAATGGCTAAATCGACACCAGACACGCAAACAGCACTTAAAGCAATCTCAATTGATTTGAAAGATGCCGGTGGAAAGCTTGTTTTATCAGATTTATTTAGAAGTTATGATATGCAGTTGCAAGCTCACTTAGATTGGAAAACAGGGAAAAAGAGGGCATATAGCCCACCGCCTGGCGGAAGTTTACATGAAGCCGGTCGAGCGTTCGATTTGTCACTGAAAGACATGAAAATAAAACTATCCGATTTCTGGGATATTGCAAAAGCTCATGGGATGGTTCCAATCATTTCTACGCCTGACAAACGAAAAAGTGAGGCTTGGCATTTCGAGTGCAGAGGTAGTCACCAAGTTGTATATGACTACTATAAGGATGGTCATGGAGCAAACATGAAGCCTTACAAAGCCATGGCCGCTTCCAGCATACTTTCGATAGGTGTGATTGTAGATAAATATGATAGTAATCAAGAAGCAGCTTATCTCCAATCATGCCTGGTAAGATTAGGTCTTAAACTCGGAAATATTGATGGATTAATTGGCAGGAAAACAAAACAAGCTGTTGCAGATGCAGGAAGTACATATACCAATCTTGAGGAAGCAATTGTATTCGTTGAGGATGAAATGCAAAAGAAGTACCCAAATGAGTTTAGAAAAACAATTTCGGATGAAGGGGATATATTTGACTATGATGTTCCAGAAGACGTAGATGGCTAACATGCGCATCCAGCGGACGCGCCAAAGGCGCGCGCCTGACGTTAGCTTCATAGTAGGAGAATCAAACAATGCCCAACGAAAAGCGCATGAACATTCTTCAAGCTATCGATAGCCGGACAAAGGTTATGGCTTTGATAGCATTAATTGCTGAAGCGCTATTCCTGGGCTCGTTGGCTACACTTCCATCTAGTGAAACTTTGTATGCGCTGATAGCCTGCGCAGTTATTCTTATTGTTACACTTGGAGGTATAGTTTTAGTTGAAGTTACCGAAATCCGAACAAAGCGAGCTGCGTTGAATCCTGACAGTAAAGACTCACATTCGTGTTCTCACACAAATATTCCAGAGAATATTCGTAATGAGCTTAGTCTTCCCTTCCTCGTCAGGCGGGATAAGCAAAGCGAGGATCAAAGGGAAATTCTCGACTTTATAGAACGGCGTACGGCCGCAGGAGGGAGTGTTTCTCAAAAGGAATTGGAAGATCAGTTTGCCAAACATGTAGGTCGATATGTCTATTGGCGTCTAGAAGTCCTTCAGTATCTCGGGTTCTTACAAAAAGTAGATACAGGTGAGAAGCATGGTGACAAGCCGCGTTTTAGTTATAAACTATCGAGCGAATATAAGAAGGAACGCACCTCTACGTTTGGATAGGTAATGCCGGATTTGCAGATGCCTAGCGAAGCTAACATTCAAATCCAGCCGCGCCAAAAAGCAGAGCGAAGCGGCGCTTTTTGGCGCGGCTGGATTTGAGCGTTCGGCATCTAGGCGAACTACAAACATTCGGAGGCCGACATGGTTACTCAGATCCACTTCACCACCCAATGCAAGTCGATTGCTGCTGAACTCTATGCACCGGCTGGGACTGGGATCTCAGAAACTGGTTTAGTCGTCGTCACGTACGGCAGTGATGGCCTGACCGACAATCTGAGCGGACCTTGGGCCACTATGATTCGCGACTACGCTGAGTCGCTGGCAAACTCCGGCTTGGTTGCGATGATTCCGGATTATTTCGCCGTGACAGGAACACAGCCGGGTCCGTCCATCTTTGACGTAATTGCCGAGCACAGAGATAAGTGGCAGTCGGCAATCTCGGACGCAATCGATCATGCAAGAACAACCTCATTGGTTAGCACATCGCGCATCGGTCTCTTGGGATTTTCTCTTGGAGGTCATCTCTGCCTGCGACTTCGCGACAAGGCAGATGTACTGGTTGAGTATTTTGCGCCGGTCCTCGACGGAATCGGTACACCTGGAAATTTAACGCACGCTCAGATTCATCACGGCACAGCGGATAGTCTACCCGGTACGGGCTTCTCAAATGCCGAGGCCATCAAGACAACGCTCAAACGTGAAGGAACATCGACAGAGTTGTTTGCGTATGCCGGTGCCAGCCATGGCTTCATAGGCGACGATCAAGCCAATACCGACGCACGCAAGCTTTCGAAGGATCGGACGCTCGAATTTTTCCGGTCGCATCTCTGAAATCAACCAAAACGAGTAAATAGCCATGCTTTTTCTATCCCTCGTGATTTTGGTCACCTTGATCCACATAGCTATCGCCGTTATCGAAATATTGTTTTGGCGGCAGCCAATAGTCCATAGCCAACTTGGTTATAATATTGATGAAGCGAGAAAAGTGGCGCCGATTGTTGCAAACGCCGGCCTGTATAATAGACATTATCAGAAACAATCATGAAAATTTTATCACTTTTAGATCAACTCATTGATCATAAATGAATTTTCATATGATCATGCTTATTTGTTAAGATTATTTTTTTTGTTTCTGATAATGTCTAATAGACAAGTAATTCAAGGAGCGAAGTCTGAGGCCGAATCCGTTGCCAAGGAGACTGGCGAAAAAATTGAAAAATGGCTAGTGTTGAAAATCAAAGACGAAATTGATTCCGATGAGTTGGAGGCTTTATTGAACGCACGAAGAAGAACAGTAAGGCAATTTCTAAACTCGCAAGAAATTGCAGTTAAAGCTCAATTAGAAAAGGTAACTATTGGATTGATAGATCTTGTATTAAATAAGGCTCTAGATGCAATTCTATAAAAGCACTTAAAAGCTATACATGGGAAGTCAAAATCGCTGCTTCGCTCTGGTTTTTCCTCCTGTGATGGCGGCGTTACGAGTGAAGCAGCTAAAATATCTCTAAAATATGGGGGTAGTATGGAAGAGAAAAAAGATTTCGCTATTATTAGATCTGACGATGAATATGTTGAAGTTAAGAAAATACTTAACGGGGAACATGACACAGCTCTTAGATTTACTTCGCAGTATGCTGCGTTGAGTGCTACTGTATACGAGGATGATACGGATGGCTTAAAGGAAATGGTTTCAGATTGGAAGAAGATAAATATCAAATTCGAAGAATATAGGCCACTCAGAAAAGGCAAATGGTTAGAAGGTCTAAAGGTAGACTCATACTATAAAAAAGAAGATGGTGTTGTTTATGTGGGAATAGTATTTCGTGGTACGAGATTTACAAAATGGAAAGACTGGTACTCCAATGCAAATTGGATAACTCGTTTTGTACCATTCGTGCATAATGCGTACGAGCAAACGTTGTTACAAATAAACCCATATGTGGAGGCAATAGAGGAGTATTTGAAGAAAGGGAAGATTGCTATGGAAGGGGGAGAGGTGAAGTTTACAGCAACTGGGCATTCTTTAGGTGGCGGATTAGCGCAGCAAGCCGCTTATGCTTCAAAAAAAATTGAAACCGTTTTTGCATATGACCCCTCTCCAGTAACCGGATATCATTCGGTAAACAAAATCCAAAGAGAAAAAAACTGTATGGGTTTGAAGATTTATAGGATTTGGGAGAAAGGGGAGGTATTGCAATTTTTACGTCTTTTAACAAAAACAGCACAAAAACTTACTTTTAAACCAAATATTAACCCAAGAATAGTAGAGGTTAGGTTTGATTTTATGGTAAATATGGGACCCATCAATCAACACAGCATGGCGACACTGGCAATTTTCCTTAGAGATGTAGAACAGGGCGGCGGATAAGCCAACATCGGCCCCAAAGCCTTCTGTTTTTCCGCCCTCGCGGCTTATCTGCCGCCCCGTTAGGCGAGCCTCGGAGAGGATTGTTTCTCCATCGTGTTCTAATGATCCAAGGAGACAAGGTGATGTGGAGGTCCTTCGCGCTACTCATCCTCACGGGGAGCCTGTACGCATGCGCCACAATACCGCCCACTGACATTCAATCACCGACACCTTCCCAGCATCAATTGGTCGTAGTGGACATCGACGGCACGCTGACACCGAATCCGATTGATGTGGGGAAAGCTCGCCCAGGCGCAGCAGATGCTCTGCGGGCATTTGCTCAAAAAGGCTACAAGATTGTTTACATAACGGCTCGAACTCCCCTTTTTCAGTCTGGCTTGCAGGACTGGCTTCGTCAGAACCACTTTCCCGACGGACCCCTGCATGTCGCTCAAAACAGTCAAGAGCGGGATGATGTTGCAGGCTTCAAGGCCAGGATACTAGAAACCTACGTGAAGGCAGGTTGGGACTTATCCTATGCATATGGGGACTCGTCAACTGACTTTGAGGCTTATGCCAAGGCCGGTATCCATCCCACGCACGTTTTCGCTCTTAAGCGGAGAGGAAGCCCAACATGCCAATGGGGCGTATTCAATGCCTGCCTTGACGGGTGGGAAACACAGCTGAGCTACATTGGCGGCCAACCGAAGGCGAGGTGAGCTCATTCATCGGCGGTCAAAGCCTTCGGCTTTTCCGTCCTCGCGGCTTATCCGCCGCCTCGTTGGGTTTCGGCCCGCGCGGATCTTCCGAGCAGTCTGCCAGAACTTGTGGAACGCATTTGCGAGGTCTCACTCAGAATAAATAATTGCCGTTGCACCTGTTCACCAGGAGGTGTGTCATGACGATGCCTTTCAATGCCCAGGTCTTTACCTTTACTCAGCCCGACGGCGGCAGTATTGAACTGCGCGGTTGGGGTGACGAGCATTACGCAGTGTTCGAGACGCTAGATGGTTATACCGTGACCCAGAATCCGGCAACCGGCTACTGGGAGGTGGCGCGCCTGGCGCCCGATGGCCACGCCCTGGAACCGGCGCCCGGCCCCGCCGGCCCGTTGGACGGCATCGGTGCCGGCGTGCCGCGCGGCCTACGCATCCAGCACGAGGCGGCGCGAGCACGGGGCCACGAATCCGCCTTGCGCAGGTTCGGCCGCCGCTGCGAACAACGGCGGCTGGAACGGCGCCAGCAGATGCGCACGCTACGTGCGGTAGCCACCGCCGGGGGGCCATTACTGGCGCCGCCGCGGCGCGAGACGGTAGGTGATTTCGTGGGATTGTGCTTGCTGATCGATTTCTCCGACGCACCCGCCACCATCGCTCGCGACGAGGTCGAACGCTTCTGCAATCAGGAGGGTTACACCGGCTTCGGCAATAACGGCTCGGTGCGCGACTTTTTCCTCGCCAATTCGATTGGCCGTTGCCGCTACTCCAACATCGTCGCGCCTTACTACCGCGCGCAACATCCCAAGTCTTATTACACCAACGAACAGATTCCCCAGCCGCGGCGCGCGCTCGAACTCATCAACGAGGCGCTGTCGCACTGGCGGGCGCAAGGTTTCGACTTCACGCCGCTGACGGCCGACAACGAAGGCTTCGTCTATGCCATGAACGTCTATTACGCCGGCCCGGTAGTCAACAACTGGGCCAAGGGGCTGTGGCCTCACGCGCACCACCTGGACGCGCCAGTAGCGCTGACGCCGGGTCGCTCCGCGTTCGACTACCAGTTCACGGCCATGGGCTCGGAATTGACGCTGGGCACCTTCTGCCACGAAAACGGCCACATGCTATGCGATTATCCGGACCTATACGATTATGGCTACGAGTCCAGCGGCGTCGGCGCCTACTGTCTGATGTGCGCGGGCGGCAACGTCAGCCCGAAGAACCCGGTGTCGATCTCCGCCTATCTCAAGCGTCTGTCAGGATGGGCGCGTAGCGTCACGGCGCTCACGCATGGTGACCAGGTGACGCTGGCGGCTGAAAGCAACGACTTCGCGCTGCATGCGCGCAACGGGCGCGAGTACTTCCTGATCGAGAACCGCCGGCGCGGCGGCCGCGACGCCGCGCTGCCCGATGAGGGCCTGGCGATCTGGCACATCGACGAGGAAGGCGACAACAGCAATGAACAGATGACCGCCAGCAGCCATTACGAGTGCTCGCTGGAGCAGGCTGACGGGCAGTTCCAACTTGAACGCCAGCGCGGTCAATACGGCGACGCCGCCGACCTGTTCGCGGGAGCGGCGGCTCGCTTTGCCGACGACACGGTGCCCAACAGCAAGTGGTGGAGCGGCGTGCCGTCGAACCTGACGATCGACCAGATCTCGCCGCCAGGCGCCACCGTCACCTTCCGCAGTCTGCTGGGCGACATTGTCAATCCGCCACCGACGCTGCGGCGTGAATCGCAACCGAATCTCGCCATCCCCGACAACGACAGCACCGGTATTGGCGACACGATCACGGTGGCCGAAGCCCACACGATCTCAAGCCTCAAGGTTGGCGTCGATATCACCCATACCTACCGGGGCGACTTGCGAGTAACACTGACCGCGCCCTGGGGCGCGGTGATCGAGTTGCAACCGAAGAACCAGGGCGGCAGCGCCGACGACCTCAAGATCACCTTTGACGAGACGTTACGCCCGGCGCTTTCAACGCTGCGCGGACGCAGTACACAAGGCGCCTGGCGGCTTGTCGTGCAGGACCTGGCACCGGCCGACGTCGGACGCCTGAACCGTTGGTGGCTGGAGTTCGCCGTGGCCGCTGATAGTTCGATGCAACCGGTGCGGCTGGAAGAATCGCCGGGCGTCACGATTCCGGACCATACCAGCGCCGGCATCGAACGCACGTTGTCGACGGCGGAAAACGGCAATGTCGTCGGCGTCGAGGTGGCGGTCGATATTTCGCATACCTATATTGGCGATCTGCGCGTGCGGCTCCTCGCGCCATCCGGCGACGAGGCGGTCCTGCACGACCGTTCCGGCGGTTCCGGCGACAACATCGCGCGTACCTACACCGCAGCCACCACCCCGTCGCTCGCCGTATTGGCCGGGCAGCCGATTGCCGGCGCCTGGAAGCTCCTGGTCAGCGACCATGGCGCGCTCGATGTGGGCAAGCTCAATCGATGGAGCCTGACGCTGCGACGTGCATGACACAGGCGCATGTGTCCACGGATCGCCGAAACCTGGCGCGTTTCGGCGGCCGGTGATGTACCCCGTTGTCGCGGCGCGAAGCGTCCGCGACAACCAGGATGAAACCGATTTCGGCCGCCGAAGCCTTCGGCGCTCCTGCCCTTGGTGGCTTATTCGCTGCCTCGTTATCGAAAACGAGCCGTTCACGCGTTTCGTCGGCGACATGGTGTATGCGCTCACCATGTCCATGAGGGCGAGGTTGCGTGAATTTCCTGAGCTATAGTCAAAGGCTCAATATGGATTCCAGACTGTTGAGGCCGGATCGCACTGGCGGAGGTTGGCGGGTACACTGAACGGGTACCGAACCCCTTTGACCGAAGGTCCCCGATGATGATCCCCCTTCAAAACCTGCTGGACGACCATAAATGTTATGAGGTGATTCGCCAACTGCGGTGGCCCGACGGGGTTCGTTGTCCCCACTGCAGCGCGGCCGCCGTGACGAAGCAGGGGCGGGATACGACGCAACCGGCGCGGCGGAAATATCGCTGTCAGGGGTGCGACCGCTACTTTGACGATCTGACGGGGACGGTCTTCGCGGGGCATCATCAACCGCTCTCGGTGTAGATTTTATGTTTGTATTTCATGGGGTTGAACCTCTCGAACGCTCAGATCGCCCAGGAATTGGGGTTGGACCCCAGCGATACGCAGCGAATGACCGAGCAGTTGCGGGACGGGGTCGTGATACGCCAACCCGAACCGGTCCTGTCGGGGGAGGTGGAATGCGACGAGGTTTACGTCATCGCCGGCCACAAGGGACAGCCGGAAGCGGTGCGAAGCGCTGGCCGGCGGGGTCGGCGGCGCCGGTTGAAGGGAGCGCGGGGTCGGGGAACCTTGGCGACCGAAAAGCCACCGATTTTCGGCATGATTCAACGGGGTGGCGCGGTGGTCATCCAGATGGTCGAGAATGTCCAGCAGGCCACGATTCGCCCCCTCATCCAGACGTTCATCGCGCCGGGAACGCGCGTCCATACCGATGAATAGGCCATCTATAACCCGTTGAAGGACTGGGGCTTTGATCATCATACGGTGTGTCATGGCCGGGGCGAATACGCCCGTGACGAGGATGGGGATGGCTTCCATGAAATTCATGTCAACACCATGGAGGGCTTTTGGTCCTTACTCCGTTCCTGGTTGCGACCGCATCGCGGCCTCTCGCAGGAGAAACTACCGCTGTACTTGGGTTTCTTTCAGTTCGTGCATAACGTTCGCGGCCGGGGTAAAGGCCTGCTCAGCCCCCTCTTAACGTTGCTGGTCGCATAACGCACCGAACTGACTGGAATCTATATTGAGCCTACTTTCCTAGACTTCGGCTTGCGTAACCCAAGTGAAGGCAGAGAAACCCGTATCCAGGGGAAAGGGGGACCCATCCGATGTTTCAATCACGTCTGTTGAGGAGATTGGGCGTTGCCGCCCTGCTGCCCGCTTGTCTTTGCCTGAGCCTTACGGCAAACGCACGGTCCGACAAACCCAACATCCTGGCCATCTGGGGCGACGACATCGGCTGGGAGAACGTCAGCGCCTACGGCATGGGTGTGATGGGCTACACCACGCCGAATATCGACAGCATCGGCATGGAGGGGGTGCGCTTCCACCGACCATTACGCCCAGCCGTCCTGTACCGTCGGCCGCGCGGCCTTCATTACCGGTATTCACGGCTCCGGCATGTTACAGCATGACCACGACATCGGCCTGGTGCTCGACTTCCTCAAGCAAAACGGCTTCAAGGACAACACCATCGTCTGGTACTCCACCGACAATGGGCCGCACTCCTCCTGGCCCCACGGCGCCACGACGCCGTTCCGTGGCGAGAAGATGTCCACTTACGGGGGTGGTGTGCGCGTGATCTCCATGCTGCGCTGGCCGGGGGTGATCAAGCCCGGACAGATCCTGAACGGCATCCAGAGCCACATGGACATGTTCACCAGCCTGGCCGCCGTCGCCGGTGTGCCGGACGTCGCCGAGAAGGAGATGAAGGAGAAGCACCAGTACATCGACGGGCTGAACAACCTACCCTATTGGAAAGGCGAGTCCGACCATTCGGCCCGCAACAGCATCTTCTACTACTACGAGCTACGAGACCAAACTCTCCGGGGTACGGATGGGTCCGTGGAAGTTCCTCTTCTCCACCAAGGAAGACTACTACGCCAACCTGGTGCCCCGCGCGGCCCCACTGGTCTTCAACCTGCGGATGGATCCCTTCGAAAGCTACAGCGACAAGGAATCTTATGGGCACCTGATGCAAAAGGTATCCTGGCTGATGGCGCCCATGGGTGAGTTGATGGCCGCCCACCTCAAGACCCTGAAGGATTATCCCCCGGTCCAAGGCGGCAAGAGCTTCGATATATCGAACGTGATCCAAGAGTTCATCAATAATTCGAGACAATAGGTACCGAGGCGCATGGACTGAAGCATGGGACGACACGCCCGCGCCGCCGTTGGGCACAGGGAGCGCGTCCCTCACACATCTCATCCTGGGAGGTCAGCAATGAAGCTCGAAACAGCGATTCGTGTATCGACAAAAGCGCCATTTTCATGGGTTCCGTCCGTGGTGATACTTGCCTTGGGCCTATCCCTAGGTCTTATCGGCAGCGTGTCGGCAAAAGACTCTTTCGACCGGTCACAGCTCCCGATTCCCGATGCGTCGTTCAAGGGCAAGATCGGACTGACGCCAGCTGATTCCGTCAAGGACTTTCCCAAGGAGGTGACGGCGCCCGACGGCGCACCGAATATCCTGCTCATTCTCACCGACGATGTCGGCTTCGGCGCGAGCAGTACCTTCGGTGGCCCGATCCCGACGCCCACGATGGACCGGATCGCCAATGCCGGCCTCAGATTCAACAACTTCCACACCACGGCACTCTGTTCTCCGACGCGCGCGGCGCTGCTGACGGGGCGCAATCATCACAGCGTCGCCACCGGCGTCATCATGGAAGCCGGTGTCGGTTTTCCGGGCTACAACACGCTCGTACCCCAGTCCAAGCGTGGTCTGGGCGATATCCTGAAGCTCAACGGCTACAACACCGCCTGGTTCGGCAAGAACCACAATGTTCCCGACTGGCAGACCAGCCAGGCCGGCCCGTTCAGCCTCTGGCCAACCGGTCTGGGCTTCGAGTATTTCTATGGCTTTGTCGGCGGCGATACCAATCAGTGGGCACCGGCGCTGGTCGAGAATACGCGGCCCATCGAGCCACCCCACGACGACCCCAGCTACAACTTCGACGAGGACATGGCGAACAAGGCCATTGCCTGGATTCGGATGCAGCATGCCGTGGCGCCCAAGAAACCGTTCTTTGCCTACTACGCGCCAGGCACGGCACACGCGCCACACCACGCACCGAAAGAATGGATCGAGAAGTTCAAGGGCAAGTTCGATCAGGGTTGGGACAAGCAGCGCGAGATGACGCTGGCCAAGCAGAAGCAGATGGGCATCGTCCCGCCCGACACTAAGCTCACTAAACGTTCGGAGGGCATCGCGGCCTGGGACTCCCTCAATTCGGATGAAAAGCGGCTCTATTCCCACATGATGGAGGTCTACGCTGGGGCCCTGGCGCATTGTGACCACGAGATGGGTCGCATCATCAATGCCATCGATCAGATGGGCGAGCTCGACAACACGCTGGTCATCTATATTCAGGGCGACAACGGTGCCTCCGCCGAAGGCAGCGCTCAGGGCCTGCTCAATGAGATGACGTTCTTCAACAATCTCAAGGAGCCCTTCGACGAGGTGCTGCGGCGCATGGATGAGCTCGGTGGACCGATGACCTTCAACCACTACCCGATTGGGTGGGCGCACGCCATGGACACGCCCTTCCAGTGGACCAAGCAGGTCGCCTCGCATTTCGGCGGCACGAAGAACGGGATGGTCATCGCCTGGCCCGCGCGCATCAAGGCCCACGGCGAGATACGCACGCAGTTTTCCCACGTCATCGATATCATGCCGACCATCCTGGAGTCGGTGGGCGTTCCGGCACCCTTCTCGGTCTATGGCATCCAGCAAGCCCCGGTGGAAGGCGTCAGCATGGTGTACACGTTCGATGATGCGAATGCACCGTCGCGGCACGACACCCAGTATTTCGAGATGTTCGCCAATCGGGCGCTGTATCACGACGGCTGGGTAGCGGCCACCACCCCGGTCGCCCCACCCTGGGCCAGCGTTGTCAGCTATGTCGACCCAATCGATGGCTTTAAGTGGGAGCTCTATAACGTCGCGGAGGACTACTCCGAGGCAAACGATCTGGCGGCAAAAAACCCGGAGAAGCTCAAGAAGCTACAGCGCCTGTTCTATATCGAGGCGGTGAAATACAACGTCCTGCCCCTCGATAACACGAAGGTCGAGCGCCTCGATGTGAACAACCGTCCGAGCAACATTCGCGGGCTCACGGAGTTCACCTATTACGATGGCATGACGCGAATCCCCGAAGGCAGTGCGCCGGACTTCAAGAACAAGTCGTTCGGTATCCGCGCCGAGGTCGACATTCCGGAGGGTGGCGCCGAGGGCCTTTTGATGACCCAAGGCGGCCGCTTTGCCGGGCTCGGCCTGTACCTGCTCGATGGCAAACCGGTATTCCACTATAACCTTGCCGGCGTCGAGCGTTATACAGTGGCCGGCCAAGAGAAGATCCCACCTGGCCACCACGTCATTACGGTCGATTTCAACTATGACGGCGGCGGCGCGGGCAAGGGCGGTCAGGCGACGCTCTCCGTCGACGGCGAAAAGGTGGCAAGTGGACACCTCCCGCAGACGATTGCCTATCGCATGTCGCTCGATGAGACGCTCGATATCGGCGAGGACACGGGTACACCCGTCAGCGAGGACTACAAGGTGCCGTTCAAGTTCACGGGTGATCTTCAGAAGGTGACCATCAACATCACCGAGCACAAGCTGACGGAAGAGGAGCTGGAGCAATACCGGCAGGGACGTCTGCGCAGTGCGATTGCACAATGACGCCTTGGCGGCGCCGAGGGAAACCTCGGCGCGTCGCCGCGCTTGCTGGCCTCTAAGCGAAAGCAAGAGATCGACGCGATGAAACCTGATAAAGGTACCCCTTTTCGGCGAATGATGGTCGGCCTCGGCGTCGTCTCATGGATGCTCGCGCCCATGATCGCGGCGGCCAGCGAGGGAGGTTCCAGCCATTACCTACCGGGGGCGGTGGCGACCCTGATCGACCTAGCGCCGACCCAGCCCGGCTGGGTGATCGAGCCGATCTACCTCCATTACCAGGGCGATGCGGGAACCAAGAAGGAACTTCCGGTCGCCGGGCTGAAGGCTCTCGGCCTGGAGGCCAACTTGGATGCCCTGTTGCTCGGCGGTTTCTACACCTTCGATCAAAAGGTCCTCGGTGCCTACTACAGCGTCGGCGCCATGCTGCCCTACACCTGGATCACGGCAAAGGCTACGGTCGAGACCGTGATCGGCGACCGCCAAGTGCGGGACACCGAGGCGGGGTTCGGCGACCTCACGTTGATTCCGGTCATGCTGGGCTGGAAAGAGGGCTCTTGGCAATACGACCTTGCGCTCACGGTCTATGCCCCGACGGGGGAATACGAAGTGGGTCGCCTGGCCAATCCGGGGCTCAACTACTGGAGCATCAACCCCATCGCGGGAGTCGCCTACAGCAACCCCACGACTGGGTTCAATGCGGCGCTGCATGGCGGGGTCATGTTCAACACCAAGAACCCGGACACCGATTATCGCAGCGGCACCTTGGTGCATCTGGAGGGAAGCCTCCAGCAGCTGCTGCCGGCGGGGAAAGGATTTCTCAGCCTCGGACTCGAAGGCTTCTGGGTCGAGCAGGTGACCGCGGACAGCGGACAGCGCCCGATCCTCGGCGACTTCAAGGGCCGTACTGCCGGCCTCGGTCCGGTGCTCGGCTATCTGCTGCCCATGGGGAAACAGAATTTCGTTGCCGAGCTTCGCTGGCTGCCGGAGCTGGAGACCAAGAACCGGCTGGAGGGAGACTACATCTGGCTCAAGCTCGTCTATCAATTCTGAAGCCAAGCATCAGTTCTAAGCAGGTACCGGTGGAAAGGTCGGCATCGGGCGAAAGCGCGGATGTTCACATTAAGACCATCACCACCAAGGAGATTGATGCCCATGAGATCAGCTCGTCCCCGCCGCGAGCCATGCCATCAAGCGCGCCGACGGCAACGGCTGGAAGGGCTCCAGCAAGCGCGAGCGAGTCGCTTATTTGGTCGGTATCCGCAACGTGATCTCGCCTGGTAATACCTACAACCGGAGGAACCCTCGATGACAATCAATCACGACTGGGCCCTTGCCGCATTGGTCGCGCTCTTCATTCCCGCAGTCCCGGCCACAGCCGCGGAGTCCCCCGATCAGCGGGGTGCCGCATACCCGGACCGCCTGCACCTGCCAATGCCGCTCTCGCCCTTCGAGGGCAAGATCGGCAAGACCTACAAGGAATCCGAGTCCGCCTGGCAGCATCCACCGCAGGCGCCGGAGGGGGCGCCGAACGTCATCGTCATCCTGCTCGACGACGTCGGCTTCGGCCAGACCTCGACCTTTGGCGGGCAGATTCCGACCCCGAGCCTGGACAAGCTCGCCTCCGAAGGGCTGCGCTACAACCGCTTCCATACCACCGCGATCTGCGGCCCCTCGCGCGCCGCGCTGCTGACCGGGCGCAACCACCATGACTCCGGCAACGGCTTCCTGATGGAGTGGGCCACTGGCTTCCCCGAATACTCGACGATGCTGCCGCGCGATACCGCGACCATCGGCGAGATCCTGAAGGACAACGGCTATGCCACCTGGTGGTTCGGCAAGAACCACAACACCCCGGACTGGGAGACGACGGTGGCGGGTCCGTTTGACCGCTGGCCGACCGGGATGGGCTTCGAGTACTTCTACGGCTTCAACGCCGGCGAGACCCATCAGTACTACCCGGTGCTGTTCGAGAACACCACCCCGGTGGAGCCCGACAAGAGTCCGGAGCAGGGCTACCATTTCATGACCGACATGACCGACCGAGCCATCGCCCGGATGCGCTTCTCCAAGTCAGTGGCACCGAAAAAACCCTTCTTCATGTACTTCGCCCCCGGCGCCATGCATGCGCCTCACCACGTCACCGCCGAGTGGCGCGACAAGTTCAAGGGCAAGTTCGACATGGGCTGGGATGCCTACCGGGAGATAGTCTTCAAGCGCCAGCTCGCGATGGGCATCATCCCGCCGGAGACCAAGCTCACCGTCCGCCCGGACTGGGTGCCGGCCTGGGACAGCCTGAATGACGAGCAGAAGAAGGTCTACACGGCCTTGATGGAGAACTACGCCGGCTTCTTCGCCTTCACCGATCACGAGATCGGCCGCCTGCTGGACGCCGTCAAGCAGCTGCCGGACGCCGACAACACCCTGCTCATCTACATCGTCGGCGACAATGGCGCGTCCTCAGAGGGCGGACCCGACGGCACCTTGAACGAGATTCGGGCACTGAACGGTCTGCCCACCAAGCTCGATGACATCATCGCCCACCTCGACCAGCTCGGTGGCCCGGAGTCCGAGCCCCATTACCCGGTAGGCTGGGCCTGGGCAGGGAACACCCCCTTCCAATGGGTCAAGCAGGTCGCCTCCCACTTGGGCGGCACCCGCAACCCGATGGTGATCAGCTGGCCCGCCAAGATTAGGCACGATGAGGCGCCGCGCGACGCCTTCCTGCACCTGGTCGACGTGGTCCCGACCATCCTGGAGGCCGCGCACATCCCGATGCCCGAGACGATCGATGGGATCACGCAGAAGCCCCTGGCCGGCAAATCATTCCTCGCCAGCTTCACCGATCCCAATTTCAAGGGGCGCAACGAGCAGTATTTCGAGGTCTTCAGCAACCGTTCCATCTACGAGGACGGCTGGAAGGCCGACGCCCAGCACACCTTCCCCTGGCGTCAGGACTACGCCCCGGGCAATTGGAACAAGGATCGCTGGGAGCTCTACAACCTGAGCCAGGACTTCTCCGAGGCCAATGACCTCGCCGCCCAGATGCCGGAGAAGCTCGCCGAGATGAAGCAGAGGTTCGACGCGGCGGCAGAGAAGTACCACGTCTATCCGCTGGATGACCGCGGTGCCGGCCGGCTGGCGATCCCCAAGCCGCCGGTGCCGGGCTTCGATCCCAGCTCCAGCACCTACACCTATTTCGCTGGTGCCACGCGCATCGCCGAGCCCGCCGCACCGCCGATGAAGAACCGCTCCTGGACCCTCACCGCCAACCTCAAGTCCCACGGTGACAAGACGCAAGGCGTCGTCATGGCCTTCGGCGGCGTGGCCGCTGGCATGGTCCTCTATGTGAAGGAGGGTATTCCGGTCTTCGATTACAACTACTTCGAAGACCACACCATCGTTAAGGGTGACAAGCCGCTCCCGACCGGAGAGGCGGTTGTTGAGCTGAACTTCGACTACCAGGGCGGCAAGGAGGCGGGCAAGGGTGCGGCACTTGCCCTCAAGGTGAACGGTGAACAGGTCGCCGAAGGTCAATTGACAGCCACCGTTGGAGGCCGTTTTGGCATCGACACCTTTGGCATTGGCGAGGACACCGGTCAGCCGGTCACCTTCGACTACGCGCCGCCGTTCGCCTTCACCGGCGAGATCGGCAAGGTGGTCGTGCAGATGCGATAGCCCAAGACGTCGTCGGGCTAGGGGGCTCGATGACCGGCATCGACAGGGGTTGCGGGAACGCCTGTCGATGCCGAACAGCATTATCGGAGTCTCTGCGATGGGTACGACTTTCAGCAAAGTCATTGGGTTGCCTGTGGCACCTTCGGTGTGTGCTCCCGATGGGCAAACAAGATTGCGTCGCCGAGCTTCGCTGGCTGCCGGAGCTGGAGACCCAGAACCGGCTCCAAGGGGACTGCGTCTGGCTCAAGCTCGTCTATCACTGAACCCGTACGGAAGCGGCAAACAAGCCCCGGTGCGTGTATCGGTATGGGCCGAAGGCAGCGGTGTCGATAGTCCCTCGCCTCTCGAATGGCAATGTCATACGGGATCTCAACTTGGCAGCCGCTTCGACCACAACACCTCCAGCGCGCCGCTGTCAGCGGCCACATTCAGGTTCTGACCCGCTCGCGTCCGCGATGGGATCATCTACTGCCAAAGCGGGCCAGCGACGACCGCCTGAGCGCCATGTCCTGCCGCACGTCGGTCTGGACCATCCAGACCATCGCCAAGCCGAAGAAAAGAAACGAGACAATGAAGCACTTCAAACCCCTGACGATCGGCCTGGGACTGGTCCTCGTCCTGCCGGCACTGGCCGCCGAGGAGGGTGCGCTTCGGTCTACCGTCGATGCCCTTTCTTTCTCGGTGGAGCCGCGCTGAGTGCAACAGCCGGCACCAAAGTGGACGAGGGTGTGCCGGCCGCCGGCCGGCCGAGCAGACTGGGGTCCTCTCGACCTCGGTCTGCTCCCTTGGGGCCGTCGCCCCAGCGACGGTGCTCTCCGCCTGGGAAGTGGCGGGCAAAAAGGATCGAAGATTGGATGGCGAAAGGCGGCGCGGTTTCAGAGCAATAGTAGTCCCTTGATCTCAGAGAGGATCTTGGCGAGAGGGGTCTGAGTTGCCGCAACCACGAGCATCGGAATCAAAGCGGCAAGCAAGACCGGCATGAAGCTTTCTTTGGTCAAGGGCACCGCGCGCATCTTTTTCACGAGCTCGTAGCCGGCGGCAAGATCCGCGAGCGATGACATGTCGGGCGAGCCCAAAGGCTCTTCGGCCTGCTCGGGGTCCGATTGGGCGATCCAGCGTGCCTCGAAGGCCAGGTTATGGCGGCTAACCAAGGCGCCATACGTGCTCAACCCGCAGCGTTTGAGCTGGACGAGTTTGGGCGAGAAGAACGCCAGCGGCGCGGCGAAAGCGGCGAGGAGAAAGAGGATCATGCCGAGCAGGGCGAGCTTGAAAGCCATCAGGCTGACGCCGCCAAAGACCACTTGTTTGAGCACTGTGGCGGAGACCACGGTGCTGACGGCGAAGACGAACAGCAGGTAGGTCTTGGGGTATTGACCGATGAAAGCGATGCCGCCGCAACGATCCGGGTGCGTAGCGACTAGCCGTAGATCGCAGCGGGCAATATCACGCAGCAGCAGCCCCCAGATGCCGAAGCGCCACAACCAGCGCAGGAGCAGGAACCAGAACAGGGGCAGAGCCACCAGCATGATCCACCAACCAGCCAGGTTGAGCTGGGACGCGCCGTCCACCAGACGCCCAAACCAGGTCCCAGTCGGTATTCGGACCAGACCCGCATCGATCCAGGCGTATGCCAAGGCATAGGAGAGGGCGAGCATTGCTGCCTCGGCGGCCCAAGAACTGGCGCGGCGCTCCAGATGCCGGCGCGCCTGTGCCAAGCAGGGTTTTGCCGTAGAGGCTGCAATCCCAGTTGCCACGAATTGTTGGACCAGCCAAGCCATGCGTCGGTCGGAGCTCTGCTCCATCAGGACGAATGCCGCGATGGCGATGGCGAAGGCATAGGCGCTGAAATCGAGCAGGATGCTGCGCTCGTGGTGTTCACCCAAGGCGTTTCCCGTCGCCATTGCCAGCAGGAGCGTGGGCAGCCACGTGATGAGGACGAATACCAAGGCCCGCCGACCCGCGCGTAGATCAGTATCGGTTAGCAGTCCTAGCCGCCGTTGCAATCGGTAGAAGGGACCTTGGCGGTTGAAGGTCCATATCGGGGCCGGTGCTTCCTCGAAGCGTTGTCTGTTGTCCATTGGCATTCTCCTCATCAATGAGCGGCATCCGCCCGCTAGGCAGGGGACCACCAGCGCCGCATCTGAAACCGACCGACCCGCGATTGCCCCGCCCGAGCTCATGTCCCGTATCGCTGTCGGGTCTGGCCTGAAGCTTATTAGACATTATCAGAAACAAAAAAAATAATCTTAACAAATAAGCATGATCATATGAAAATTCATTTATGATCAATGAGTTGATCTAAAAGTGATAAAATTTTCATGATTGTTTCTGATAATGTCTATT